>JASGGD010000032.1:0-33804 GCA_047605225.1 Novosphingobium sp.
CGTCGCACTCAGGACGAACTCCTGCTCGATGGAGGCCAAGCTGCTCCGGCACCGGCCGCTCCGCGCGCAAAGCCGGTCGGCGGCGGCAGCACCCTGTTCGAGCGTATGACCAGCCTGTCGCGTCCGCGTCCGGGCGCCGAACCGGCCGCCGGTGAGGACGATGGCGATGCGGGATCGATCAGCATCCCGCGCTTCCTGGGTCGCCAGAACAACCAGTAAGCCGTGAGAGGCGGGGGCATCGCTTCCGTCTCTTGCTCCTTCGGGTCGCGTCATCGAAGGAAGTCCGCCGCAGCGCGGGCATATTCGCTTGAGGTTAATCTGCGCCGGGCCATGGCGCAGCAGCGCGCGTCCTTGCGCGCATGGAGTCGTTCGGCATCCCGATCCGCCGTTCGACCGTCCGGTTCGTGAAGCGTCGGCAGTCGTCGTGGGGAAGACTGCCTGCAGGGTCGGGATACAGAGGACTTGCGGGTGGATCACTTGGTTTCGCGGTTGCTCGGCGGTGCAGCGCTGGTCGGCGCGCTTGCGGGCACTCCGGCATTGGCGCAAGGCGCTGCGGCCGTTTCGCATCCGGTGGTTCAGGCAGTTCCCGGCGAGAACAACAAGAAGCTCAGCACCGCGCTGGCGCGTCTCGGTCGCGATTCCCGAGACGTGGCGGCGTTGATCGACGCAGGCGACGCCGCGCGCGCGTTACAGGACAATGCCGCAGCCATCGGCTTCTATCGCCGCGCCGACGAAGTCAGCCCCGGCAATCCCCGCGTTCAGGCCGGGCTCGGCAGTGCCTTCGTCCACACCGGCGATCCGGTGAGCGCGATCCCCTGTTTCGATGCGGCCGAGAAGGCGGGCGCGATGCCTTCGCTGATCGCTGCCGATCGGGGCCTCGCCTACGACCTCGTCGGCGACAACACTCTGGCGCAGCGATACTATGCGGCGGCGATGACCGGCGCATCGGGCGACAAGGCGGATGAATTGCGCAGTCGCCTCGCGGTCAGTCAGGCCATCGGCGGCGATGTCGATGCCGCTTATGCGACGCTGCTGCCGCTGCTCAACAAGCAGGACAAGCCGGGTTGGCGCACCCGCGCGTTCACCCTCGCCATCGCAGGCGAACCCGACAAGGCGGTGGAGATCACCAACACCATCCTGCCCGGCCAGCTGGCGCAGAGCATCGCACCTTACTTGCGCTACATGCCGCGTCTGACCAAGGCGCAGCAGGCCGCCGCCGCGAACCTCGGGCGCTTCCCCCGCGCCTCCGAGATCGGGCGCGACGATGCGCGTATCGCGGCTTACGCACCGCCGCATAGTTCGGCTGCCGGGGCAGGGCTGATCCCCAAGGGCGAGCCGCTCGGAGGAACAGGCGGCACGAAGCTGGCGAAGGCCGCCAAGCCCTCGCGTACGCGCGCTGCGCGGGCGGATACAGCGCAGGCGGTGCGCCAGATGACGACCGCCGCCAAGCCGACGAGCTTGGCCTCCATCGATCCCGATCGCGTCGCTCCGCCCGAGCCCAAGCCCGCGATCGAGCGCGATACCGGCGAATTGCCACCGGTCGGGCGCAGTCCGGAACTTCCAAAGCTCGCTGCGGCAACGCCGACTCCGGCACCTGTGACGCAGCCGGTGCGTACGTCCGCCGCTGCCCCGGTCCGCACTGCGCAGGCAGCGGCTCCCTTGGCTTCGGCCGAGAAACCTGCGACGCCGGGCTTCGATCTCGGTCGCCTGCCCGCGTCTCCGGCGCCTGCGGCTCCGCCACCCGCGAGCACGCTCGCGGCAAAGGCTCCGCCGGTGACACCGCCGGTCTCCACGCCCACAAGCCCGCCCCCGGTGCCGGGACCGGGCCAACTCTCGCTTTCCGAGATTTTCGCCGATATCGGCAAGCCGGCCGTGGACGTCATGCCGACTTCGGGCGCAGTCGACATCCGGCTGATCACTCCGGCCGCTCCGCCGCCGCCCCGCGTCCAGTTGCCCAAGGTCGAGGAAGCCAAGCCCGCCGAGGCGGAGGCTCCGGTGGTCGAGGTCAAGGACACCAAGGTCTCGAAGGCCAAGACCGCTGCCGCCAAGGCCGCCGAGGCGAAAGCCAAGGCCAAGGCGGATGCCGAAGCCAAGGCAAAGGCCGAGGCGGCGGAAAAGGCAAAGAAGCCCTCCCATCCCAGCCGCATCTGGGTCCAGATCGGCGTCGGTCGGGACAAGGGCGCCATCGCCTTCGACTGGCGGCGCTACACGCGCGAGAATGCTGCGCTGCTCAAGGGGCATAGCCCTTACGTCAGCGAGATGGGGCGCACCAATCGCGTCCTGATCGGTCCTTTCGCAACGCAGAAGGCGGCTAATGCCTTCCTTGCGGACGCGAAAAAGCAGGGCTTCTCCGATGCGCTGCCCTGGACCAGCCCCGCCGGACAAGTCGTGGACCCGCTTTCGGCCAAGTAATTCTGCGGGTTTCGGGGCTTCGCCGGAACCTTGTCTTAACACGCATTCATATTTATCCACACGCTGTGAACAGGCTTGTGCAGTTATGCGCAGGCGATGTCGGGCGGGTGGATTGTGCTTCCCCACCTGCAGGCAGCATCCATGCACCCGTATTCTCGGAGGGCAGATGTCGCAGATTATGAGGACCGTTCAGGACGATATCGACCGGGACGACGAGGCTGCCCCCGTGGAGATGCTCGCTTCGCTTTTCGAAGCGCGCGACTGGCCTTTCGAATATGCCGGTGAGGACGAAATCTCGGCCGAGATCAAGGGCGCCTGGGCAACGTACCAGTTGCAGGCGATCTGGCGTCCGGAGGACCGGGTGCTGCAACTCCTGTGCCTTCCCGACATCCGCGTCGCCGACGGCAAGCGCTCCGCCGTGTTCGAGGCGCTGGCGCTCATCAACGAGCAGGTTTGGCTCGGGCATTTCGACATTTGGTCGAATGGCGGCGTGGTGCTCTATCGCCACGGCCTGATGCTCGGCCCGGACGGGCTGCTCGGTCCGGGGCAGGCGCAGATGGTGGTTGAGGCTGCGATCGAGGAATGCGACCGCTTCTACCCGGTGTTCCAGTTCATCCTGTGGGGCGACAAGACCCCATCGGAAGCGCTGGCGGCGGCACTGGTGGACGCGGCCGGGGAAGCCTGATTCCCGATATGGGCACCTCGCGGCGTTGGTCCTGCCGCGAATGCCTCGCCTGGCCCTTGTGACCTGTCACGGCCTCGCCTAAGTCGCGGGCCGATCCAGTTTCAAGGGAAAGTGCGCATGGACCGGTTTCAGAACATCCTGCTCGTGGGCTGCGGCAACATGGCGGGCGCCATGCTGACGGGTTGGCTGGCGGGCGGCATCCCGGCCTCGCGCTTTACCGTCGTCGATCCCAACCGCGAGAGCGCCCCCGAAGGCGTCGCGCTGCTTGCCGAACTGCCTGCCGAGGGGCGCTTCGACGCCGTGTTGCTGGGCGTCAAGCCGCAAGGTCTCGATGCCGTTGCGGCGGTGCTGAACCCGCTCGTCGGTCGCGAGACGGTACTGTTCTCGATCCTCGCAGGCGTCGAGTTCGACAGCCTCGCCGCGCGCTTCCCGCAGGCAGGCGCGCTGGTGCGGATCATGCCGAACCTTGCTGCCGCCATCGGCAAGTCCCCGATCGCGCTTGACGCGCGCGGCCTCGACGAGACGGGCCGCGCGGCGGTGACCGCGCTGATGGAGCCGCTCGGCACGCCCGAATGGCTGGCGGGAGAACATCTGTTCGATGCCGTCACCGCGCTGGCGGGCTGCGGTCCGGCCTTCGTCTACCGCTTCATCGATTCCCTTGCGGGGGGCGCGGTGGCGCTCGGACTGGACGAGGGACAGTCGCAGCGCCTCGCCCTGGCGATGGTCGAGGGGGCGGCGCTGCTTGCCGGAGCCTCCGAGTTCTCGCCCGGCGAACTGGCCGACAAGGTCGCGAGCCCCGGCGGCTCGACCCGTGCGGGCATGAACGTGCTGGACGAAGGCGGTGCTCTGGCCGAGGTGGTGGCCGAGGCGATGACGGCCTCGCGCGATCGCAACGCCGAAATGGCCGCCGAAGCCCGTCGAAGCTGATTTGAACGAATTCGGTCCGTTTTACACTTTGTCACAAATGACGCGAGCCGGTTCTTCTTGAAACTTTTCGGTCCCGGCGCGATATTCATTCCTGAGCGGGACCGCATTGTGCTGGTGTCCCGCTAAAGGGAGTTTGAAATGGCGAATTGGAACGACCCCCAGCCCCGTCAGGGCTTCGGTGCGTCTCCGAGCCTCGACGGACGTTCCGCCGGCCGGACTGCGTACGATACGGGTCTGCGTCCGCACATGCTGTCGATCTACAACTACATGGCCTCGGGCGTACTGCTTTCGGGCATCGTCGCGCTGTTCTTCGCGCCTTACGCGGTGCAGATGATGCAGTCGCCGATCAAGTGGCTGGTCATGCTGGCCCCGTTGGGCTTCGTCTTCGCGATCAGCGGCGGCGCGGCGCGCTTCAGCGAGGGCACGCTCAAGGTGCTCTACTGGGCGTTCGCGGCGGTGATGGGCGTGTCCCTCTCGACGATCTTCGTGATCTACACGGCGACCTCGATCGCGACCACGTTCTTCGCGACGGCGGCGGCTTTCGCGGGTCTCAGCCTCTACGGTTACACCACGAAGAAGGACCTGTCGGGCTTCGGCACGTTCCTGATCATGGGCGTGGTCGGCATCCTGATCGCTTCGCTCGTGAACATCTTCGTGGGTTCGAGCGTGCTGCAGCTGGCGATCTCGATCCTCGGCGTGCTGATCTTCGCAGGGTTGACCGCCTATGACACGCAGATGCTGAAGAACCAGTACTACCACCTGCGCGGCACCGACTTCGTGGGCAAGGCCGTGGTTCTCGGCGCGCTGAGCCTGTACCTGGACTTCATCAACATGTTCCAGTTCCTGCTCAGCTTCCTTGGTCAGCGCGACTGAGGAGGGCGGATAATCGCCGCCGGAATGGAGATAATTTCCCTCCGAAGCGATTAATCCACAGTGCAGTTTCACCTAAGCATGATGCCCGGTGCGTTTTATCGCACCGGGCATTTGCTTTATGACTCAGCGGGGTTAGACCATTTCCCGCGATGGAGAACGATGCGTGTACCGAGGGCTTGAGATGATCGACAACGAGCAGGGGCGTCGTCGCCTTTCCTTGCTGGCGGGCTCGGCGGTCGCCGTCACGCTCGCGGCGCTTGCAGGCTGCGCGAAGCCGCCGCCGCCCCCGCCGCCTCCGCCGCCGGTCGTGGTGATCCCGCCGATGCCGACGCCGCCGATGGGCGCGCCGCTCGAAATGCGGATTCCCGCCAAGGCTGAGGACGGCACGCGACAGACCGTGAATTACGGGATTTCGACGTCGCAGACGATCTGGAACTTCCGCTCGGCCTATAACGTGGCTGCGCTCAACTGCGTCGAGGTTCAGTTCACGCCGATCCTCGAGGGCTACAAGCGTTTCCTCAAGGTCTACGACAAGTCGCTCGACCGCGCGAGCAAGGAGATCGATGCGAGCTTCCGCACGCAACACTCCGGGCGCGCCGCGATCGTCGCGCGTGAGACGTATCAGACGCAGGTCTACAACTTCTTCTCGCTGCCGCCGGTCGATTCCAGCTTCTGCCAGGCGGCGATGGAAGTGAGCGCGGAATTGAACACGGTCGAGCCGAGCCAGTTCGACAACTGGTCGTACACCGGCCTCGCCAAGCTGGAGGCGCCGTTCAAGGCGTTCTTCGACGCCTATGATCAGTACCGTGCCGACCTCGCCGCATGGCAGTCGCGCTATGGATCGAATGGCCTCATCACCGTGCGCCCGAACGCGGAGCAGGTTATGGCTCAGCCGGTCGTCCAGCCGCAGGCGAGCGTACCGCAGGTTCAGTAACGCGGGAAACGGGCGCGAGAATCTTCGCGCCCTCCATTTTTGCTCTTCCGCGCGGGAGGCGTCTTCGCTAAGGGAGCGCTCCCGAATGCGGCGACGCTTTGGGATTTGATACTGGAACGGGGCCGTAGCTCAGCTGGGAGAGCGCGTCGTTCGCAATGACGAGGTCAGGGGTTCGATCCCCCTCGGCTCCACCAGTATCACACAGTTCAGGCGTGTCCGGACGAACCGGGCATCACCCGGCCCGAGACACGGCCGGGTTTTTTGTTTATCTGCGGCCAGCGGCGTTCATGACGACCGGGATCCGGTCGCGATGGGGCGCTTGATCAGCGCTGGAAGCGATAGGACCGATGCATTTTCTCGACCAGGCCAAGATTTACGTGCGTGCAGGCGGTGGCGGCCCCGGTGCGGTCAGCTTCCGGCGTGAGAAGTACGTCGAGTACGGCGGCCCCAACGGCGGCAACGGCGGCAAGGGCGGCGACATCATCTTCGAAGCGGTGCCCGGCCTCAACACGCTGATCGACTTCCGCTACACCCAGCACTTCAAGGCCCCGCGCGGCGGCCACGGCATGGGCCAGAACCGCAATGGCGCGGCGGGCAAGGACCTTGTCATCAAGGTGCCCATCGGGACCCAGATCATCGCCGACGACGAGGATCGCGACACCGTGCTCATCGACCTGACCGAGTCGGGCCAGCGCGTCACCTTCCTCGAAGGTGGCATGGGCGGTCGTGGCAACGCCAGCTACAAGACCAGCACCAACCGCGCTCCGCGCCAGCACCAGCCCGGCATGCCGCCGACGGAGCAGTGGGTGTGGCTGCGCCTCAAGCTGCTGGCCGACGTCGGCCTCGTCGGCATGCCCAACGCGGGCAAGTCCACGTTCATCAACGCGCTGTCGAATGCCAAGGCGAAGGTGGGCGACTATGCCTTCACCACGCTGCGCCCGCAGCTGGGGGTGGTGAACCACAAGCACCGCGAGTTCGTGCTCGCCGACATCCCCGGCCTGATCGCGGGCGCGGCGGACGGCGCAGGCATCGGTGACCGTTTCCTCGGCCACATCGAGCGCTGCCGTGTGCTCGTCCACCTCATCGACATCTCCAACACCGATCCGGTCGAGGCGATGCAGATCGTTGAAGAGGAACTGGAAGCCTATAGCGAGATGCTGGCCGACAAGCCGCGTCTGGTCGCGCTCAACAAGGTCGATCTGGTCGACGACGCGCTGGCCGAGGAATACGCTCGCGAACTGCTCAAGGCGGGCGCGCACGAGGTTTTCCCGATCTCCGGCGCGACCGGCAAGGGCATGCCACGCCTGCTCGATGCGGTGATCGACTACCTCCCCGCCGCCACGGTGACCGAGCGTCCTGATGGCGAGCGCGAAGAGGCCGACGATACGCCGTGGTCGCCGATCTGATTTAACCCCTTTCCTCGTCATTGCGAGCGGAGCGAAGCAATCCAGGACGGCATAGTGCTGCCCTGGATTGCTTCGCTCCGCTCGCAATGACGATGTTTCGGTCGCGACGACATCGCGCTACGTCCTGTTCGACCAACCTTGCGCTTTCCTCAACTGCGCCTTTCCCCTAGAGGCTGGCACGCCCATGCCCATTGCCCGACTCTCTGACCTCGCCGATTCCTCCCTCGCGCCGCGCCTTGTCATCAAGGTGGGTTCGGCGCTGCTCGTCGGCCCGGACGGCGTGCGCCGCGCGTGGATCACGCAGCTGGTCGCCGAGATCGCCGAGGCGCGTAGCCGGGGGCAGGACGTGATCGTCGTATCCTCGGGCGCGATCGCGCTGGGGGCGGCGACGCTGGGGCTGGAGAAGGGCGGGCGCGGTAGCCTTGCCGATGCGCAGGCCAGTGCCGCCGTCGGCCAGATCGCGCTTTCGGGGCTGTGGGCAGAACTGCTCGGTGCGCACGGCATCACCGCCGCGCAGATGCTGCTGACGCTGGAGGATCTGGAGGATCGCCGCCGCTACCTCAACGTCACCGCCACGCTGACGCGGCTGCTCGATGCAGGCGCGGTGCCGGTGATCAACGAGAACGACTCGGTGGCGACGCAGGAAATCCGCTTCGGCGACAACGACCGCCTCGCCGCGCGCGTGGCGCAGGCCGCGCAGGCGAGCGCGGTGGTGCTGCTCTCCGACATCGACGGGCTTTATGATCGCCACCCCAAGCTGCCGGGAGCGAAGATGATCCCGGTGGTCGAGGGCGTCACCGCCGAGGTTCGCGCAATGGCCAGCACCGAATCGAATTCCGGCATGGGCTCGGGCGGCATGGTGTCCAAGCTGCAGGCGGCCGAGATCGCCGAACTGGCCGGCATCTGCCTCGTTATCGGCAATGGCCAGCACGACCGGCCCATCGCGCGCATCGTCAACGAGGGCGTGGGCACCCTGTTCGTGCCGAAACGCAAGGCCGCCGCGCGCAAGGCATGGCTGGGCGGCCGCCTGCGCTTAAAGGGCGAGATCGTGGTGGACGACGGCGCCGCCGCCGCGCTCGGGCGCGGGTCCAGCCTGCTGGCCAAGGGCATCACCGCGGTCGAGGGCGTGTTCTCGCGCGGCGATCCCGTCGCCATCCTCGACGGCGCCGGGCGGGTGCTCGCCCACGGTCTGTCCGAATATGACGCCGCCGAATGCGCCGCGATCGTCGGCCTGCATTCGAGTGCGCAGGAGGCGGTGCTCGGTTACGCGCCGCGCTCCTCCGTCGTCCACCGTGACCAGATGGTGCTGAAGTGAGCCGCCGTTCCCTGATCGACCGCCCCGTCATCGCGCTCACCGGCGCCACCGGCTTCGTCGGGCAGGCGGTGCTGGAGGCCGCGATCGAGGCCGGTTTCGCCGTCCGCGCGCTTACCCGCCGCACCCAGCCCGAGCGCGAACACGTCGACTGGGTCGGCGGCGAACTGGGCAATCCGGCCTCGCTGGTCGAGCTGGTGCGTGGGACCGAGGCGGTGATCCACGTCGCGGGCGTGGTCAACGCGCCCGATGCGGCCGGGTTCGAGGCGGGCAACGTCACCGGCACGCTCAACCTGATCGAGGCGGCGGTGGGCGAGGGCGTGCGCCGCTTCGTCCATGTCTCCTCGCTCTCCGCGCGCGAGCCGGAGCTTTCGGCGTACGGCGCCTCCAAGGCGCGGGCCGAGAAGATCGTCATGGCCAGTCCGCTCGACTGGACGATCGTGCGCCCACCCGCGATCTATGGCCCGCGCGACAAGGAGATGTTCGAGCTGTTCCGCGCGGCGCGCTGGGGCTTCATCCCGATGCCGAAGCAGGGCCGCGCCTCGATGATCCACGTCGAGGATTTGGCGCGCCTTCTGGTGGCGCTGGAGCCGGCGGGGCTGTCGGTGACCGGCAAGATCTTCGAGCCCGACGACGGCAAGCCGCAGGGCTGGGAGCATTTCGAGCTGGGCCTGGCGATCGGCTGGGCGCTGGGCAAGCGACCGCGCGTGATCGGCCTGTCGCCCGCCATGCTGCACCGGGCTGCGCGCATCGACAATTTTTTGCGCGGGCCCCGTGCAAAAATGACGCTCGACCGGGCCGCCTACATCAGTCATCCGGACTGGGTGGTTTCGCCCGAGGCCGCGCCGCCGGGCAAGATCTGGCGTCCCCGCATCGAGACGCGCGAAGGTCTGAAGGCCACGGCGCAATGGTATCGTGAGCACAAGTGGCTCTGAAGAGGTAACGCCCCCTATGAACCGCCTGCTCGCCCGCCTGAACATCGATCCGTTCCTGCTGATGCTGCTGGGCACGGTGGCGCTGGCGACGGTGCTGCCCGCGCAGGGCGTGTGGGCGCGGGTCGCGGGCGGGGTGGCCGATGCGGGCATCGCGCTGCTGTTCTTCCTGCACGGCGCCAAGCTTTCGCGCGAGGCGATCTTCGACGGCGCTAAGGCGTGGAAGCTGCACCTGACGGTGGGTGCGACGACCTTCGTGCTGTTCCCGATCATCGGTCTTGGCGTGCGGGCGATCCCGGGCATTGAGCCTTCGCTGGCGACCGGGGTGCTGTTCCTGACGTTGCTGCCGTCCACCGTGCAGTCATCCATCGCCTTCACCGCGATCGCTGGGGGCAATGTCGCGGCGGCGGTGGTGAGCGCCTCGTTCTCGAACCTTGCGGGCATCTTCATCACGCCGCTGCTGACGGCGCTGTTCATCACGGGCGAAAGCCAGGGCTTCTCGACCGACCCGATCATCGACATCTCGGTGCAGCTGCTGCTGCCGTTCCTCGCGGGGCACTTCCTGCGGCCGTGGATCGGCGGCTTCGTGACGCGCAACAAGAAGGTGTTGGGCTACGTCGATCGCAGCTCGATCCTGCTGGTGGTCTATACCGCGTTCGGTGCGGCGGTGCTCGAAGGGCTGTGGCACAAGGTGACGGTGGGCGAACTGGCACTGATCGCGGCGATTTCGCTGGGCGTGTTGGCGGTGGTGATGGTGGTGTCGAGCTTTGTCGGCAAGGCGCTGGGCTTCTCGTGCGAGGACCGGATCGTGCTGCTGTTCTGTGGCTCCAAGAAGAGCCTCGCGACCGGCGTGCCGCTGGCGGGCGTGCTGTTCCCGGCGGCGCAAGTGGGCGCGATCATCCTGCCGCTGATGTTCTTCCACCAGATCCAGCTCATGGTCTGCGCCGTGCTGGCGCGCCGGTTCGCGGCTGCCGAGGATCAGGTGGCGTCGTCGTTCCGGACCTGATCCGGGACCGCTGGCCGTGACCAGCCCACCTCTCTGCGTGCGCGCCTAAAGACAGCAACCGGTCCCGGATCAAGTCCGGGACGACGCGGGAATTCGCCCCGGCGATAGGCCGCGCCTCGTCAATCTAGATAGTGCGTACTATCAAATTGGCAGGGAGAGCCTGCCATGCCGATCGAACCTGCCATCCTGCCTTACCTCGCTGACCTCGAAGGCGCGGTTGCCAACCTTGCCGATACCTGGCGCCCGGATGACCCGGCCTATCGCGCCGATGTCTACCGCCAGACCGTGGCGAGCCTGTCGTATTCCTATTTCATGTACTTCCACGCCGACGCCGAGCATCCGGACTGGGCGCCGCTGTGGAACCCGGTCTACACGCTCCAGCCCAACCCGGACGACATCTACACGCAGTCGCCGATCCGGGGTGACCTGACCTACCGCGTCTCGGGGAACCGGGGCACGTGCCGCATCCTCTCGTTCACCACGCAGGCCGCGCTGTCGGGCACGGTGGACGAGATGCCGCGCCCCAACGGGCACAACGAATGTGACACCAACGACCTCGGCATCGGGCTCGGCGAGGAATTCTCCATCATCTTCAGCGCCGAGCGGCCCGCCGGATACGAGGGCCACTGGGCGCCGATCGACCGCTCCGCGCGCGGCATGTTCACCCGCTTTCGCATGTACGACTGGGAGCGCGAGGTGGACCCGGTGCTGTCGATCGAATGCCTCGACCCGGTGCCGCCCAAGCCGCGCCTCGCGCCCGAGGAAATCCTGCGCCGCATCACCGAGATGGCGAAGCTGCCCCGCCGCAAGACCGATCTCTACTACCCCATGCAGAACGGGGTGAAGGAGCGCGTCGGCTTCAACGTGTTCGAGCCGGTGCGCTATCCCGGCGCTCTGGTGAAGCAGACGTACTGGCCCGCCTGCTTCCGGCTGGAGGACGACGAGGCGCTGATCATCGAGACCGAGATTCCCGCCCGTGCGCCCTACTGGAACGTGCAACTCAACGACCCGTACTTCAACGCGCTGGAATATGTGTACCGCCTCAGCAGCACCAATGGCGCGATGGCGCGGCTGTCGAGCGACGGGAAGTTTCGCGCCGTCATCGCGCTGAACGATCCCGGCGTGCCCAACTGGCTCGACCCGGCGGGCTACAACGAGGGCGGCATCTACGGCCGCTGGTACGACTGCGACAGTGAGCCGGTGCCGACGATCACCCGCGTCAAACTGGCCGATCTGCGCGCGCATCTGCCTGAGGACACGCCCACCGTCACGCCTGTCGAGCGCACTGAGGAAATCCGCCGCCGCGTGGTCGCGTGCCAGCGGCGGCGGCGGTGGTGAGGGGCTGAACGATGGACCTCAACTACGATCCGCCCGCAGCCTTCCGTCATGCGCTGGGCCAGTTGCACGATACGGTCATCGCCGAGACCGGCAGCGACGATTTCGGCCCCGACGATTACCTGCCCGGCCTCACCGTGCTGCTGCAGTCGATGGACTACGACCCGCGTTTTTCCGAACAGGGCCGCCGAGCCGCATGGGGCATGGTGGTCGGCGTGTTGCGCGGGCGGGCGCAGGCGATCGCGGCGATGAAGGCGAACCCCGGCTTCGACGCCGGGCCGGTGCTCGCGCCCGTGGTCATCACCGGAGTGCCGCGCACCGGGACGACCGCACTGCACCGGCTGCTGGCGGTCGACCCACGCTTTCAGGGGCTGCAGACCTGGCTGCTCGACAGCCCGATGCCGCGCCCGCCGATGGAGCGCTGGGCCGAGTATCCGCAGTACCGCAAGACCCTTGCGGCGTTGGATGCGCAGTATTCTGCGCTACCTGGTGCCAAGGCCGCGCATTTTCGCGCCGCCGAGGAAGTCCACGAATGCTGCATGCTGCTTCGCCAGTCGTTCGTTTCGAACTTGTGGTCGTGCGGTTGGTCGGCGGCGACGTATGACGCCTGGTGGCAGTGCCGGAGCGAGGCGGCGGCCTATACCCACTTCGCGCGGTGCGTCCGGCTGATCGGCATGAACGATGCGGACAAGCGCTGGCTGCTCAAGAACCCCGGACACATCGAGCATCTCGACCTGCTGCTGGCGGTATTCCCCGATGCGCGCGTGATCCAGACGCACCGCGATCCGGGCAAGGCGGTGCCCAGCCTTGTCTCGCTGCTGATGAACATGAACGGGCTGATGGAGCCCGACCGAAAACAGCAGCGCGCCGAGAACCTGCTGCGCCGCGAAGTCGCCAAGTGGGCCAATGCGGTGGAGAAGTGCGAGGCGGTGCGCGCGCAGCATCCGGGGCAGGTGCTCGACGTCGTCCATGCCGATTTCCACGCGCGCCCGATGGAGACGGTGGAGGCGATCTATCGCTTCATCGGCATGGACATTCCCGATGACACCCGCGCAGCGCTGCTGCGCCGGATCGAGGACAAGCCCGAACTCAGCCACGGCGTCCACCGCTATTCGATCACCGACTACGGCATGACCGCCGACGAGGCGCGCGAGCCGTTCCGCGCCTATATCGAGCGCTACGACCTGCTGGAGGCGCGGGCATGAGGGCGGCGATCTATCCCGGCAACGGTGCGCCCATCGTGATCGAGACGATCGCCGACCCGGAGCCCGGCCCCGGCGACCTGCTGATCCGTGTTGACCGCTGCGGCATCTGCGGCACCGACCTCGCCATGACGAAGGGCGGCGCGTGGGACTTCGGCGCGGGTGTCCAGTTTGGGCACGAATATGCCGGAACCGTGGTCGAGGTCGGCCGCGAGGTCTCGGGCTGGAAGGTGGGCGATCCGCTGGCTGTGCTCCCCTCGGTCGCCTGCGGGCAGTGCGAGACGTGCCGTGCCCATGGCAACAACGTGCTGTGCCGGGAGAGCCCGGCGCGCGCCTCGGTCGGCTTTGCGCAGTACGCGCGGATACCGGCGAGCGTCGCCACTCTGCTGCCGAAGACACTCTCCATGGTCGACGGGGCGCTGATCGAGCCGCTGGCGATCAGCCTCTACGGGACTCAGATAGCGCGGATCCGGCCCGGCGAGCGGGTGCTGGTGCTCGGCGGCGGGACGGTGGCGCTCTACGCGATCTGGTGGGCGCGGCGCCTGGGAGCGGGGCGGGTGGTCGCGATGTCGCGCTCGTCGCGGCGGCGGGACTTGTGCCTGCAGATGGGGGCAGATGCCTTCGTCGCCTTCGGGGACAACGAAGTGGGCGAGGTCGTCGAGGCTCTGGGCGGCGCGCCGCAGGTCGTGCTGGAAGGCGTGGGCGCAGCGGGGATGCTCGGCCGCGCGGTCCAGCATGCGGCGCCGTTCGG
Organism: Novosphingobium sp.; assembly: GCA_047605225.1. GTDB lineage: Bacteria > Pseudomonadota > Alphaproteobacteria > Sphingomonadales > Sphingomonadaceae > Novosphingobium. The sequence goes on from JASGGD010000032.1 coordinate 13,776, forward strand.
GCGCATCGTCAGCCTCGGGTTCTGCACCGCGCCCGACCCGGTGATCCCGGCGGTGGCGAGCTACAAGTGCGTATCGCTGCACTTCGCGGTCGGCTATTCGATGCGGGAGTTTCTGCTCATTGCCGACCTGCTGGGGCGCGGGCATGTCCATGCCGATCCCAAGGCGATCGTCACCGACACCATCGCGCTGGAGCAGTTGCCCGCGATGTTCGAGACCCTGCACGGCCCGAATGCGGAAACCAAGGTGCACGTGCGCTGCGATTAAGTCGTCGTCCCGGACCTGATCCGGGACCGCTGGCTGTCTTTAGGTGAGAGCTGGCCGCGCGCCGGCAAGGTGGGCTGTTCATGGCCAGCGGTCCCGGATCAAGTCCGGGACGACGTCACGCCGCCACCGGCTCTCCCATTGCTTCTTCCACCTGCGGCCCCTTGCGCAGCATGAGCAGTAGCAGCGCCCCGGCTACGACCGACGTGCCGACCGTCACCAGAAAGCTGTCGAAGCTGCCGGTGCGCGCCAGCGTCCAGCTCAGCAGTGCCGCGCCAGAGGCAGCCGCCAGCGAGCATACGCCCGTCAACAGCCCGAGCACGCTGGAATAGATCCCCGTGCGGAAATGCCGCGCGACGAGGAAAGCGAGGATGTCCCCCTCCGCCCCCACCGCGAAGCCGAGGCTGAAGATCGCGGCGGTCACCACCGCAGGGGCGTTCCAACTGCTCGCCAGCACAAAGAGGCCGAGTCCCGGCAGCGCCAGCATCACGAACGAGACCACTTGCGGCGCGAAGCGGTCGAGCGCCACGCCGGTCACGAATCGGCCCAGCAGCATTCCCACCGCCAGCGCGGTGAACATGATCGAGGCGCCTTCGCCGCTGATCCCCTGATCGAGCACCAGCATCTTGAGCTGCACGAGGATCAGCGTCAGCGGAAGGTTGCACAGGTACATCGCCCCGAACAGCAGCCAGAATGCCCGCTCGCGGAAGATCTCGGGATAATCGTCGCGCGCGCGGCGCTTGGGTGCGGTGACGAGCGTGGCATGAGGCCGGCTGGAGGGGATCAGCAGGAAGACGACGATACCCGTCACCACCGTGAACAGCGCCAGCATGCGGTAGGTCGCGGCCCAGCCGTTCGCCTCGACGAATTCGTTGATCACCGGCCCGCCGATCGCCGCGAAGAGCGCCGGGCCACAGGCCGCGATGGCGAGGCCGAGCCCGCGCGCATGCTCGATGTGTTGCACCACCAGGCGGGTGTAGACGGTCGCCGTCGTCGTCACGCAGATTATGCTCTGGAAGATGAAGATCGCGAGGTACGCCTCGAACGAGCCGCCGATGAGGCTGAACCCCAGCATCGTCATTGGCATGGCGACGATGCCGATCAGCGCGGTCAGCTTTACCCCGAACAGGTCGGCGAGGCGGCCGATGAAGGGCATCGACAGCGCCGTCAGCATGCCGAGCGTCCCGGTCATCGCGAACTGCGCCCTGGACCACCCGGCATCGGCGATGAGGGAGGGCGCGATCGCGCTGGTGACGGTGCCGATGATCGACATGCCCGTTCCCATGCCCAGCGTCGCCGCCAGCAGCGGGCGCCATGCGGCACCGATTTCCGATAGATAGCGCAAGGTCGGGTCTCTCCGGGGTCGTTCTTGTTATGCGCGGCAGCTTGCCATCTGACCGCCCGGGGCAAAAGCGCAGGACTGATGGGCACGGGCGATTTCACGCCGGGGCAATCGGAAATCGCCGGAGCGTTGGTTGCAGGAGTGATTTCTTGAACCAAGCGATTGCTACATAATTCAGTGCTGCGTATTCTCGCGCCGATGAGGCCACCGTCGATGGCCGGGAACGGGAGATCACGATGTTCGCGACGCAGGTATTCAAGGGTGTGCGGGTGCTGGAACTGGCGCAGTTCGTCTTCGTCCCGGCAGCGGGTGCGGTCATGGCGGACCTTGGCGCCGACGTCATCAAGGTCGAGATGACCGAAGGCGACCCGTATCGCCGCCTCAAGATCACCGATGGGCGGCAAACCGCCTCGGCCAACCTCGCGATGGAACTGAACAACCGGAACAAGCGCTCGGTGGCGATCGACCTCAAGACGGAGGAGGGCCGCGAACTGCTGCTGCGGTTGGTCGAGACGGCCGACGTATTCCTCACCTCGATCCGCCCGGCGGCGCTGCGGCGGCTGGGGCTGACGCTCGACGTGCTGCGCGCGCGCAACCCGCGTATCGTCTACGCCCACGGCAATGGCCTCGGCTTCCGGGGCGAGCAGGCGGACCGGGCGGGCTATGACGCCTCATGCTTCTGGGCGCGGGGTGGTTTCGGGCACATGCTTTCGGTGCCGGGGCAGCGGCCGACGCGGCCGCGCCCGGCGCTGGGCGACCATGCGGGGGCGATGAACGTCGCCTTCGGGATCGCCGCCGCCCTGTTCCACCGCGAGCGTACCGGCGAGGCGACGAGCGTGGAAGTCTCGCTGCTGTCCTCGGCGATGTGGATCCTTTCGGCCGATGTGACGATGGGCGCGGCACTGTCGGACGAGCAGCTTGCCAGACTGGCGAACCCCGGCCGCCATGCCCTGACCAGTGCTTACGAGACGGCGGATGGCCGCTACCTGCAGTTGATGTTCCTCGATCCCGAGCGCTACTGGCCCGAACTGTGCCGCCGGATCGACCGCGCGGCGCTGCTGCAGGACGCTCGCTTCGCCACGGTCGAGAGCCGGGTGGAGCACGGCGAGGCGCTGCTGGAGGCGCTCGACGAGGCATTCGCCGCGCGCACGCTCGACGAATGGCGCGGCGTGTTCGCGGGCTGGGATGCGCCGTGGGAGGTCGTGCAGAATTTGCGCGAACTCGTCACCGATCCGCAGGGGGCAGCCAACGATTCGCTGTTCGACGTGGTGGTCGAGGACGGCACGCCGGTCACGGTCGTCTCCGGGCCGGTGTCGTTCGGGGGTAGCCCGTTGCCGCCCGCGCCGCGCTGTGCGCCGACGATGGGACAGGATACCGCGCAAATCCTCGGCGAACTGGGCCTGTCCGAGGCGCAGATCGGGGTCTGGGCGGAGAGCGGCGTGGTGGCCGGGATCGGCCGAGGCTGAAGGCCGTTTTGCCGCCCTCCTAGGGGAAGCACCGGGGAGGGCGTTGGAAGGCTGGGCAACCCTGTCTTGGTAAACGATTGCCATGAGCAACGTTCACCATGCCCGCGGCGCTCGCCGCCTTCGCCCGCTTGCCGCAGGGGTTGCCCTTGCCGCAGGTATCGTCCTCGCACCCCAGGCCGTGTCCGCCGCGACCGTGACCGACACCATCACGGTGACGGCCAACGTTCAGTCGGCCTGCGTCGTCGCCGCCAGCCCGCTGGCCTTCGGCAACTACAACCCGACCTCGTCCTCGAACGTCGATGCGACCACCACCGTCAACGTCACCTGCACACAGGGCACCCCCTACAATGTCGGCCTCAATGCGGGCACGACGACCGGCGGCACGACCACCGTGCGCAAGCTCAATTCCTCCGGCCATACCCTCAACTACGCGCTCTATTCCGATTCCGGCCGGACCACGAACTGGGGTAACACCGTCAATACCGACACCGTCGCGGGCACCGCCGGGACTTCCGCCACTGCCTATACCGTCTACGGCCGGATCCCGGGCAGCCAGAACACCACGGCAGGCGCCTACACCGACTCGGTGACCGTCACGGTGACCTACTGATGACCGTTCGGCACGCCCCGGTTCTGCTGGCGGCTCTGCTCGTTGCCATGGGAGGCGGTTTCGCCGTCCCGGCGCGGGCGGGCTCGCTCAGCGTGATGCCGGTGCGCGTCGACGTGCCTTCGGGCCGCCGCTTCTGTTCGCTGACGGTGGGCAACGATTCCGACCGTCCGGTGACCGTGCAGGTGCGCGGCTTCGCATGGAGCCGCGACGAGGGCGGTGCCGACATTCTCGATCCCGATACCGGCTTCGTGGTGAATCCCCCGATCGCGACGATCGCGCCGCACGGCACGCGGCTGGTGCGCTGCAGCCTGCCCGCCGATGCCGGGGCGCAGGCGGAAAAGCAGTGGCGCCTTATCGTCGACGAACTTCCCGATCCCACGCAGGCCCAGCCGGGCGTTGTACAGACCTTGCTGCGCCTTTCAGTCCCCGTGTTCCGGGGCGCCGAGGGCGTGGCGCCGCAATTCGTCGCTTCCGCCTCGCCGCAGGGACTGCGCCTTGCCAATACGGGCAGTGGCCATGCCCGGATCGTCGCGCTCACCCTGCAAGGGGCTAGCCAGACGGTCACGCTGGACAAACCGTTCTATCTCCTTGCCGGAGGGGCGCAGCTGATCCCGGCCGAGCGCCTGCCGCGGGGGCTGTCCTCCATCCATGTGCGTGCCGAGGAGGGCGAATATACCGTCGTCCTCCCTGCGCCGTGAGCTGATGGTCGCCTCCGGTGAAGCGCCTCTCCCGCCGCCTTGCGGCTACCCTTTCAGCTGCGCTCGCCCTTTCGGCTGCGCTCGCCCTGTCGTCCGTGATCGGCGCTGGGGCCGTGCGCGCGCAGTCATTGGCAGAGGCACCGGTGCCGGTCGGCGTCGTCCTCAACGGGCAGGCCCTTGCCGAGCCCGGCCTGCTCGTCGTGCGTGATGGGCACCTCCTCGCGCGGCGCAGCGACATCGAGAGCTGGGGTCTCGTTGCCCATTCCATGACCGCAGCCGAGACGCTGGGCGGCGAAAGCTACGTTGCGCTGGACCGCGTGAAGGGCCTCGTCGCGCGGCTCGACGCCGACGGCGCGACGCTGCTGGTCGATGCCGACGTCAGCCTGTTCCCGCGCTATACTTTCGACCCCGGCCGCTATGTCGTGCCGCTGGCGCAGACAATCCCCGCGCAATTCCTCGATTACGACCTGACGCTGTCCGACTGGAACGGCCGCACGCGGCTTGGCGGTTTCGTCGATGCGGGCGTGTCGGGATCGTGGGGCGTCGGCAATTCCAGCTTTCTCGTCGATAGCGAGCGGGGCGGCGTGGTGCGGCTGGACACGGCAATGCGGCGCGATTTTCCGCAGGAGCGGATGCGGCTGGTGCTGGGCGACACGGTCGGCACCGGCGCGCCGTGGAGCCGTCCGGTGCGGTATGGCGGGGTGTTCCTGGGCACCGATTTCTCGCTCGATCCGCAGAGCATCAACTTTCCGCTGCCGGTGATTTCCGGGAGCGCGCTGACGGCATCCACGGTGGAACTCATGGCGCAATCGTCGCGGCAGTCGATGGACGTCGGACCGGGTTCCTTCGACCTCACCCTCCAGCCTCGCCTCACCGGGGCCGGGCAAGTGACGATGAGCGTGCGCGACCTTGCGGGCAATACCCGTCAGGTGACGCGCAGCTTCTACGCGAGCCCGAGCCTGCTGCGCCCCGGCCTCTCCGAATTCGCGATCGAGGCGGGGGCGCTGCGCAAGCGCTTCGGCTTCGACAGCTTCGCCTACGGCCCGCTGTTCGCCGCTGCCGGACTGCGGCGAGGGATCACCAATGTGCTGACCTTCGAAGGGCGCGTGGAGGTCAGCGGCCGCACGCGCATGGCGGGGCTAGGCGCGGCAATGGTGCTGGGCGCGGTGGGCGAGGTTTCGCTGGCAGGCGCGGTCTCTCAGGGGGTGGCGGGGATCGGGACGCTGGTGCGCGCGCAAGTGCAGCGCGTAACCCCGGTCTACACCCTCACCGCCAGCTACGAGCGCGCCGATGCGCAGTTCCGGCAGGTGGGCGAGGGCCGCTTCAACGGCGGCGGGCGCAGCGAGCTGGCGGTCGCGGGTGGGCTTTCACTCGGCCGGATCGGCAGCCTCAACGCCAGCTATGCGCGGCTGACGCAGGGCATCGGCGGGGAAGGGCAGACCCGCTACGACCTCGCCTCGGCCTACTACACCGCGAACCTTCGCGGCGGCTATCTCTCGGCGGGCGTGCAGTACACCGCCTATCGCGAGGGGCGGCGCGACACGGGGTTGTTCGGCTCACTGACCATTCCGCTGGGGCCGCGTCGCAATGCTTCGGTGATCGCCGAGCCGGGCCGTGCGGCCGCGACCTTCACGCAGAACCTGCCCGACCGCAGCGGCTTCGGCGCGCGGGCACTGGCCGGGCGCGACAGCGGCGCGGCCTGGCTGGAGGGCGGGCTCGCCTATCGCAGCGGCGCGGGCGATATCCGCCTCGACGCGGCGCAGCGGCGTGGGCAGGAGGGCGTGCAAATCAACGTGCGCGGTGGCCTGCTGCGGGTGGACGGCGCGCTCGTTGCCAGCCAGCACATCGACGACGGCTTCGCGCTGGTCGACGTGGTGAGCGACGCGCCGGTCACCGTCATGGTCGAGAACCGCCCGCGCCCGACCAAGGCAGGACGCGGGCGCGGCGTGATCGTCACCGGCCTCCAGCCTTACGCCGAGAACCACATCGGCATCGACGCGGCCGAAGTGCCGATCGCGGACGACCTCGATACCGCGCAGCAGGTCGTCGCGCCGGGCTGGCGGCAGGCGGTGCGGGTGCGTTTCGGCACCATGGGCGGGCAGGGCGTGCGGCTGCAGGTGCTCGATACGCAGGGAGTGCCGCTCCAGACCGGATCGAGCGTTGCCTGGGCGGGCGGGGTCGGCGTCGTCGGCTACGACGGTGAAGTCTGGCTCGACGGCTGGCGCAGCGGAGCGGGTACGCTCACCGTTTCCGGTGTGGGCGGCACTTGCCGTGCGCAAATCCCGGTGCTGGGCGAGGACGCGCGGCTGGCGGCTACCCCGGTGACCTGCGTGCGCGAGAACGAAAGGACATGACGATGCGGCTCGCCATTCGCTCGGTTGCAGCGCTCGGGGCTCTGGCGGCCGGGCTCGTGCCGATGGTGGCGGCGGACGCGGCGGGGTGTACGGTGTGCATCTGCTCGGTCTCGACCACCAACCTCAGCTTCGGGACGTACAACCCGGCCAGCACTTCGCCGACCACGGCGACGGCGACGGTCACCGCCAACTGCATCTCGGTGAGCGTGCCGATGAACGCGACGGTCGATCTTGCGCTTAGTGCCGGAACGTCGGGCAATGCAGCAGCGCGGCAGATGGCCAATGGCACGGCGCGGCTGAACTACAACATCTATCAGGACGCAGGCTATGCCACGGTCTGGGGAAACAACAGCAACGGCGGGACCTCGCAGTCGATGCTGATCAACAACCTGCTGAACTTCAACGCGACGAAGACGGCTTACGGGCGGATTCCGGCGGGGCAGTACGCGAAAACGGGGAGCTATTCGGATCCGGTCGTGGTGACGTTCACGTTCTGACGCAAAGGCTTGGTCGTCATTGCGAGCGCAGCGAAGCAATCCAGGGCAGTCTTGAGCCGCCCTGGATTGCTTCGCTGCGCTCACAATGACGAATGTATAGGGCGCAAGGCGATCCTCAGAAGATCGGCCACGACTTCCAGATGCTGAACATGCTTGTCGCGATCAGCACGACCGAGACCGCCGCCAGCAGCGTGCGCGGCTTGATGCGCTTGGCGAAGAGGGCGCCGAAGGGCGCGGCCACGACGCCGCCGATGATCAGCCCGACCGTCGCCACCGTGAACGCCGAAAGTCCGATGGTGGAGATGAAGGCGATCGAGATCGAGGTCGTCAGCAGGAACTCGGCGGTGTTGACGGTGCCGATGGTCTTGGCCGGTTCGCCGCCCTGCACCAGCAGGTTGGAGGTCACCACCGGCCCCCAGCCGCCGCCGCCCGCCGCGTCGAGGAAGCCGCCCGCCAGTGCGAGCGGGGCGGTGTACTTGGGGTCCGCGAAGCTCGGCTTGCGCATGCGGATGGCGCGGATCATCAGGTAGATGCCGATGCCGGTGAGGTAGATCATGACGTAGGGCTTGGCGACGGAGGCGTCGATGCTCGACAGCAGGTAGGCACCGGCGACGCCGCCAATGATGCCGGTCGGCACCAGCCGCAGGAACAGGCCCCAGTTCACGTTGCGGTGCAGGATATGGCTGATCCCCGAAGTGCCGGTAGTGAACAGCTCGACGAGGTGGACGCTGGCCGAGGCCGCTGCCGGGGGTACGCCGACCACGCTGACCAGCAGCGTCTGGGTGATCACTCCGAAGGCCATGCCGAGCGCGCCGTCGACGATCTGGGCGGCGAAACCGATTGCGATGAAAGGGGCGATTTCGGCCAGTGTCGGCAGCGAATCGAGCATTCGTACTCCTCCCGGGGCGGGGGTTGGATATGGTCGCGGCCAGTTGGCCCTACATAATGGCTAGGCGAATGCCGCGCGGATGGGAACCGCGCGGATCGATATGGCGAAGGAAGCCGTCCGGTCGTCCGGCGTGATCGGCCTCGTCCGGTGTCGTGGATCAGTGGTTGAAGCGGCGGCGCTCGGTGACGTCGACCTGCATCAGCTTGCCGTCGTGGACGGTCAGCTGGATCACGCCGAAGCGCAGGCGCTGCAGCGCCTCGATCACGTGCTGGACGCCTTCGTTGAGCAGCGGGTGCTCGGTTGCGGTCGCATCGGCGGGCTTGGCAATTCGCATGCGCATCTCCTCTCGCAGCGGGGGCGGATGCGGACGTGGTATTCTCTATCTCAAAAGTTGACAATGGGGCGGTGCGAGAAGGTTTGCTTTCAGCCGCTAAAGCTCAGACGTCCTCGACCGCTTCCAGTCCTTCGGCGGCGGGCACGGGGTCGATCCTGTCGGACAGGCGCATCCCGTCGAGCAGGCCCGCCGTGGCGTCGCGGACCTGCAGCATCAGCGCACGGGTGCGGCAGTCCTTTTCCTCGACGCAGTTCTTGCAGGTCTCGTGTGCGAAGCGGCTGGCGCAGGGCACCAGTGCCAGCGAGCCGCGCATCACGCGGATGAGGTCGCCGTACGTGATGTCGATCGGCGGCACGCCCAGCCAGTAGCCGCCGTCCTTGCCGCGCTGCGAGGCGACGATGCCGTAGCGCGACAGCTCGGACAGGATGACGGTGAGGAACTTGGCCGGGATGTTCTGGGTCTCGGCGATGTCGGTCAGCGGGATCGGGCCCTGGCCGTACTTGTCCGCGAGGTGCTGCATGGCCCGGATCGCATAGCGTGTTTTCTGCGAAAGCATCGGTGCAATTCTCGCGAGGACTTCGAAGGGGTGTCTTGGCTCCATTGGCGTGCGTGCGTCAAGCCGCGCCGTGTCGGATTACCGGGGGTAACGCGTGGGGGAGGGGTTGGTGCCCTGATCGTGCCCACCCCTGCCCCCTCCCGCGAGCGGGAGGGGAATGAGAGCACCGTTCTTCGCCCTCCCGCTCGCGGGAGGGCCGGTAGGCTTGCGAGCGTAGCGAGTTAGCCGGACGGGGTGGGCCAGCGCACCCTCTCAAGGCGTCTCCTCCGGCGGAAAATACCAGCCGTGCGTCTCGACCATGATCGCCGCGACGGGTTCCCCGGCCCGGTTGCGCGACGGCTTGAAGCGGAACCGCTCGGTGATCAGCCGGCACGTCGTCGCGTCGAGATCGGGGCGGCCGCTGGACGTGAGGATGCGACAATCGCTGACCCGGCCATCGACGCCGATGCGGTACTGCAGCTTGAGTTCGCCGCCGCTCTTGGCTTCGCGCAAGTCGGGCGGAAGGTCGGAGAAGTGCAGGCGTCCGCGGATCTGGCGCGGACGGGTGAGTGTATCGTCGCCTTCGCCCGCGCCGTCACCGTTGCCGCCGCCTCCGTCGCCATCGCCGATCCCGCCCGCGCCCTGTCCGGGTCCGAGGCGGTCGGAGGCGCCGCTTTGCGCGGCCGAACCGGTGCCCGCCTTCGGCGCGGTGACGATCGGCGGCGGCACGATCAGGGGCGGCAGCTTCGGCGGCGGGGCGACCACCTGCGTCGCCTTGTTGCGCAAGTTGGGCGGCGAGGGGCGACCTTTGGCGGCGGTGGAGTCCGCTTTCGCCGGAATTTCCTTCGGCCGGGGCGTCTCCGGTTCGTCGCGCAGGGGGATGATCGCGGCGAGCGTCTCGCGCCGTTGCTGCGGCGTCATCTGCGCGGCGAGCCCGGCGATCATCGCCGCCAGACCGCCCGCCACGATCAGCAGCGCGGCAAGGGCGGACACCACGCGGTCCCGGACCGAAGTATACACGTCTCGCGTCTCCTTGAAGGTCAGAACCCCGGGCGCGCGCTTCGGGTTGCCTCAAAGTCGATGTTGCGACGAGACGTTCGTATTGTTGCGGAACCTTGCGCCGAACTGCCCGTTATTAGGGTCAGCAAACTCAATTCGGAGACAGAAACCATGACCCTCCTGCTTATCCTCCTTGTCGGTGGCATCATCGGCTGGCTCGCCTCGATCCTGATGCGCACCGATGCGCAGCAGGGCATCTTCCTCAACATCGTCGTCGGCGTGGTCGGCGCGGTGATCGCGGGCTTCATCATCACCCCGCTCATCGGCGGTGCGCCGATCACCAGCGGTTCGTTCGACATCATGTCGCTGTTCGCATCGTTCCTGGGCGCGGTCGTCCTGCTGGCGATCGTCAACCTCTTCCGTCGCGGTTCGGTTCGCTAAGAGCCTCGCGACTTCTGACAGGAGGGGAGGCGGGCGCGTCCTCCCCTCTTTCCTTGCCAACGCGCCCTATACCATAAACAGGGAAAAGGATTTCTCGCCATGAAAGCCACTGCCACTTCGCGTCTTGCCATGATCGCCGTTGCTTCCGCTTCGCTGGGCCTTGCCGCCTGCAACAGCCCGCAGCAGGAAGCGACCGAGAAGGCGGCCGATGCCGTGGAGGCCCAGTCCGATGCCGCCGCCGACGCGATCGACGCGCAGGCCGATGCCACCACCGGCGCTGCCGAGGACGCACTCGAGAACAAGGCCGACGCCGTCGAGAAGGCAGGCGAAGCCAAGTCCGACGCGATGAAGGACGCTGCCGACAAGCAGAACTGACAAACCTGACGGCCGGACAACACGGCCGATATGGGTTGGTTCGCCGACGTCTGCTCCCCTTGCAGGATGACGGCGACCACGGGAGAGGATGGCGGAGACCCCGCCATCCTTTTTCGCATGAGAAATTCAAAATGCCGCGATTGCGCGCTTGAATTGTGGCGCCGCACGTCAGACATAGGCGACGATCTTTTCTGCGCTTTTTCGGCCTCGCGCCGGAATGCAGGCCAGCTTCAATAACCTGAAAAAGGACATGACCATGACCATCGCCCTCATGCCGCTGCCCTATGCGCAGGATGCGCTCGAGCCGCACATCTCGAGCAAGACCCTGGAAATCCACCACGGCGCCCACCACAAGACTTACGTGGACAAGCTTAACGCCGCGATCGCCGGCACCGAGAACGAAGGCAAGTCGGTCGAAGAGATCGCCAAGTCGGCTTCGGGCCCGCTGTTCAACAACTCGGCCCAGACCTGGAACCACGGCTTCTACTGGCACTCGCTGTCGGGTGAGAAGACCGCGCCGAGCGAGAGCCTGGCCGCTGCCATCACTGCCGACTTCGGTTCGCTCGACGCGCTGCTCGAAGCGCTCTCGAACGAAGCGGTGAACCACTTCTCGAACGGCTGGGCCTGGCTCGTCGTCGAAGGCGGCAAGCTCAAGGTGATCTCGACCCACGACGCCGACAGCGCGCTCGTCAAGGACGTCGTGCCGCTCCTCACCGTCGACGTGTGGGAGCACGCCTACTACATCGACCAGATGAACAAGCGCCCGGCCTACGTGAAGGCTGTCCTGGAGAACATCCTCAACTGGAAGTTCGCCTCGGACAACTTCTACCGCGGTACCGCCTGGACCTATCCGGCGTAAGCCGAAGGCCAGACAGGCTTTTCAAGGCCCCCGCATCCGGCAAGGGATGCGGGGGTTTTGTTTTTTGTTGGCTTGGGTCTTGCCCACCCCGTCCGGCTAGGCAGCAAGCTGCCAAGCCTTCCGGCCCTCCCGCAAGCGGGAGGGCTTGGTCGTTCTTCTCCCCTCCCGCTTGCGGGAGGGGTCGGGGGTGGGCCTTTCCTTAATTCGCCACACCTGCAACAAACCCGTCTTCCGAAAAGGGGGACGGTTTCGATGAATCGCGCGTGGCTGACGCTGGCACTGGTCCTGAGCGGCACCATCATCGGCATGATGGGCGTCGACCTCGTACTACCCGCCGTGCCGCTGCTGCCCGAGGCACTGGGCGGCGATCCCTCGCAGGCGCAGCTGGTGTTGGCGGCCTATGTCGGCGGAACCTGCATCGGCCTGCTCGGCTATGGTGCGCTGGGGGACCGGGTGGCGACCTCTCGGCTGATCGTGGGCTCGCTGCTGGCGACCGCCGCAGTCTCGCTCGGCTGCGCGATGGCGCCGAACATGGGCGCGCTGATCGGGCTGCGCGCGTTGCAGGGCATGGCCGCGGCCGGTCCCGCCGTCTTCGCGCCGGGCATCGTCAAGGCCATGTTCGAGGAGACGCGCGCAATCAAGGCGATCGGCCTGCTCGGCAGCATCGAGGCGCTGGGACCGGCGCTTGCGCCCGTGGCAGGGGCTGGGCTGCTGGCGCTCGGCGGCTGGTCGCTGAACTTCGAGGTCATGGCCGCCGGAGCCTTCGCGGCGGCAGTGCTGGTCATGCTGACCGGCGGCTTGCCGCAAGTCGGGCGGCGTGGGCAGGGCAGCTTCGTGGTGCTGCTGCGCGACCCGATTTTCCTGCGCTATGCACTCAGTCAGGCGAGCGTGCTGGGTGGGTTGCTGGTCTTCGTCTTCGGGATGCCGACCGTCTTCGTGCGCGTCCATGGCGGAACGCTGGCGGACTTCATCACCATGCAGATGAGCGGTGTCGTCACCTTCATCATCGCCGCCAACACCGCCGCGCACTGGGGCGGCAGGCTGGGCGCTGAGCGTGTCATCGCCTTCGGCACCGGCCTCGCGGCGCTCGGAGCGGCGGGGCAGTTCGCCTATGCGTTGTCGGGCGGGACCTCGCCACTGGTGATCACGGCGCTGTTCATCCCCGTCAACACCGGCCTCGGCCTGCGCGGACCGGCGGGGTTCTTCCGCGCGATCCTCGCCAGCCACGGCGACGATGCCCGCGCCAGTGCACTGGTGATCCTGTGCATCCTGACCTCCGCCGCGCTGGGCACGAGTGTGGTCTCACCGTGGATCGAACGCGGCACCGTGCCTTTGACGGCAGCGGCGCTCGCGTTCCATCTGGCGGCGCTGGCGTGTTTGGTGGCGCTGCCGCCGTTGCGGCAGCCGGTCAGCCCGTCTTGCGCGCCTTGACCTCGACCTGCTGCGGCTGGTCGCCGTCGAGCATCCGGGCAAGGTCGGCACGGGCGCGGGCGACGCGGCTCTTCATCGTGCCGATCGGGCAGCCCGCGATCTCGGCGGCTTCCTCGTAGCTGAATCCGGAGGCACCGACGAGCAGCACCGCTTCGCGCCGTTCGGGGGCCAGCTTCTGCAGCGCGGCCTCCATGTCGTCGAGGTGAAGCGGGCCTTCCTGATCCGCTTCCATCACCAGCATCTTCTCGACCACGCCTTCGTCGAGGTCGGTCTGGCGGCGGGAACGGCGCAGTTCGGACAAGTAGTGATTGCGCAGGATCGCGAAGGTCCAGGCGCGCATGTTGGTGCCCGCCTGATAGCGTTCGCGCGCGGTCCACGCCTTGATCGCGGCTTCCTGCACGAGATCGTCGGCAAAGTCAGGACGGCCGGAAAGGCCACGGGCAAAGGCGCGCAGATGGGGGAGGACGGTGAGCAGTTCCTTGCGGAAACCTTCGTCGGCGGCGCTGGGTGCGATCCGCTCAGGCATCGCCGTCGTCGTCCAGCTTCTTCAGGAGATCCTTGAAGCTGTCCGGCAGCGGCTCTTCCACCACGGAGTTGTAGAGCTTCCTCAACCCCCCGGCCCAGCCGGGTTCTCCATCTCGACGGACTTCGGGCGGCAGGCCGGGCACAGAGCCGGATTCACCGCGTCCATTGGGCTGATTCAACACGAACTCCCTTTCACCGAAAGCACACTTGCGGCGAGACCGGGGAGTGGTCAAGCCCGCCGCGCAGCCTCGGTTTCCTTTCGCGCGAACGCTGTTGGAGGGTGGGGCGCTGTCTCGGGCATCGTCCGGCCTGCAAGTCGAGCGGACGTCGTTTGCAGATGGAACAATCGATGCCCACCATGGTTCCCCTCGGCGTAAAGTGTTGGCATAGCGCAATGCTTGTGGTCATAAGTGATCGCAACGCGACGGAGTTTATGGTGCAGGACGTTGCCGGGTGATTGACCAGGCTCTGCTCGACAGGGTTCAGAAGCAGGCGTGGTTCCACAGGTATCCGCGCGGCTGGCCGTTCCTGCTGTTCCTCATCGCCAGCATGACCACGGCGATCTCGGTCATGGCGATCGAGCGCGCCGACAAACAGACGCGCGCGATCGAACTCGACCGCCAGCTCACCGAGATTTCCTCCGCCCTCCAGCGCCGGGTGACCGAGAATATCGCGCTGCTGCGGGCGGGCAGCGCGCTGTTCGCGACGCAGGACGTCGTCTCGCCCGAGCAGTTCGCAGAGTTTTCGCGCGACCTGCAGGGCGACGGCACGCTCTACGGATCGCTCGGCATGGGCTGGGCGCCGCTGATCCCGGTGGACAAGCTGGCCGATTTCGAGTTCGCCGTGCAGGGCGGCGGACGGCTGGATTTCAGCGTCGATCCGCGTCCCGCGCCGGGGCAGAAGTACGCCGTTCCGGTCTATTACCTGGAGCCGCAATCGCCGGGCAACAAGCGTGCGCTCGCCTTCGACATGTATTCGGAGCCCGTTCGCCGTCAGGCGATGGAGCGGGCGATGGCGCGGCGCGGCCCGGCAGCGACGGGTGTCGTCCAGCTTGCGCAGGATGGCTACCGCTACCCGGGGCGGGAGCAGCGGACCGATGCGGCATTCCTCATCTATATGCCGGTGACCATCGATCGCCGCGGGCGGCGCTGGGTGAAGGGGTTCGTCTATAGTCCGTTCAAGGCGCAGACTTTTCTGGGCTCCGCCAGCGAACTGTACCGAAACGACAGCATCGACATCGCTATCTACGACGATCACGTTGCGCCCGAAACGTTGCTGGCCGAACAGCGCGGCGCCGACGGGCTGACTGGGCCGACCATAGAGCGGCGCATCGACGTCGCCGGGCAGGCCTGGATCGTCGAGGTCAGCGACCGTCAGGCCAATGCGCTCTCGCCGCTCTCGCGCCTGACGCTGTTCTTTGGGGCGCTCGCCTCGCTGATGGTCATGGCGATCGGGCGGCTGATCACCAAGCGTGCGGCGGAAGACCGCGTGGTACTGGAATGGCTGACCAACCAGGCCTCGATCCGCAACTCGCTGACGCGCGAGCTGAACCACCGCGTCAAGAACACGCTGGCGAACGTACTGTCGATCGCGGCGCTGACGCGGCGGCGCTCGAAGGGCATCGACGATTTTACCGAGAGCCTGACCGCGCGCATCCGGGCGCTTTCGGCGACGCATGACCTGCTCTCGCAGTCCGACTGGGGCCACGCGGCGCTGGGCGACATAGTTCGCTCGGAACTCGCGCCTTATATGGAGGGCAACGAGAGCCACGTCGTCATGGCCGGGCCGGGGATCAAGCTGGCGCCCAACGATGCCATGTCGCTGGGTCTCGCCATCCATGAACTGGCGACCAATGCTGCCAAGTACGGGGCGCTCAGCACGATCGAGGGACGCATCCACGTCCACTGGACGCTGGCCTCGCCCGACCTTGCGGAAATCCACTGGCGCGAGGAGGGCGGCCCGCCGGTGTCCGAGCCGACCAAGCGCGGCTTCGGGCGCGACCTGATCGAGAAGATCGTAGCGCACGAACTCAAGTCGGAAGTGGACTTGCGGTTCGAGCCCGGCGGCGTCGAATGCCGTCTCAAGGTGCCGGTCCGTGCCTCGCGCGAATTCGTTCTGAGGAACGAGCGGCGGTAGCAAAGCCGCGCTTTCGTCATTGCGAGCGAAGCGAAGCAATCCAGGGCTTTGTAATCCGCCCTGGATTGCTTCGCTTCGCTCGCAATGACGATGCAATGCCTATTATCGATTACTTAAGCCGTGCCGCAGTAGTTCCTTCGCGACATCATCGGGGGTAATTGCGATGGAAGCGCGTAACTGGAGCCGTCATATCGTCGAGCAGGACGTTACCTGTCTGGTCGACGGAGCGCGGGAGCAGGTCTTTCTCTACGACCTCTCGGTCGGCGGCTGCATGTTCGAGATGACGCGCGACCGCGACATGCGCGAGCGTTCGGCGACGCTGGATCTGCAGGGGCAGGGCACCGTGCAGGGTCAGGTGGTGTGGCAGGTCGGCCGCTGCATCGGCATGCGCTTCGACGCGCTGATCCCCGAGACCGTCGTGCGGCGGCTGGGCTTCACCCCGCCGATCGAGGATTTCCTCTTCCAGTCGGGGCGCGAGCCCAGCGGGTACGCCCCCCAGCCGCCGCTCTGATCCGGCGGCCGAAGGGGCGTACCCGATTCGAACTCAGGCCTGCGGGCGGGTCGAGTTGAAGAACAGCGCCTGGCTGATCGTCGCGCGCACGGTGGTTTCCTGGAACGGCTTGGTGACGAGGTAGGTCGGCTCCGGCCGCTCGCCGGTCAGCAGGCGTTCGGGGTAGGCGGTGATGAAGATCACCGGCACTTCGCCGAACTTGAGCAGGTCTTCCACCGCATCGATGCCCGAGCTGCCGTCGGCCAGCTGGATATCGGCAAGGACGAGGCCGGCGGGGTGCTTCTCGAAGATCTCGACCGCCTGCTTGTGCGTGGCGGCGGTGCCGACGACGGTGTGGCCGAGATCGGTGACGAGACCTTCCAGCTGCATCGAGATCAGCGGCTCGTCCTCGATGATGAGGACGCGGGTGGCGCTTTCGCCTTCGATCTCGGCGATGGCCTGGGCGACCAGCGCGTCCACTTCCAGGACCTCAAGGCCGAGGATCGTCGCGGTTTCCTCGCGCGTGAATTCTTCCACGGAGGTCAGCAGCAGCGCCTGCCGGTGCGTCGGCGCAACGGCGGCGAGGCGTTCCTGCGCGGCCTGTTCGTGCGCGCCGCCGATGTCGCCTGCGGGCTCCTCGACATGGCCGGTCGACCAGATGCGGGTGAAGGCTTCGTAAAGCGCCGCGCGGCTGCGGGCGATGGCGTCGCGCAGCGAGCGGTCGGCAAGCGCCGCCTCCAGCGTGGCGCGGACATAGGCGTCGCCCGAATGCTGCGAGCCGGTGAGGGCGCGCGCATAGCGGCGCAGGTAAGGCAGCTGGATCGCAATCTGATCAGAGACGGACATTCAAGTTCCTCAAGGCCTATGGGGGAAGTTGGCTTCCCGATTGCACGTCGATAGGCGCCCTTTGCGCCGGAAGGCCGGTGTCGTTTGTCTGACTCCGCCGGGCGTATAGGGCAACCGGAAAATTTTTTGCGGTGAGACGCTTTTCCGGGAACCAACGAAGGGGCGCTACGTTCCCACAATATCACCACTGGCTCCCCCACCCCCCCGCAAACCGGTGGTGATCCGATCCCGGAGGCCCTCGTCCACTTCAACGTGGCCGGGGGCCTCATTTTTATGGTTCCGGTGTGTCGGGTTGGGTTCCGGGAAAACCGGATGGGAATTTTCGGTTCATCGCTGGAATCTCTCGGCTCCTCAGCCCTTTGTTGGATTTTCCAGTCGTTCCGGGAACCAATTTCGCCGCATCGCCGTTAGGTGTCCGACTGGTTTTCTCAGAGGAGGGTAACGCAATGTCGACTGTTGTCGAAGTAGGCGTCGAAGGGGTCCAGCCCGAAAAGGTCGCGCTCAGCGATCGTGATTTCCGCCGCGCGCTGGCAGAGGTAGCGCCGCACCTGCGTGCATTCGCACGCGGCCTGTGCGGCTGCCGCGACCGCGCCGACGATCTGGCGCAGGAAGCCATGCTGCGCGCCTGGGCCGCTCGCGAGCGTTATGCCGCAGGCACCAACTTCAAGGCGTGGACGTTCACGATCCTGCGCAACCACTTCTATTCCGAAGCCCGCCGCGCCCGCTTCCATGGCGAGTACGACGAACTGGCCGCCGAGCGCATCCTGCGCGCCGAAGCCAGCCAGGAAAGCGCCATCGAACTGGCCGACGTCCTGCGCGCGCTGACCGCGATCCCCGAAACCTATCGCGAAGCCCTCGTGCTCGTCGCGGCCGGCAACCTCTCGTACGAAGAGATCGCCGAGATCTGCGGCATTGCGCTCGGCACCGTGAAGAGCCGCATCTGCCGCGCCCGCGCGATGCTCTCGAAGATCATCGAATCCGGCCAGCTGCCGGACTTCCGCCACAACTTCGTCCTCAGCGGCGAGGCGATCGACGCGTTCTTCGGTGAATTGGTCAAGATCGCCAACATCGATGCCGACACGGCGCGCCTCGCGCACCGCATGGCGGCCTGAACCGGGATAGAGCGCCTTGGATGCGATGGTCGCCAGTTCCGGAAAGATCCTCATCGTCGAGGATGAATTCCTGGTGGCACTGCAACTGGAAGACATTCTTGCCGATGGCGGCCATGCCGTCGTCGGCACCGTTCCCGACATGGCCTCGCTGGGCCGGCTCGGGGATGTTCCGGACGTAGCGCTCGTCGATCTCAACTTGCGCGACGGGCTCACCGGCCCGGCGATCGCGCGCGATCTTGCGGGGCGCTATGGTGCGCGGGTGATCTACGTCACCGCCAATCCCGGACAGATCGACACTCCAGCGCCAACCGCGATCGGGGTCGTCCAGAAACCTTTTACACGTCAGGCGATCCTTGCCGCGATTTCCTATGCCCTTGCCGGATGCCCCGACAGCGCCCGGCCGCAGGAGCTGGAGCCGCTACTGCTCGCATGACGTTCGATTTGGAGAGGGGCCGCAAGAGCCCGGGCCTGACAAAAAACAACAGGGCCTGAGAAAGAAGGCGAGAGGATGCACCAAGTCGTCCTGCAATGCCTGCAATACTATGGCGCCGCTGCGGGAACCGTGGCGGCGCTTATCGTATCGCTCGACCTCGGCCGCAAGTGGACCGGCTGGGGCTTCGTGGTGTTCGTCACCAGTTCGATCGCGCTGGTGGCCTGGGGTTTTCTTGACGACGAGGCCGAGGGGATCGGGCTGCAGAACGTGGCGCTGTTCGCGATCAACTGCGTGGGGGTGTGGCGGTATCTGTTGAGGAAACGTACGGTCTGAACTTAATCCTCCCTGTTCCGAAGGAATGGGGAGGTGGCAGCCCGCAGGGCTGACGGAGGGGTTTTCTTCCCCCTCCACCACCCGCTACTCGGGCGGTCCCCCTCCCCATCGCTGCGCGACAGGGAGGATAAATGCGAAGGGCGTGGCGGCCTGAACCGCCACGCCCCCGCTCCTCCGAACCGCGCCACCGCCCGTCGGACCAGCAGGCCGACGAGGACGGTCGCGACCACGAGGGCGAGCGGTCCGCGCCACCAGCCGATGCCGACCCACGCGGTGAGCGCGGCGAGGACGATCGTCGACGCGAGCCACGTCGCCATGGCCGCCGTACGACCGACCGACCCGGCGAAGGAGGCGCCCAGTCCGTCGGGTCGAGCGGTCGGCACCCCCCGCAGGCAGCACCACGAGAGCGCCACCCGGGAGGCGCACAGGACGGCCCCGGCGAGGATCGCGCGATGCCAGTCGGCGACCGATCCCGCGAGCCCGGCGACCTGGAGACCGAGGACCAGCACTGTCGCGACCACGCCCGCCGGTCCCGACGTACCCGACTTCATCACCGCCAGCGACCGCTCCCGGTCGTACGACGCCGCCAGCCCGTCGGCCACGTCCGACAGCCCGTCGAGGTGGAACGCCCGGTCACCGAGGACGACCGCGCCCACGGCGAGCAGCGCCCCGACCAGCGGCGGCAGGTCGAGGAGATGCGCGCCCCACAGGACCACCCCGAGAGGCGCCGCCAGGGGCACCACGGCCAGGGGTGCGAGCAGCATCGCCGTCCCTGCTCGGCGCCGGTCGACCGCCGCCGGCGGTCCCACCGGCAGCGCGGTGAGCGTGCCGACGGAGAGGCGCCAGGCGTCCGCGATCATCGACACGGGGGTGTTCCTATCACGGATCCCAGTACGGTCGACTCATGAGCGAGATCACCTTCGACGTCACCGGGTCGCACACTGTCCGGCTCCCGGCCGAGCTGGGGACCGTGCAGGCGACCGTCTCGCTCGACGGGCCGCAGCGCGAGCCGGTGATGGAGGGCGTCGCCGGGTCGGTCGCCGAGGTGCGCGCCGGTATCGA
>JASGGD010000033.1:0-33243 GCA_047605225.1 Novosphingobium sp.
GGGCTTCGACAGGCTCAGCCTGAGCGGTGTTGAGAGCGGGTCTTTACATCCCGCTCAGGCTGAGCCTGTCGAAGCCCCCTCGCCAAACGCTACCCGCGAGTAAAGCTGAGCGCCAGCCTTGCCAGTTCGGGGAAGGCCTCGGCCCGTTCTTTGGCTTGCGCATTCGAGGCGGTGCCTCGGATCACGCGGCCCTTGATGCCGTGGAAGATTGCGGCGAGGCGGAAGAAGTTGAACGCCATATAATAGCGATAGTCCGGCAGTCCCTCGCGCCCGGTGCGGCGGCAGTACGCGGCGACGTAGTCCGCCTCGCTCGGGATACCCAGCGCGGCGATGTCCGCCCCGCCCAGCCCCGCCACGATGTGCGGCGGCATGTGGTACATCATCGCGTTGTAGGCGAAGTCCGCCAGCGGATGGCCCAGCGTCGAGAGTTCCCAGTCCAGCACCGCCAGCACGCGCGGCTCGGTGGGATGGAAGATCATGTTGTCGATGCGGAAGTCGCCGTGGATCACGCTGGAGGCGCCGTCGTCCTCGGGCATCTCCGCTTCGAGCCAGGCGATCACTGCGTCCATGTCCGCGTCGCGGCCCGCCGCCTCGTCCTCGAAGTACTGCTTCGACCAGCGGCCGACCTGGCGGGCGAAGTAATTGCCCGGCCTGCCGTAATCGCCAAGGCCGATGCTTTCCGGATCGTAGGAATGGAGCTGCGCCATCGTGGCACTCATCGCATCGAACAGCGCCGCGCGCTCCTCGTTCGAGACGCCGGGGACGGTCGCATCCCAGAAGATGCGGCCTTCCACCATTTCCATCACGTAGAACCAGGTGCCGATGACGCCGTCGTCCTCGCACAGGCCATAGACCTTCGCCACCGGGAAGCCCGCGCGGTGGAGCGCGGACAGCACCTTGGCCTCGCGCTCCACCGCGTGGGCGCCCTTGAGCAACTGGCCCGGCGGCTTGCGCCGCAGGACATAGCTGCGCGAGGGTGTCACCAGCTTGTAGGTCGGGTTGGACTGACCACCCTTGAACTGCTCGACATGCAGCGGACCGGAGAAGCCTTCAACATTGGCTTCCAGCCATGCGGTCAGCGCCGCCTCGTCGAAGGCGTAGCCCTCGCGCACGGCGGTCGTGCCCGAGTTGGCTTCAGCGACGTCGGTCATGCCGGTTCGGCTTCCCTGGCGAGCGCCTCCTGCGCCTTGCGCCAGTCGCGGCGGATCTTCTTGGCGAGGCTCCACTTGTGGACTTCAGTGGGGCCGTCATAGATGCGGAAGGCGCGGATTTCGCGGAACACCTGCTCGACGATCGTGCGCTCGGTGACGCCGGTGCCACCCATGACCTGCACGCAGTTGTCGGCGATCTTCATCAGTGCCTCGGAGACCGAGACCTTCGCCATCGAGCTTTCCACCGTGCCGAGCGAGCCGGTGTCGAGCACCGAGGCGCACCAGTCGATCATCAGTTCGCACTGCTTGATGAGGATGGCGTTCTCGGCCAGCATGAAGCCGACGCCTTCGTGCTCGATCAGCTGCTTGCCGAACGCCATGCGGCGGCAGGCATAGTCGCTGGCGATTTCATGCGCGCGGATGCAGCAACCCAGCCAGCGCATGCAGTGCGAGAGACGCGCCGGGGAGAGGCGGATCTGGGCATACTTGAAGCCCTCGCCCGGGTCGCCCAGCATGTGTTCGGCGGGGACGCGCAGGTTATCGATCGTCAGCGTGGCATGGCCGCCGGGCATCGAGCTGTCGATGGTGTTCGGCACCTCGTCGATGCGGATCGCTTCGTCCGGCAGGTCCACCAGGAACATGCAGGCGCCGCCCTTGGTGTCCTCTTCCGCCGAAGCGGCCATGACGATGCCCACCATCGCGCCCTGCGCGCCGGTGATGAAGGTCTTGCGGCCATCGATGACCCAGTGGTTGCCGTCCTTGCGGCAGGTGGTCTTCATCATCGACGGATCGGAGCCCGCACCGCCCCACTCGGCCGGTTCGGTCATG
The DNA here is from genome assembly GCA_047605225.1 of Novosphingobium sp. Taxonomy (GTDB): domain Bacteria; phylum Pseudomonadota; class Alphaproteobacteria; order Sphingomonadales; family Sphingomonadaceae; genus Novosphingobium. The sequence continues at coordinate 1,980 of JASGGD010000033.1, forward strand.
AAGAACGCCGAGCGGCCCTTGCCTTCGACCAGCGGTTTCAGGAAGCGCTCCTTCAGTTCGGGCGAGCCGACGTGGCCGATGAGGTACATGTTGCCCTCGTCGGGCGCCATGGTGTTGCAGGCCAGCGGGCCGAGCGGCGACAGGCCGGACTTGATGAGCACCACCGCCGTCTCGCGCTGCGTCAGGTGCGATCCGTCGGCGCGAATGTGCGGGGTGAGCACGCCCGCCTCACTGGCCAGCGCACGCATCTCCATCATCAGGTCGTCGGTCGGCGCGCCGTGGTGATCGCGGCGCGGGTCCTTCTCGTAAGGGACGACCACGTCGCGGACGAAAGCCTCAACCTTGTCGGCCATGTCGAGGGCGTATTGGGAAATCTCGGCCATCACTGCAGCACCCTGATCGGATCGGAGCCGTCCCAGTCGCGGGCGGCATCCTTCATCATCTGAAACAGACCTTCGGTGCCCGAAAGCGGCTGAAGGTATTCGATTATGTAGCCGGGGCCCTGACCGGGATCGACGTAGATCACCTCTCCGTCAGCCCCCACCTTACCTTCCACGATGACCTCGGCGCCAGCTTCGGCGCAGGCCTTGCGGGCTTCGGCGATCGATTCGACGAAGACGCAGACGTGATGCAGGGAATCGCGCACCGCATATTCGCCCGAATAGAGCGAAGGCGCATCGGATTCGGTCTTGATGAGCTCGATCTGGATGTCGCCCCAGTAGCCGATCGCCATCGTGAACGTGGCGTCGGTGGGCTGCCCCTTGTACTTCATATCGTCGAGCCGGACGTCGTTGAGCACGAAGAACGGGCCGACGCCGACGGTCTCGATCCAGTACTTCATCGTCGCATCGAAGTCGGTCGGGAAATAGGCAAGCTGGATCACGTCGCCCAGCCGCTTGAGCGGGCCGGGCCTCACGACGGTTTGGGTAGCCTCTCCGGTCATTTCTTATCCTTTCAGGCGAACAGGCCCTCGGGCGCCTCGATCAGACCCTTGAGCGTCTGCAGGAACTGCGCGCCCGCAGCCCCGTCGATGGCGCGGTGATCGACCGAGAGGGTGAACGAGATGCGGGTTTCGAACGCGACGTCACCGTCATCCGTCTCCACCGGCTGGCGCAGCGCCGCGCCGACGGCGAGGATCGCGCCCTGCGGCGGGTTGATGATCGCGTCGAAGTTCTCGATCCCGAACATACCGAGGTTGGAGACGGAGAAGGTGCCGCCTTCCATGTCGTCCATGCCGAGCTTTCCGGCCTGCGCCTTGTCGATCAGGCGGCGGGTTTCCACCGCGATCTGGTCGATCCGCATCAGGTTGGCCTGGCGCACCACCGGGGTAACGAGGCCCTTGGGGCTGGCGACGGCGATGGACACGTCTGCGTGCGGGAAGCGGTGGATTTCCTGCCCGTGCACCTGCACGTTGACGTCCGGATGCTTCGCCAGCGCCATGGCCGAGGCCTTGACGATCCAGTCGTTCACCGAAGCCTTGCTGCCCAGCACGACATTGGCAGTCTTGCGCATCGCGATCAGCGCATCGGCGTTGGCCGACATGCGCAGGTAGAAGTGCGGAAGCTCCTGCTTCGCCTGGGTGAGCCGCTGCGCGACGACCTTGCGAACGCGGTCGAACGGCACGACTTCGGGGCGGTTCTCACCGGCCACGAATTCGGGCGTGCCGATGACCCCAGCCGATGCCTTGGGCGCAGGCACCAGCGCCAGAACGTCGGCCTTGGAGATGCGGCCGCGCGGGCCGGTGCCGGTAAGTCCCTGCAGCGAGAGGCCGTGCAGCGCGGCAATGCGGCGGGCGAGCGGCGAGGCGAGCACCTTGAGGTCGTCCGCCTCGACCGGGACCGTGCCCTTGAGCGAGGGCGCACTTGTCCCGCGCAGCGCTTTCACCACGTCCTGATGAGTGATGCGGCCGCCACGGCCGGAACCCTCGATACCGGCGATATCGACGCCCTCCTCTTCCGCAAGGCGCAGCGCCTCGGGGCTGATCGGGCGGTTGGTATCGATCTTGATACGCTGCTTTTCCGGAGCAGGCGCAGCGGCTGCGGCCGGAGCGGGTTCCGGGGCCTTGGCCTTCTCGGCGCCTTTTGCGATGCCGCCCTCGGCGGGTTTGAACTCTGCCACGAAGGCGTCGATCTCAGCGTCCGAGTGCGTGCCCTCGTCGAACACCGCCAGCAGCGCGCCGACGGGTTCCTCGCCCGCGCCGCCGCCCACGATGATGCGGCGCACGGTGGCTTCGTATTCGGCCTCGACCTCGTTGGTGATCTTGGCGGTTTCGATCAGGCACAGCGTCTGGCCGCGCTGGAAGGTATCCCCCTCCTTCACCATCCATTCGGCGATCGTGCCCTCGGTCATTTCGATGCCCCACTTGGGCATCGTGAATGCGCGGATGCGACTCATGTCAGCGCTCCCCTCAGCGGTAATCGAGCGTCTTGCGCACGGCAGCGGCGACCTTGGCCGGGCTCGGCAGGTAGGCGCTTTCCAGTTCGCGGGCGAACGGGACCGGCGTGTGCGGCGGGGTCACCATCTCGATCGGTGCCTTGAGGCTGGCGAAAGCCTTCTGGGCGACGAGCGCGGAGATGTCCGTGGCCAGCGAGCAGCGCGGCGGCGCTTCGTCCACCACGACCAGGCGGCCGGTGACTTCGACCGAATCGAGGATCGCTTCCTCGTCCAGCGGAGAGGTCGTGCGAAGGTCGATCACGTCGCAGCCGATGCCGTCCTGCGCCAGATCGTCCGCAGCCGTCTCGGCGTAGCGAACCATCATGCCGCTGGCGACGATGGTCACGTCCTGACCGGCACGGGCAAGGCGGGCGTGGCCGAAGGGGATGCAGAAATCCGGGTCCTCGTTCACTTCGCCGCTCATCGCGTAGAGGAACTTGTGTTCGAGGAACACCACCGGATCGTCATCGCGGATCGCCTGACGCAGCAGGCCGCAGGCGTCTTCCGGCGTGGTGGGCATGACCACCTTGATGCCGGGCATGCCCGTCACGAACTGCGAGATCATCTGGCTGTGCTGCGCGGCGGCGTTGTAGCCCGCGCCCACCGGCATGCGGATCACCGCCGGGCAGACCGACTTGCCGCCGAACATGTAGCGGAACTTGGCGATCTGGTTCCACAGCTGGTCCATGCACACGCCGATGAAGTCGGCGAACATGATTTCCGCCACCGGACGTTTGCCGGCAAGGGCCAGGCCGCCCGCCGCGCCCATGATGGCGCTTTCGCTGATCGGGGTGTCGATCACGCGGTTCGGACCGAAGGCGTCGTAGAAGCCGGTCGACGTGGACCAGATGCCGCCGATCGCCTCGGGGCCACCGGCCGTGCCCATCCCGCCCGCGACGTCCTCGCCGAGAACGACGACGCGCTCGTCACGCTGCATTTCCTGAAAGATCGTGTTGCGGATGGCATCGCGATACATCATTTTTGCCATGGGTTCGCTCCTGCCGTCAGTAGCTGATGTAGACATTGTCGAGGACGTTCTCAGGCCCCGGGCGCGGTGCCGCGCGCGAAGCCTGAACCGCGTTCTCGATGGCCTTGAGCGACTCGCTGTCGATCGTGTCGAGGTCCACGTCCTCGAGCAGCTTCGCGCCGGTCACGCTGGCGCGGAAGATCTTGAGGCAATCGCGCTCGGCGCGCAGGCGATCGAGTTCACCGTCGCCGCGATAGCGCTGCGGGTCGCCTTCGAAGTGGCCGAAGAAGCGCTCGGTATCGAATTCGACCGCCGCCGGGCCGTTGCCAGGGGTGCGGACGTACTCGAGCACTTCGCGGAAGGTGTCATGGACGGCGAAGAAATCGGTGCCGTCCGCGCGCCAGACTTTCATGCCGAAGGCTTCGGCGCGGCTGGCGATGTCGTTCGCCGTGCCCACCGCGTAATCGACGCCGGTGTGCTCGGAATAGTGGTTGTTCTCGAAGACGAAGATCGCCGGGGCCTTGGTGACGACCGCGAGGTTCATCGCCTCGAACGTGGTGCCCTGGTTGCAGGCGCCGTCGCCCGAGAAGGCGATCGAGACGGCCAGCTTGCCGTTCTCGTCCGGGCCGTCGATCTTGCTGGAGATCGCCGCACCCACCGCGATCGGCGCGCCCGCGCCGACGATGCCGTTGGCGCCCAGCATGCCCTTGTCGATGTCGGCGATGTGCATCGATCCGCCCTTGCCGTTGCAAAGGCCGTCCTGGCTGCCCCAGATTTCCTTCATCATGCCGTCAAGATCGCAGCCCTTGGCAAGGCAGTGGCCGTGGCCGCGATGGGTGGAGACGATCTTGTCCCGTTCGGTCAGGTGTTCGCACACGCCGACGGCGACGGCTTCCTGCCCGCAGTAGAGGTGGGTGAAGCCCGCGATCTCGCCGGTCTGGATCTCCTCGTGGAGCCGTTCCTCGAATTCGCGGATCAGCTTCATCTGCCGATAGGCGCGGGTCAGCGCCTCGCGGTTCAGCTGCATCAGGGATTCCTCTCGTTGATGGTGTGAATTTCTGCGTATGAACGCGGGGGCTTCGACAGGCTCAGCCTGAGCGGAGTTGAAAGGGCATCACCCCTCCCCCGCTCATGCTGAGCTTGCCGAAGCATGGATTCCCACGCGAGGCTGGCGGCCAGCTGCGACGTCACAGACCCAGCACCGACTTGGCGATGATGGTGCTCTGCACTTCGTTGGTGCCGCCGAAGATGGTCCACGCGCGGCTGTTGAGATAGCGGGCCGAGGCGACCTGCGCGGCCTTGGAATGGACGGCGGCCGGCGCGTTGTCGCCATAGAGCGGGCGCGCGGTTTCCAGCTGCAGACCGGCGGGACCGTAGAGGTCCACCGCCAGAAGATCGATCTCCTGCCGCAGGTTGGACGCCAGCAGCTTGGTCAGCGAGGTCTGCGGCCCGGCCTTGCGGCCTTTGGCAATCTCCGAGATGATCTTCAGCTCGATCATCTCCAGCGCGTTGACCGAGAGACGGGCCTTCGCCACGCGGCGGCGCCAGTCGGTCTGGTCGGCGAGGATACCGCCCTTCCCATCGCTCTCGTCCTTCGCGGCCTGTTCTATCTGGTCGAGATCGTAGCCGAGCTTGGGCGCGTGGCAAGAACCACCGCGTTCATTTTCAAGCAGAAACTTCGCGATCGTCCAACCATCGCCCTCGCCGCCGACGAGGTTCTCGGCCGGGACCATGACGTCCTCGAGGAACACCTGATTGACCTCGTGGTCGCCCGCGTTGGTCAGGATCGGGCGCACCGAGACGCCGGGCGTGTCGAGGTCGATCAGCAGGAACGAGATGCCGGCCTGCTTCTTCACCTCGGTGTTGGTGCGGACCAGCGTGAACATGCGGTTGGCGTGGTGCGCGTGGGTGGTCCAGATCTTGGAGCCGTTGACGCGGTAATGGTCGCCGTCACGTATCGCGCGGGTCTTGAGGCTGGCGAGGTCAGACCCCGCACCCGGCTCGGAAAAGCCCTGGCACCAGTAGTCCTCACCCGAAAGGATGCGCGGCAGAACCTCGGCCTTCTGGGCATCGGTGCCGAAATTGTAGATCACCGGGGCGAGTAGCTTGAGGCCCAGCACCGTGAGATTGGGCGCACCGGCGGCGGCGCATTCCTTTTCGAACAGGTAGCGCTGCAGCGGCGTCCAGCCGGTGCCGCCATGTTCGGCAGGCCACTGGTAGCCGAGCCAGCCCTTGGCATTGAGCACCGCATTCCACGCCTGCCCGATCTCCGGTTCGACGAAGACTGACGGCGTTGCCGCTGCGCCTGCCTTCACTTCGGCAGGCAGATTGTCGCGCAGGAAGGCGCGGACATCGTCGCGGAAGGCAGCATCTTGAGGGGAAAGTTCGATATCCATTCGCTTCAGCGTTCCAGAATGGTGACTGCAGAGACGCCCGGGGCGCCGTAGACATGGCTGTATGCCGTCTTCGGCGAATTCGGCACCTGACGGCCGCCGCCGTCTCCCCGCAGTTGCACGACGTTTTCGTAGACCTGGCGCAGACCCGATGCGCCGATCGGCTCGCCACAGGCGAGGCAGCCGCCATCCGTGTTGACCGGCAGCGCGCCATTGATCTCGGTGCGCCCTTCGGCCAGCCACTGCTCCTGCTCGCCGTCGGCGCAGAAGCCGTTCTCGGCCATGTGCATCAGTTCGGCGCCCGCTTCGGTGTCCTGAAGCTGGGCGACGTCGATGTCGCCCGGGCCGATCCCGGCAAGGCGATAGGCGTCGGCCGAAGCGATGCGCGAGGCGGTGCCGCGCGGGCCGGTGTCATCGGCGACAACGTCCACCGAAGGCGCGAAGACCTCGAAGCTGCTGGGCGGGCGGGTTCGCATGGTCGCGGCCTTGAGCCGGATCAGCGGCTTGCCCAGCTCGCGCGCCTTCTTCTCGCTGGCGAGAATCAGCGCCACGCCGCCCTCTGCCGGAGAGCAGAACATGTACTTGGTATAAGGATCGCTCACCAGCGGTGCTTCGAGGATTGCCTCCAGCGACACCGGCTGGCGGCGCCAGGCATGCGGCGCGTGGACGGCATTGCGGAAGGCCTTTTCCGACACCATGCCCAGCGTCTTCTGCGAAATGCCGAACAGGCTCATGTAGCGCATGATCTTCGCGGCGAAGAACTGCGTGGTGACCATCTGGCCGACTTCGCCGTACCAGTCCGGCAGGTTGTATTCGCTCGGCAGCGCGTTAAAGGCGCCGCGCGGATGCTTGTCGAACCCGACCGCGAGGCCAAGGTCGAACTCGCCCGACTTGATCGCCATCTGCGCCGAGAACAGCGCCGATCCACCCGCCGCGCAGCCGTTGCGCACGTTGATGAACTGAACGCCGGTCAGGCCGAGACGATCGACCATCGTATCCGGATTCCCGGCGGCATCCGAGCTACCATAGGCGAACTGGACCTGCGGCCATTCCACGCCCGCGTCGGCCAGCGCCTCGCGCACGGCGTAGACGCCCTGATCGACGCCGGACAGGCCATCGGTGCGGCCGAAGCGGTGGATGCCGATGCCGACGATGCACACGTCGCCGCTCATGCTGCGTCTCCCGGTACGTATGCAGGGATATAAGGGCTGTCCGAAAGGTCCGGGTTCAGCGGCGACGGCGCGAAACGCACCGGCATGCCGACCTTCACGTCCTCGAACGCGACATCGTTCAGCCGCGCCTCGACGATGACCTGCCCGGGCAGTTCGACATAGGCCACCACCCACGGCGCGAACGCCTCGGGCCCCGCGTAGGGCGGTGACTTGGGGCGAAAACGCTGCACGGTGTAGGACCATAAGGTGCCCTCGCTCGCCAGCGGCACCGGCTCGAAAGTCGGCGAAGTCGGGCACGGAAAGACGATCCGGCCGGTTTCCCGGTCCTTGCCGCCGATCAGACGCGGCGGCGTCTCTTCGGTGAACAGGCCATCGGCTATCGGTATCATCACGTTCTCAATCCTCTGGCCCGATCCTCAGATCATCCGGCCCGTTGGTCAGGCCCGGTCATGGAATCGGTTTAAGCGCGTCCCCGCAGCATTTGTGACTCACCAAAACGATAGGATAGCCATTGCGCTAGTTCGTGCGAGGCATGGGGCGGGAGAGATACACCATGCCTAAGCAGTGGGATTACATCATCGTCGGCGCAGGCAGCGCGGGCTGCGTCATGGCCGAACGCCTGAGTGCCGACGGCCGCTCGCAGGTTCTCGTGCTGGAAGCAGGCGGCGAGAACGACAGCTTCTGGGTCACGCTGCCCAAGGGCGTCGCCAAGCTGGTCAAGAAGCCCGAACACATGTGGGCCTATCACGTCGCCCAGCCCCGCGATCCTGGCGCCAACGAAAAGGGCGCGGGCGAAGTGTGGATTCGCGGCAAGGGCCTTGGCGGTTCGTCCTCGATCAACGGCATGATCTGGAGCCGGGGCGAACCGGCCGACTACGACGCCTGGGAGACGGAGGCCGGCGCCACCGGCTGGAACGGCGCCAGCATGACCGCGGCGTTCAAGGAACTGGAAGACCACAAGGCAGGCCCCGGCCCCATGCGCGGCAGCGGCGGCCTCGTCCGCGTGGACCCGGCCTGCTACACTTACCCGCTCGCCGAACGCATGATCGAGGCGGGCGAATCGCAAGGCCTGCGCCGGGTGGACGATCTCAACGGCACCCCCGGCCCGCGCGTCGGCTATTACAGCCACAACATCCGCAAGGGTAAGCGCGACTCGTCCGCCCGCACCTATCTCGCCGTGGCCCGCAAGCGGGCGAACGTCACCGTCGTCACTGGCGCGATGGCGGATCGCATCGTTTTCGAAGGCACCCGCGCGGTGGGCCTCGACGCCACGGTGAACGGCAGGCCCGAGCACTTCGCCCTGACCGCAGGCGGCGAGATCGTCGTCAGCGCGGGCGCGATGGAAAGCCCGCTGCTGCTCCAGCGCTCCGGCATCGGCGATGCTGCGCGGCTTGCCGCGGCCGGCATTCCGCTCGTCGCGCATTCGCCGGACGTGGGCGAGAAGATGATCGAGCACCTCTCGCTCTCGATCCCGTTCCGGCTCGATCATGGCAAGGGTACGAACAAGAGCTTCTTCGGCGTGGGCGCGGCCTTCGCCATGCTGCGCTACCTGCTGCGCGGCGACGGCGTGCTCGCGACCGGCCCGTTCGAGGTCGGCGCCTTCCGCAACGTCGCCCATCCCGACGGGCGCACCGACGCGCAGTTCTACCTCGGTGGCTACACGTTCAAGGTAGGCGACGACAAGGACCCGGTTCCACTCGACAAGATCGACCCCAAGCCCGGCGTCACGATCTACGGCCAGTTGCTGCGCCTCACCAGCGAGAGCAGCGTGCGCGCCACCGGGCCGAAGGCCAGCGACGCGCCCGAAATCCTGCACAACTTCCTCACCACCGAGCATGATCGCAGGTCCGCGATCGCCCTTGTCCGGTCCATGCGCGCCTATGTACGGGCAGGACCACTGGCCAACATGATCGGCGAGGAACTGGTGCCCGGCGCGCAGGTCGAAAGCGACGAGGACGTGCTCGCCATGTTCCGCCGCCTGTCGAGTTGCGGACTCCATGCGATCCGCTCGTGCCGCATGGGCTCGGACCCGGAAGCCGTGGTCGATCCGCGCCTCAGGGTGAACGGCGTTCAGGGCGTGCGCGTGGCGGATTGCTCGGTGATGCCGTGGCATGTCACCGGCAATACGAACGCACCCGCCATGGCCGTGGGCTTGCGGGGAGCGAAGCTGATGCTGGAAGAACGCTGATCCGTCAGCAGGTCAAAGGCGGCGACCATCGTTCAGGACGATGTGTCGCCCGACCTCCTGCGATCTAGAACCCCACCGAATTCAGTATCCACGAACGTAGTGGAGCAAAAAGCGCCGCGAAGGCGGCAAAGATCACCAGAAGTTTGAATAGCAAGGCCGTATGCATCTTGCGTTCCATCGGCATCCCTCTCTCGTTATGTTGTAGGCCGAGTGTATCAAGAAATTCGGCTTGGGAAAGAGGGTAACGCGAAGCGTGCCGGCGATCTCTCACCAGCACCTGCAAACCGCCGTTATTTCAAAACGCTACGTCAGTTCTGCAGCGAGATGTAGCCGAGCTGCGCCGCCTTGAAGACGGTCTGGCTGCGATTGACCGCGTTCAGCTTGGTCGCGGCATTGTGGATATGGAAACGCACCGTCGCACGGCTGCGCGACATGATCATGCTGATCTCAAGATCGGTCTTGCCGATCGCCGCCCAGCGCAGACACTCGACCTCGCGCTTCGAAAGGCGGGATTCGGGCGGCAGCGCCTGCGTGGAACCCATGACCTGCACGTAAGTCGCGATGAACGTGCGCGCATAGAGCCCCAGCGCGTCCGAATAGCGCGCGAAGTCTTCCGAAAGGTCGGTCTTGTCGCGATCGAGCGGGTTGAAGCTGACCGCGCCGATCTGGCCGAACGGCAAGTGCACCGGCACGCCGATCGCCGCACGGGTCAGCGCACGGGTCTCGAAATTGGCGATGTCGATGGAGGAGAGGTAGGCGTTGGGCTCAAGAGTGCGGAAGCCCTCCGCGTTGGCCCAGAACGGCTGGCTTTCGAAGCGGCACGCCGTCGTCAGCGGGCTGTCGAGGGCGATGCGCGAATTGCGCCACCACACACGGTCCTCGTCGCCCCAGCCGAACACTTCGGTGGCCAGCAGGTTACCGTCGGCATCGACCGGCGTGCGCTTGTCGGCGATGTCATGCGCGGGGGCAGCCCGCATGCCGCATTCCATGGCTATGCGATGCAGGGCCTCGGCTGCGGGGCGGATGCCTTCGGGCGACGTCACGCGGACGGCGTCGATGTTTTCCTGTGACAGAAGTTGCATTGATGTCCTCTCGAGGCCCTTCCTTAGCCCGCTGAATCGGGGGGCACAATTGCTTGAAGCGCCGAAATACCGCGTTTTTATGACTAGCCTTTTGCCCAGCGGTAACACGAGGCCCGCTGGTGATAGAACCCGAACTTCAAGCGGGACGTCCTTGCGAGAGAGACCCGATGGGGAGAGAATTGTGAATTTCGACCTCAGCGAAGACGAGGAAATGCTCAAGGCGCTGACCGAGCGCTTCGTCACCGACCATTACGACCATGACAGCCGCCGCGCTTTTCTGGCGGAGCCTAACGGCTTTTCGAGCGCCAATTGGGAACTGCTCGGCGAACTCGGGCTGATCGCCGCGCCCTTCCCTGAAGAGATGGGCGGACTCGGTCTCGACGCGACCGGAATTGCCACCGTTTTCGAGGCACTTGGTCGCGGGCTGGTGGTCGAACCGCTCGCCGAATCGGTCGTCATGGCGGGCCGCCTCTTCGCCGCCACCGCCCCGGAATCGCTTCGGGGCGACTGGCTCGACGACTTGCTCACCGGCAGCAGGCGCCTGGGCCTCGCCCATGCGGAAGCCAGGGCGCGTGACGGGCTCGACTGGGTGGAAACCACCGCCGTGGCCGAGGGCGACGGCTGGAAGCTGACCGGCTCCAAGCCCTACTGCGCCGCCGGGGGTGGGGCCAACGGGTACATCGTGTCCGCCCGCATATCCGGTGAGCCGGGCGACAAGGCCGGTGTCGCGCTGTTCCTCGTGCCTGCGGACAGCCCCGGCGTCTCCGCCCACGACTGGCACATGGCGGACGGCAGCGTCGCCTCCTCGCTGGAACTTGCCGGGGTTGTCGTGCCCTCCGATCACAAGCTGACGGACGATGGACTGGCCGCCATCGCCGCCACCAGCAACCTCGCCGCCCTCGCCCGCAGTGCCGAAGCGCTCGGGATCATGGAGCGGATCTTCGCGGAAACGATCGACTACCTGCGCACGCGCGACCAGTTCGGCGCCGCGCTGGGCTCGTTCCAGGCGATCCAGCACCGCATGGTCGCCCAGTACGCGGCGATCGAGCAGAGCCGCGCGCTTCTCAACCTCGCGCTCGTGTCGTGGGGCAGCGACGAATTCGCGAATGCCGTCCACGGCGCGCGGGCCTACATTGCCGAAGCCTCGGTCACGCTGGGGCACGAGATGATCCAGTTCCACGGCGGCATGGGCGTGACTGACGAACTCGCCATCGGCGGTGGGCACAAGCGCCTGCTGGTGCTCTCGCGCTGGCCCGAGGGGCCGCTGGCGGCGCTCGACCGCTATGCCGGGCTGCTGAACTGACCGTAACCACAACCTGACGAAAGGGGCGGCACCGGCAACGGCGTCGCCCCTCTTTTTATGCAGCGTTCAGCCAACCGCGAGACGGACGGACTTTTCCATTTCCAGCCGGTTGCGCCCCTTTGCCCGCGCGACGAACAGCGCCATTTCCGCCCGTTCGAGGGTGGAATCGAGGCTGGTGCCGACGCGCGCGACGCTGGCGCTGGCAGTCATGGCGAAGCTGCCGTCGCCGATCGCCTGCTTGAGTTCGGCCAGCGTCGTCACCACGCGGCGGCAGATGCCTTCCGCCTCGGCCGCCGTCACGCGCGGCAGGATCACGGCAAAGCGCTCCGAACCGATGCGCGAGATGATGTCCTCGCTCCGCAGCAGTTCGCGCAGGAGATCGGCGAAGACGGTCAGCACCTCGTCGCCTACGTTCTGGCCGTACTGCATGTTGATGGTGCGGAAGAAATCGATGCTGAACAGCGCGAGGCAGCCCTCCATGCCGGTATCGAGCATGTGCTCCAGCATCGAGATGAACGCGGTGCGATTGGTGAGCCCCGTCAGCGGATCGGTGTAAGTCGCCGTGAACAGCCGCTCACTGAGCGAGCGCAGTTCATCGACGTCACGCATCACGCCCAGAACGCCATACGGCGCGCCGTCATGCCGCAGAAGTGCCCGCAGGCGAAGCTCGAACCAGCGCTTGCGGTCGTCGCGGGTGAGCGCGGGGAACTCGATCCAGTCGAGGTCCTCGCCCGCCATCGCGCGGGCATGGGCCTTGGAAATCTGCTGCTTGGCTTCCGGTGCGACGAGGTCGAGAAGATGCGGGCCGACCAGCCCTCCCCCGTCATTGCGGGCAGGATCGCGGTGCGCCAGTTCGGCGATGCCAGGCGTCGCGTGGACGATGAAACCCTTGGGATCGGTCTTGAGGATCACATCGGTCGAACTCTCGGCAAGCATCCCGTAAAGGACCGAGCTTTCCTGGAATGTGAAATTCATGCCCATGCCGACTGCGTCCCGGTGCTTGCCTCGACCTGCTCGTCAACGCCTCGCAAGGCGGCCTCGAATCCGATCGCGGATATTTGAGTAAAACACTCCGCAGATAAAATTAATATCATTAACCATAGATATTTTATTAACCAAAATCAGGAGTTAGTTTTATAAACTAACAAAACTAATACTGATTAAATATTGAAATTTCATTTACCATCTATTTTACGACTAGAGAATATAAAATTCTCTTCCCGCGATCTGAAAGCGCGGGCAACAGGCATTATGCTTCAACTCGCAAGGCAGCGAGAACGTCAGGCGTTACAGCTCGATCATGATGCGGACCTTGTCCGGCGTGGTTTCTACAGCTGCCGCAATCTGTTCCCGGCAGCGGGAAATCAGGTCGGTAAGCCCGGGCACTGTGCGGCTCGGCCGCAATTCCGCAGCCTCGACGCCCAGCGCTTCGGCGATGGCATCCAGACGCTCCTCGATCGGGCGGGCACGCCCCTGCTCCCAGGCCCACACGGTCGGCTTGGACACGCCCAGCCGATTGGCGAGTTCGCCTTGCGTCAGCCCGCGCAGCTTACGCAGACGGTGCAACCGCTCGCCAAGGCTCTCGCCACCGATCGCGCCCGGCCCTATCGGCGCAGGTGCGGCTCCGAGACCTAGTTCCGTTTGCACTGCACTGCGCAGCTGCGCCGCGCGCAAGGTGGCGCTGGGGATCGGCGCGTCGAAAGCGCAGCCGTAGAGCTTGCCGCTCGCCCAGATAACGCGCGCACGGGCATGAGCGGCCTCAGGCAAGTCGAGTTCGATGATCTCGCCGATCTCGAGGTCCAGCTTGCTTTCCAGCAGCACACCGGTTTCCGAGAAATTGTGGAGCACGACCTGGGTGTGCTCACCCGATTCCAGCGCCCCTTGCGTCTCCAGCAACAGGCGTCGACGCTCCGCACGAGGGCGACCGTTTGCTTCAGGCGCTTCAAAATGGGCCGCAATGGGCATCAGTCCACCTCCATGTGTGAGGCGAACGTCCACAAGTTAGGTTAAGATTCGGTTAGAGCCGGGGCTAATGAAGCACCGAAGTCATGCGTAATTTTCTGCGAACCTCCTTGCCAAAGGCAGTAGCCGGCGGGCGTAAAGCTCCCCTTAGCCCCCTCAAAGCCATTATCGCTGGCATCCGGCGATCATCGCGCCCATCTGCGCCTCACCATGACCGCTAATCCATCTTCGAGTCCCCGTGTGGGCAAGGTGTACCTCGTCGGCGCAGGCCCCGGCGATCCGGACCTGCTGACCCTGCGCGCCGCGCGCCTGCTGATGAGCGCGTCGCTGATCGTGCACGATGGCCTCGTCGATCCCTCGATCCTGGCAATGGCGCGCCCTTCCGCAAAGCTGATCTCGGTCGCCAAGGCCCGCTCGCGCCACACCATGAAGCAGGAAGAGATCAACGCGCTGCTCGTGCGCGAGGCGCTGGCGGGCAATGACGTCGTGCGCCTCAAAGGCGGCGATCCCTTCGTGTTCGGCCGCGGCGGCGAAGAAGCGGAAGCCTGCCACGCGGCGGGCGTACCGGTCGAGGTGGTGCCCGGCATCTCCTCGGCGCTGGGCGCTTCGGCGGCGGCGCAGATTCCGCTCACCCACCGCGACCATGCCTCGATCGTCAGTTTCGTGGCGGGCCAGTGCAAGGGCCTGTCGGATCAGGACTGGTCGGGCCTTGCGGGCAAGGGCCGCACGCTGGTGATCTTCATGGGGATCGCCACGGCCGCGCAGATCTCCGAAAAGCTGATCGCCGATGGCCTAGCGCCCGACGTGCCCGTCGCAATTATCGAGAAGGCGACCCGCTCCGACATGCGGGTCCTGCGCGCGCCGCTGGCCGGTCTTGCGCATCTTGTCGAAAGTCAGAAGGTGCAAAGCCCCGCGCTTATCGTTATCGGCTCGGTCGCTGCCGACAACCATGACTCGGCGGACAACACCATTCGCGCCCTGGCGCTGGAGGCAATGCAGTGAAAATCCTGACGGGCAACGACCTGAAAAGCGGCGCCGTCGTGTGGTGGACCGGCTTCGGCTGGTCGCTCGACGTGAACGACAGCGCCGACGTGGCAGACGGCGGCGCGGCGATCATCGCGCGGGAAGAAGGCGCGCAGAACGTCTTCGCCGCCTATGTCGTCGATGGCGAGAAGACGGAGGAAGGCGTGCGCCCCGCGCACATCAAGGAGCGCATCCGCGCTTTCGGCCCGACCGTGCGCCTCGACCTGACGCTGAAGCCGTCCGACCCCAACGCTCTGAACTGGGTGATCTGATGTACAAGTATGACGAATACGACCAGCAGATGGTCGACACCCGCGTCGAGGAATTCCGCGACCAGGTGCGCCGCCGCGTCTCGGGCGAACTGACCGAGGACCAGTTCAAGCCGCTGCGCCTGCAGAACGGCCTGTACCTCCAGTTGCACGCCTACATGCTGCGCGTCGCGGTGCCTTACGGCACCCTCAACGGCACCCAGATGCACCTGCTGGGTGACATCGCGGACAAGTACGACCGCGGCTACGGCCACTTCACCACCCGCCAGAACATCCAGTACAACTGGATCAAGCTGGAAGAGACGCCCGACATCCTCGCGGAACTCGCGAAGGTGGAGATGCACGCGATCCAGACCAGCGGCAACTGCATCCGCAACATCAGCGCCGACCAGTTCGCCGGTGCCGCCGCCGACGAGATCGTCGATCCGCGCCCCTATGCGGAACTGCTGCGCCAGTGGTCGAGCTTCCACCCGGAATTCCTGGTGCTGCCGCGCAAGTTCAAGATCGCCGTCATCGCGTCCGAAAAGGACCGCGCGGCGATGCGCCTGCACGACATCGGCATCAAGATGGTCAGGAATGACGCCGGCGAAATCGGCGCGCAGTTCTACGCCGGTGGCGGCATGGGCCGCACCCCGATGATCGCGCCGCTGATCCGCGAGTTCGTGCAGCTGGACCAGCTCATCACGTTCTCCGAAGCGTGCCTGCGCGTCTACAACCGCCATGGTCGCCGCGACAACAAGTACAAGGCGCGCATCAAGATCCTCGTCCACGAACTGGGCCGTGACGAATATGTCCGCCAGGTCGAGGAAGAGTTCGCGCACCTGCTGACCCAGCCGATCGAGCCGCCGCTCGCGGAACTGGAGCGGATCAAGGCGCACTTCGTCGATCCCGCTTTCGAGACGGGCCTGTCCGACGATCTGGACCTCTCCGATCCCGACTTCCGCCTCTGGGTCGAACGTAACACCACCGCGCACAAGGTTCCCGGCTACGTCATCGCGACGATCAGCCTGAAGCCCGTCGGCGGCATCCCGGGTGACGCCTCGGCCGACCAGATCCGCCTGATGGCGAAGCTGGGCCGCGAGCATTCGTTCGACGAGCTGCGCGTCACGCATGCCCAGAACATCGTCCTGCCGCACGTCAGGAAGGCGGACCTCTACACCGTCTGGCAGGCACTCGACGAAGCGGGCCTCGCCACTGCCAACCTCGACACCGTGGGCGACATCATCGCCTGCCCCGGCCTCGACTACTGCAGCCTTGCGAACGCCCGCTCGATCCCGGTCGCGCAGAAGATTTCCGAGCGCTTCGGCTCGGCGCAGAAGCAGGCCGAGATCGGCGAGCTGAAGCTCAAGATCTCCGGCTGCATCAACGCCTGTGGCCACCACCACGCGGGCCACATCGGCATCCTCGGCGTCGACAAGAAGGGTCTGGAAAACTACCAGCTCCTGTTCGGCGGCAGCGAGGGCGCGGACACCTCGCTCGCCAAGATCATCGGCCCCGGTTTCACCGAGGACGGCGTGGTCGACGCGATCGAAAAGGCTACACAAGTCTATCTCGCCAACAAGCAGGGCGAGGAGCGCTTCCTCGACACCTATCGCCGTATCGGCATGGACCCGTTCAAGGAGGCCATCTATGGTTGATTACGCAAACCCCGCTCGTGCTGAGCTTGTCGAAGCACCTCGCGAGCCGTTCACCCTTCGACAGGCTCAGGATGAGCGGGTGATCCATGGTTGACGTCCAGTTCCGCTTCCGTGACGACGACGCCGTCAACGATCCCGCCGTCACCGTGGATGCGTTCTCCGAACAGTCGAACGCCACCGCCGTGCGCATCGAACCGGGCGAGGATGCCCGCGCCCTGCTGCCCTACCTCGACCGGATCGCGCTTGTGGAAGTCAACTTCCCGGCGTGGACCGACGGACGCGGCTACTCCGCCGCCCGCATCCTGCGTGAAGCCGGTTATGCCGGCGAGCTGCGCGGCGTCGGCGATCTGGTGATCGACATGCTGCACCACATGCGCCGCTGCGGCTTCGACGCCTTCGCGCCCGACAAGGCGCTCAACCCCACTGACGCGAAGAACGCCTTCAAGCGGTGGGACAACGTGTACCAGGCCACCGCAATCGACGGCAGGCAGGCCATCTGGGCCAAGCGCCACCCGGCGTAAGCCCCGAAGGGCCAGAAGGGATACCCCTATGTTCCGTACTGAAGCTGAAAACGAAGACCGTATCAGGGACCGCATCGACACTTCCGCCCGGTTCACCGAGGCGGACGCGGTGCGTCTCAACCGCCTGTTCCGTGGCAGCGACACGAGCGAAATGCTCGAGACGCTGCTGAAAGAGCGAATGGCGGGCGATGTGGCGATCGTTTCCAGCTTCGGCGCGGAAAGCGCGGTATTGCTCCACCTCGTCGCGAGCGTGGACCCCAGCGTGCCGGTGCTGTTTCTGGAAACCGGCAAGCATTTCCCGGAAACGCTGGCCTACCGCGACACCCTGATCGCGCGCCTTGGCCTCACGAACCTCATCAACCTGACGCCCGACGAGGCCGAGGTGGCGAAGAAGGATGAGAATGGCCTGCGCTGGTCATTCGACCCCGACGGCTGCTGCGAGATCCGCAAGGTCAAGCCGCTCGCCAAGGCGCTGGCGCACTACGACGCCTCGTTCACCGGCCGCAAGTCGTTCCAGAACTCGACCCGCTCGCACCTGCCGCGCTTCGAAATCGACACGACGGACGCGCAAGGGCGCCTCAAGATCAACCCGCTGATCGACTGGTCGGCGGAGCGTCTGGCCGCCTACATCGCCGAGCACGAACTGCCCGCGCACCCGCTGGTGGCCGAAGGTTATCCCTCGATCGGCTGCATGCCCTGCACCAGCAAGGTCGCGCCGGGCGAAGACCCGCGCTCGGGCCGCTGGAAGGGCTGGGACAAGACCGAATGCGGCATCCACGTCCCCGGCAGCGAGGACAAGAGCGGTCCCGCCAGCGAACTGCCGCCGGGCTTCGATCCGGTGTTCTGAGGTGGGTGGGGCGTCGAGGCCCACCCCGTCCGGCTAGGTCGCTCCGCTCCCAAGCCTCCCGACCCTCCCGCAAGCGGGAGGGCTGATGCGCCTTTCTCCTCCCGCCTGCGGGAGGGGCAGCGAGACTTAGGCCGAAGGCCTTAGTCGCAGCGGGGTGGGCAACGCCCCGCTACCCGCTTCACCGCTGCTTCTTGGTGATCGCCGCGTTGAAATCCGGGTCTTTCTTCGCCACCCAGTCCACGAACTTGCGAATGTTCGGGTAGATCAGCAGCGCCTCGACGTCGGTGCCGAAGCGCTGGAGTTCGGAGTTCGTGAAGTTCGCGATCACCGTCTGCTGGCAGATCGGGTGCATCGGCACGACATCGCGCCCGCCCCGGCTCTTGGGCACCGGGTGATGCCACACGATCGTCTCACCGGTGGGCCGCCCACAAAGCCAGCACGGCACCGGCTCGGCGGGAACGTCCTCCTCCTCGCGATGCAGGTCTTCGTAGGGTCCGTGCTTCGAATATTTGCGGGCCATGGCTCTGCCTGAATTGCCTTGAATCTCGAAGGCCCCTACAGCGCCGAAGCGGCCCCGGCAAACGCCTGAATGCAACCCCTGCAATCGATGATGCAGGTTATTCACGGCGACGATGCGGAATTTGCACCACCCTGCGGCTAGCCGGATCACGGCTTTGTTTCTATGTTGCGACGCAACATGACTCAGCCCAATTCTGCCTCCACCCGCGCGACCCATCCCGCGCTCGTCATCCTTGCGCTCGCGATGGGTGCCTTCGCCATCGGCACCACCGAGTTCGCGGCGATGAGCCTCGTTCCCTTCTTCGCCCGCGACCTCGGCCTGACCGAGCCGCAGGCGGGCCACGCGATCAGCGCCTATGCGCTGGGCGTCGTAGTCGGCGCGCCGATCATCGCCGTGCTCGCCGCCAAGATCGAGCGCCGCCGCCTGCTCATCGGCTTGATGGCGCTGTTCGCGATCGGAAACGGCGTGTCCGCGCTGGCCAAGACCTATGACCTGCTGCTGCTCTGCCGCTTCGTCAGCGGTCTGCCGCATGGCGCGTACTTCGGCATCGCCGCCCTCGTCGCCGCATCGATGGTGCCTGCCAACAAGCGCGCGCAATCGGTCGCCATGGTCATGTCGGGCCTGACGGTGGCGACGATCATCGGCGTGCCGGCTGCCAACTGGCTGGGACAGGCGATCGGCTGGCGCAGCGGCTTTGCGGTCGTGTCCGGCCTTGCGATCATCACCATGGCGCTCGTCGCGCTCTACGCCCCGCACCAGCCCGCCGACGAAAGCGCAAGCCCCTTGCGCGAACTGGGCGCGCTGCGCCGCCCGCAGGTCCTGCTGACGCTGCTGACCGGCGCGATCGGCTTCGGCGGCCTGTTCTGCGTCTACACTTACGTCGCCTCGACCATGATCGAAGTCACCCATGTCTCGGAAAAGCTCGTCCCCGCCGTGCTGGCGATCTTCGGCGTCGGCATGACCGTGGGCAACCTGTTCTGGGCCTGGGTCGCCGACCGCGCGCAGACGAAGGCGGCGATCTGTGCGCTGCTGTTCAGCGCCGTTTCGCTCGCGCTGTTCTCGCTGATGGCGGGCAACATCTGGACGCTGTGCATCGTGGTGCTGCTGATCGGCTTCAGCGGCGGCCTCGGCACGATCCTGCAGACGCGCCTGATGGACGTGGCGGGAGACGCGCAGGCCCTCGCCGCAGCCGCGCACCACAGCGCCTTCAACACCGCCAATGCCATCGGTCCGTGGCTGGGCGGCATGGCCATCTCGGCAGGTCTGGGACTGACTTCGACCGGCTGGATCGGCGCCTGTCTGGCGCTGGGCGGCCTCGCGGTATTCCTGATCACCATCTCGCTGCACAAGCGCGAGACGCTGGAGCCCTGCCCCGCTTAAGAATCAGGCGTCGAGCTTGCGCTCGAGATGCATGTGGACGGCATCCGCCGTGGTATCGAGTTCGGACACGAAGTAGTTCTCGACCGGGATGTCGTCCTCGAACAGCGCGGCGCCATTGCCCAGCGTGCGCGACATCATGCGCAGCCAGATCTCATCCGCATGCCCGGACCGCAGCGCGGCCTTGACCGCTCCGGCCTCTCCGACCACGAGAACCGCACTGTCGCCCGCCGCCGCCTGAGCGGCGGCGAAAGCCTCGGCATAAGTAGGTACGAAGTGGAACTCCCCACGCGACGGAATCGCCAGCGGCGCATCGGTCACGACGAAGACTGGGGTTTTTCCCGAATAGGCATCGGCGATCCATCCGGTATCCTCGGATAGCTCGAAGGACCGGCGGCTCATCACCACTGCGCCGCATACCTTGTCCAACTTGCCGGACAAGCCGGAACCATGCAGTTCGGAGGTGCAAAACACGCTCCGTCCGCGAGCATCAGCCCAGAAGCCATCGAGGCTCGAGGCCGCATCGACGATCAGTCTGCCCATATGTCCTACTCCCGCCTGCATTGTAATCCAACGCGGTGTGGTCGCAACGAGACTAATCTAGGACTTTGGTACAGGTTTCGCGGATTCCGGCGGATTGTTGCCCGTTTACGACAGCACGAGCCCCACCGCCGGAATGCAGCGGGGCATTACGTGTTTTCACAATAGCTTGCCGACCGAATCAGCCGATCATCATGAGGCTGGCATTGCCTCCGGCAGCGGTCGTGTTGATCGAAGTGGACACTTCTTCCAGCAACCAAACCCCATTCGGGCCGGTAGCGTGCCCTTTCCAGACATGGACAGGCACGATCGGCCCCGGCAGTTTCGCCGCCGAGTCGCAGGCGGCCCTTACAGCTTCCGCATCCCCCTCGACGAGGCACCCCGCGAAAAATTCGCCGGGAGCCGCACGGAAGCGCGCCGCGATCCTGGCGGGCAAACCCTCGGGCAGGTCCATGCCTTCCACCGTCGCGGTGTTGCCGGTCGCCAGAACCGCCGCCATCTGGCCAAGCAGACCTTCGCGGGTGGCCGGTCGCAGCAAAATGCGGCCGCGCGGGTGGAGGGCATAGACATTACGCTCGCCGACCGGGCCGGGAAGCACCGCCTCGAAGCCCAGTGCCGAGGATCG
Source organism: Novosphingobium sp. (assembly GCA_047605225.1). Classification (GTDB taxonomy): domain Bacteria; phylum Pseudomonadota; class Alphaproteobacteria; order Sphingomonadales; family Sphingomonadaceae; genus Novosphingobium. Next base: position 22,839 of record JASGGD010000033.1, read on the forward strand.
GCCGAACTCCCGCGCACGATCGGCGGCCGGGGCTTCGCCATGCTTGTCCAGCCAGTCCGCAAAGGCCGTGAGCAATGCGGTCGCTTCTGTGGGGGCGGTCAGAACCTCGGGAGCCTGCCGGGTGAGCCTGCCGAGATACAGCGGTCCGCCCGCCTTCGGCCCGGTTCCGGACAGGCCGCGCCCGCCGAACGGCTGCACGCCGACGATGGCGCCGATGGTGTTGCGGTTGACGTAGAGATTGCCCGCCCGCACCGCACCGGTCACTTGCGCGACGGTTTCGTCGAGGCGAGTGTGCAGGCCAAAGGTGAGGCCGTAGCCGGTCGCATTGATGCTCTCGACCAGCTTGCCGAGGTCGTCGCGGCGGAAGCGCACGACGTGCAGGACCGGACCGAAGACCTCGCGCTCCAGCTGGTCGATGCCGGTGATCTCGATGATCGTGGGGGCGACGAAAGTGCCGTTTTCCGCGCCCTTACCCAGCGCGACCTGCTCGACGCGGCAGCCTTTGGCGCGCATCTTCTCGACGTGGCGCTCGATGTTCGCCTGCGCCTCGGCGGTGATGACCGGGCCGATGTCGATGGCGAGGCGGTCCGGGTTGCCGACCTTCAGTTCGGCCAGCGCGCCCTTGAGCATCGTCAGCGTGCGGTCGGCGACGTCTTCCTGCAGGCACAGCACCCGCAGCGCCGAGCAGCGCTGGCCCGCGCTGTCGAAGGCCGAGGCGATGACGTCCGCCACCACCTGCTCGGCCAGCGCGGAGCTATCGACGATCATCGCGTTCTGGCCGCCGGTCTCGGCGATCAGCGGAATCGGGCGGTTTTCTGCCGACAAACGGGTCGCCAGCTGGCGCTGGATCAAGCGCGCGACTTCGGTGGAGCCGGTGAACATCACCGCCGCCGTCCAGGGCGCGGCGACAAGCGCGGCGCCGAGGTCTCCGCCGCCGGGCATGAACTGCAGCGCGTCGGCGGGGACGCCTGCCTCATGGAGAATGCGTATGGCTTCGGCGGCGATCAGCGGGGTTTCCTCGGCCGGTTTGGCGAGGACCGGGTTGCCCGCGACCAGCGCGGCAGCGATCTGGCCGGTGAAGATGGCCAGCGGGAAGTTCCACGGCGAGATGCACACAACGGCACCCAACGGCACCTGAGCGGCACCAAACGTGTCCCGAGCCGCTTTCGCATAGTACCGCAGGAAGTCGATCGCCTCGCGCACTTCGGCGATCGCGTTGGGCGCCGATTTTCCAGCCTCGCGCATGGCCAGACCCATCAGCGAACCGATGCGATCCTGCATCGTGTCCGCCGCGCGTTCGAGCATCGCCGCGCGCTCCTCAACCGGCGTCGCCCTCCAGTTCGAGGCGGCGGCGCGCTCCACGGCGGCGGCAGCCTGTTCGGGTGCAAGTTCGACGACGGTGCCGACGACGTCGCGATGGTCGGCCGGGTTGCGCACCGGCGCGCCCTGCCCTTCACCGCCTTCGGGCACCGCGCGCCATTCGACCGCAGCGGAATCGCGCAGCGCCTGCGCCAGTGCTTCGAGCGCGATCTCGTCAGTCAGGTCGATGCCGTCGGAGTTGCGGCGGTCGGGATAGAGGCCGGACGACGCAGCGATCAGGTCGTGCCGGGCTCCGTGATCTGCCATGGCGCGGACCGTCTCGACGGGGTCCGCTACCATGGAGGCAACCGAAATCGCGGGGTCGGCGATCCGGTTGACGAAAGAGGAATTGGCGCCGTTCTCGAGCAGTCGACGCACGAGGTAGGCGAGCAGCGTCTCATGCGTGCCTACGGGCGCGTAGATGCGGCAGGGGCGGTCCAGCTTGTCAGGCCCGACGACCTGCGAATAGAGCGGCTCGCCCATGCCGTGCAGGCACTGAAATTCGTACTGGCCGACCGCGAAGTCTGGGCCTGCGAGTTGATAGATCGTCGCCAGCGACTGCGCGTTGTGGGTGGCGAACTGCGGGAACACCGCATCGGGCGCGGCCAGCAGCTTCTTCGCGCAGGCGACGTAGGAAACGTCGGTGTGGACCTTGCGGGTATAGACCGGGAAGTCGGCGAGACCGTCCACTTGCGCGCGCTTGATCTCGGCGTCCCAGTAGGCACCCTTGACCAGCCGCACCATGATCCGGCGACCGGAGCGGCGCGCGAGATCGACGATCCAGTCGATCACGAAGGGGCAGCGCTTGCCGTAAGCCTGGATCACGAAGCCGAGCCCGTCCCAGCCCGCCAGTTCCGGATCGAGCGCCAGACTCTCCAGCAGGTCCAGCGAGAGTTCGAGGCGATCGGCTTCCTCGGCATCGATGTTGAAGCCGATGTCGTAGCCCCTGGCCATGACCGCCAGCGCCTTCACGGCGGGCAGCAGTTCGTCCATGACGCGGCTCGCCTGCGCGCGGGCGTAGCGCGGATGCAGCGCCGAGAGCTTGATCGAGATGCCGGGGCCTTCGTAGATCCCCTTGCCTGCGGAAGCCTTGCCGATGGCGTGGATCGCGTTCTCGTAATCGGCGTAGTAGCGGCGCGCATCGGCGGCGGTCGTCGCGGCCTCTCCCAGCATGTCGTAGCTGTAGCGGAAGCCCTTCGCTTCCAGTTCCTTCGCGCGCTTCACCGCCTCGTCGATCGTCTCGCCGGTGACGAACTGCTCGCCCATCATGCGCATGGCAAGATCCACGCCGCGCCGGATCACCGGCTCGCCCGCACGCGCGACGAGGCGGGTCAGCGCTGCGCCCAGCCCCTTGTCATCGACCGAGCCGACCAGCTTGCCGGTCACCACCAGTCCCCATGTCGCCGCGTTGACGAACAGCGACTTGCCGCCGCCGAGGTGCCCGCTCCAGTCGCCGTCGGCGATCTTGTCGCGGATCAGCGCGTCGCGGGTAGCGTTGTCGGGGATGCGCAGCAGCGCTTCGGCCAGACACATGAGCGCCACGCCTTCCTGGCTGGAGAGCGCATATTCCTGCACCAGCCCCTCGACCCCGGTGCCCTTGTGATTGGCGCGCAGCGTGGTGACGAGCGCAGTCGCCGTCTCGCGCACCCGCGCTTTCAGGTCCGCGTCCAGCGTCGCCGCGTCGAGCAGCGGGGCAAGGCACTCGGCCTCGTCGCGGCGGCGGGCATCGGCGATGGCGCGGCGCAGCGGGGTCATCGGGCGGACGGCGGGCGCGAACTGGGCGAATGGCGTGGTCATGGGGCGATGCTAACCGATTCGCGCTTGTCGTTCTGCCTTTTCGGAGGCACGGAAATATCCGATCCGACTTATTTCAAGCCACATTCAAGGCATATCACATGGCAAAGACCACTCAGCCGGTCGAACTGGACGATCTGGACCGCAAGATCATCGCAATCCTGCGCTCCGACGGGCGGATCACCGTGACCGATCTCGCCAAGGCGGTCGGCATGTCGAAGACGCCGTGCCAGGTGCGCTTGCGACGGCTGACCGAAAGCGGCGTGATCCGGGGCTTTCGCGCGGTGGTCGACCCCGCCAGCCTCGGGCTCGATCATGTCGCCTTCGCCGAAGTGAAGCTGTCCGACACCCGCGAAAGTGCGCTGACCGAGTTCAACCGCGCCGTCCGCCGCATTCCCGAAGTGGAGGAATGCCACATGATCGCCAGCAGCTTCGACTATCTGCTCAAGGTGCGCACCGCCGACATTCGCCGTTACCGGGTCGTGCTGGGGGAGAAGATCTCCAGCCTGCCGCATGTCGCCAGCACCTCCACCTTCGTGGCGATGGAGACCGTGAAGGATGCCAGCAGTTGATCGTTGCGGCGGTGTGGGCACCGGATGAAACGCCTTGGCGATGACCTGCAAAGCCGCCCTGTCGCGCGAACGGCCTCCGGGCTAGCACCTCGCCGAGCAGCGCCAGCAGAGGAGAGAGCATGACCACCGGAACCGTCGTCATCACCGGAGCCGCGGGCGGCATGGGCCGTCCCGCCGCGCAGCGTTTTGCCGCGCAGGGCCGCCCGCTGCTGCTGTGCGACCTCGATCTCGCCCGGCTTGAGGCGCTGGCCGAGGAACTGCGCCCCGCTGCCGGCAAAGTGGACATTCTCGCCGCCGACATCGCCGCCGGAGACTACCCCGCGCAGATCGTCGCGAAACTGGAAGGCGCGCCGATCTCGGCGCTTGTCCATACTGCCGGCCTTTCCCCGACGATGAGCGACGGGGCGCGCATCTTCGCGGTCAACTACGACGCCACCGAACGGCTGGTCGCGGGCTTGCTGCCGTACTTCGAGGCCGGTGGCTGCGCGGTGCTTATCTCCTCCGTCTCGGCCTACATGCTCGGCGATCCGGCGCTGCTGGAGGCGATCCGCGCGTTCGTGACCTCCGGCGTGCGCGACGGCATCGCCGGTTACATGGATCATCCCGGCATGGCCTATGCGATCTCCAAGCGCGCGGTCATCGGGATCGTCGAGCGTGATGCCCCGGTGTTCGGCGCGAAGGGCCTGCGCATCGTCTCGATCGCGCCGGGCTTCATCGCCACCCCCATGGGCAATGCCGAGGCGGAGGCAAACGAACAGTTGCGCGGCCTGATCGGCATGGTCCCGCAACAGCGCATGGGCCAGGGCGACGAGATCGCCTCGGTCGCCGAGTTCCTGTGTTCGCCTGCCGCCTCCTACGTCAGCGGCGTCGATATTCGCGTGGACGGCGGGATCCTCGGGCTGCTGAATACGAAAGGTGGCGGGGGGTGACGGGGGGCTTCAAGCGACATTGCCACTTCCGTTACGTACCTCGACGACCAGCAGGACGTGGGAGCCGAAGGAGGAAGGGTTGCGGTGGTAGCACCCACCCCCAGCCCCTCCCGCAAGCGGGAGGGGAGTGAGACTTGGCAGCTTGCTGCCTAGTCGCAGCGGGGTGGGCCTGGCCCTCACCCCAAGTCGGTCTCCCGCTCCACCACCGTGGCGATACGGAAAGAGGCGCGGTCGAACAGGGCCTTCTCGTCCTCGACGATGTCGTCCGGCATCAGGCTGGCAGTGATGTAGGCGAGCGTCGCGCGGTAGACCTTCTCGTCCGCGAACCACAGTTCGGTGATGACGTCCGGGCCATCGGTAAACGCACCGGTTTCCGGATGCGGCTGCGGGTCCAGATAGCGCCGGATGTAGCGCGTCATCCCGCGCGAATATTTGGCGGCCAGCGGCGCATGGCGCGTCTCGTAGTAGTTGCGGAATGCCTCGACCGAGATGTCCGGCCGACGCTTCATGAACAGCAGGATCTTGTGCATCCGGGTTCGATAGCACGGCCCCTGCCCCCGTGCGCGCCGCCCCCGCGATCAGTGCCTCCGATCACTCCTTGTCGAGGTACTTCACTTCGAGGAACCGACCGCGCGTCGCCAGTGCATCGACGTCGTTGCGTGACAAATCCTCGCTCATCGCCTCGATCTGGTCGGCGATGACGCAGAGGCCATCGACCAGCTGCTCGGACGGAGAAGTGCCGCCCGCGCCCTGCTTGCCGCGCAGTTGTGCAGGGATGCGGGTGTAGCTGTTCACCATCTCGGGCAGGTGCTCGGTCAGCAGCTTGCGGACTTCGCGTGCCGCCGGGCCGCGCTCATCCAGCACCGCCAGTTGCGGGGCCAGCTGTTCGAGCCGCACGCCGATCATGTCCACCGCATCGACGGCGGCATTCGGCAGCGCCTTGCGCTTGCCTTCCAGCCACAACTCGGTGGAGCCCGCCAGTTCGGGCAGGCTGGCGGCGTTCAGATCCTCGACATGGGTGCGCGGAGTGGCCGGGAAGATCGAGAGCACCACGAAGACCGCCATTCCCAGCAGGAACGTCAGCAGCCCTGCGGTGAACGACACCCCGCCCAGCACCAGCGCTCCGACCAGCCCGGCGATGTAGATGCCCGCCATCGCCAGGAACGCGCGGCGCAGGCGGCGCATGCGAAAGCGCCACTGCTCCTTGCGCGCGTTGTAGATCCGCGCGGCCCGCTGGCGCCGGGCGGCGCGCACGATGTCCTGCGATACTTTTGCCGGAACCTGAGCCATCGTCGGTTAGTCCAGCGCCTCCAGCAGCGTCTTCGCGGCGGCATCGTCGCCCGCCGCCAGACCTTCGGACTGCCCTTGCGCGCGGGCGATATAGGCCTTGGACTTGCCGATCTCGCCCTCCAGCGAGGTCACCGTCTGCTTCATCGAATCGAGCGCCTTGAGCTTGAAGGTGTCGATCGAATCCATCGTGTCGTAGATGTTCTGGAAGGCGCGGCTCAGCGTTTCCAGCGGGATCGTCGAATTCGCCGCCTGTTCGTGGATGCGCGCGGTGTTGTCCTTGAGCATCTGGCCGGTGCCGTCGATGATGTTCGCGGTCGTGGTGTTGAGCGCGGTGATCTGGTCGAGCACCAGCTTCTGGTTCGCCATCGCCTGCGCCACCGTCACCGCCGTGCGTAGCGCGCCGACAGTGGTGGTCGAGGCTCGGTCCACGCCCTTCACCAGCTCGACGTTGTTCTTCTTCACCAGATCGAGCGCGAGATAGCCCTGCACCGAGACGGCCATCTGCGTCAGCAGGTCCTGCGTGCGCTGGCGAACGTAGAACAGCGCCGATTCGCGCACCGCCTTGGCCTTGGCCGGGTCGGTGTGATCGAGATCGTTGGCCTTCTGCTCCAGCGCGTCGTCGAGCGTGCGCGCCATGTAGATCATCTGTTCGAGCTTGCCCATGGCGGCCCACAGGTTCTGGCGCTCGACGTCGATGGCGGCGTTGTCCATCAGCAGTTCGTCCTTGCCGCCCTGCAGGCGGGCGAGGATCGCGCTGATGTGGCCCTGCGCACTCTGGTAGCCGTCGAAGTAGTTCTTCAGCTTGTTGCCGAAGGGGATCACCCCGAAGATCTTGCGCGGTTCCAGCAGCTTGCCCTTGCGGCTGGGGTCGAGATCCTCGACCGTGCGGCGCAGTTCGGCAAGATCGGCGCCCACGCCCGCGTCCTTGTCCATCGCCCGTACCGGGCGGTCGAGGAAGCGGTTGGAATGGCTGGAGGCGTCGGAGATTTCCTTGCGCCCCATGTTGGTGATCTGGTCCACCTTGCGTCCGAATTCAGGCGAGGCGGCATCCTGCGAAACGAGATCGTCGACGAACTCGTCCACCCGCACCTGCAGCCTGGACTTCGCCTCGTCCCCGATCGCCACGAGCCCCGCTGCGCGCTCGGGTGCGACGGTGGGCACCGGATCGGGGGGCGTGAGCTTCAGTTCGCCAGCAGTATCGGTCGTGGCCGTAGCCATGTGCAATCCTCGTGAAAAACCCGGTTGTCCGCGAACCTATGTGCGCTCCGGCCTGTCTGCAAGGATAACCGGGGTTCGGCCTTCGACGAACCGCTGACCGGGATCGACCATGAACATGGAATCCTCGCGCGCCACCACCGCGAGAGCCAGGCCCGCCGCCTGCGCCCGGCGCACCGCGAGGTCGGTGGGCGCGGAGATCGTCACCAGCAGCGGACACCCGGCGCGCACCGTCTTCTCCACCAGTTCATAGGAACAGCGCGAGGTCATGACGATGAACCCCTGCGCCGGATCGATGCCCTTTCTCCCCAGCGCGCCCACCAGCTTGTCGAGCGCATTGTGCCGCCCGACGTCCTCGCGCAGCGCCAGCACTTCGCCCGCCTCGTTGCAGAAGGCGGCGGCGTGCGTCGCGCGGGTCCGTTCGCCCAGCACCTGCCCTTCGCGCATGGCATCGAGCCCACGCCGGATCGCCTGCGGACTGGCCTGCGAAACGCGGGACAGCGGCGGCAGCGGACGCAGCGCAGCTTCCACCCCCTCGATCCCGCAGATGCCGCAGGAACTGTCCCCCACCCGCCGCCGCGCGCGTTCGAGGATAGGCCCAAGGCGTTCGGGCGGCAGGTTCACCCGCGCGACGTAGCCCCTGCCCCATTCGGCATTGTCCGTCTCGTGAACGGCGACCTCGCCGACCTCTTCGGCCAGCGCCAGCCCCTCGGCCATGAGAAAGCCGGTGACGAAGTCCTCCAGCGCCAGCGGGGTCGCCATCATCACCGCATAGGCGATGCCGTTGGTCTCGATCGCGACGGGCGCCTCGACCGGCACCGTAAAGGCGCGCAGTTCGCCCGGAGCATCGTCATAAGCGTTGCGGCGGACAGTGATGCGCAACGCTCCGGAAATGTCAGCGGGTTGTTCCAATGTTCACTCCGACACACAAAGCACCCCGGCGGTACGCCGAACCGACTGCAATGGTTTACAAATCCCGGTTTGACCGATCTCCGCGCTGCAATTCCAGTCCGAATTTTTCATAACATTGATTTATAATGATTTTATCTCAAACTTCCCAATAGGGAAAGCGAGCACGACAGCGCCCACAATCCTGCTCCGGGACCGCAGTTGCCCACAGGCTGGGGCGAATTGGCTTGCGACCCTCACGCGGATTCCTCTAATGGGCGCGCCTCATACGGCTCCGGCACATTTTCCGGGTCGCCGCCGTATGCGCACGAGACGCGCCGAAGAAATGGGGAAAAGGCCAGTCTCGTAGGCCCTTTTTCCACGCAGATTGGTACGAAACCCGAATGAGCTGGCTCGACAAAGTCCGAAATTCCATATCGAGCCTCGCCAAGCGCGATACGCCCGACGAACTCTGGATGAAGTGCGCCAGTTGCGGCGAGATGCTGTTCATCAAGGAATTCGAGGCCAACCTGTCGGTCTGCCCGAAGTGCGAGCACCATGGCCGCATCGGCGCCAAGGCGCGCTTCGACCTGCTGCTCGACACCGGCTACACCGTGCTGCCGACCCCCAAGGTTCCCGAGAACCCGCTGAATTTCCGCGATACCAAGAAGTATCCCGACCGCCTGAAGGCCGCCCGCGCCACCAACCCCTACCCCGATGCGCTGACCAACGCCTACGGTGCCGTGAACGGCGCCAAGGCCGTGCTGGGCGTGCAGGACTTCAAGTTCATGGGCGGCTCGATGGGCATGGCCGTGGGCGAGGCCTTCGTCGCCGGTGTCGAGAAGGCGATCGCCGAGGAGTGCGCCTACGTCATCGTCACCGCTGCGGGCGGCGCGCGCATGCAGGAGGGCATCCTGTCCCTCATGCAGATGCCCAAGACCACCGTGGCCACCCGCCGCCTTGCCGCTGCGGGCCTGCCCTACATCGTCGTCCTGACCGATCCCACCACCGGCGGCGTCACCGCCAGCTACGCCATGCTTGGCGATGTGCAGATCGCCGAACCCGGCGCGCTCATCGGCTTTGCCGGCCAGCGCGTGATCCAGGACACGATCCGAGAAAAATTGCCCGACGGCTTCCAGCGCGCCGAGTACCTCCATGCCCACGGCATGGTGGACATGGTAGTCCATCGCAAGGACTTGAAAAGCACGCTGGCAACGCTGCTCGGTTATCTTGCACGAAAGGAAGTCGCGTGAATATCGATAGCGCCCTGGTACGCGAGCTCGCAGAGCTGCTGGCCGACACCGGCCTGACCGAGATCGAGGTCGAGGATGGCGATCGCAAGATCCGCGTCGCCCGCCAGGTGGCCCAGCAGATCGCTGCCGCCGTTCCGGCCTTCGCGCCCGCAGCCGCCGCGCCCGTCGCTGCCGCTCCCGCCGCCGTCGAGGCAGCCCCTGTCGCTGCCGCCGCTCCGGTCGATGCCGTGAAGTCGCCGATGGTCGGTACCGTCTACCTCGCCGCAGAGCCGGGCGCGCCCGACTTCGTCTCGGTCGGCAAGACCGTGAAGGCCGGCGACGTGCTCCTCATCGTCGAGGCGATGAAGGTCATGAACCAGATCGTCGCGCCCAAGGCCGGCACGATCACCGCGATCCTCGTCGAGAACCAGCAGCCGGTCGAATTCGACCAGCCGCTCGTCGTGATCGGCTGAGAGCGGGACTGACATGGCCATCAAGCGCCTCCTGATTGCCAACCGCGGCGAGATCGCGCTGCGCATCCACCGTGCCGCGCACGAGATGGGCATCGAGACCGTCGCGGTCCACTCGACCGCAGACGCCGACGCGATGCACGTGCGCCTTGCCGACCACGCGGTCTGCATCGGCCCGCCCGCCGCGAAGGACAGCTACCTCAACGTCGCCGCGATCATCTCTGCCGCAGAGATCACGCAGGCCGACGCGATCCACCCGGGTTACGGCTTCCTCTCCGAGAACGCCCGCTTCGCCGAGATCGTCGAGGCGCACGGGATCAAGTGGGTCGGCCCCAAGCCCGAGCACATCCGCACGATGGGCGACAAGGTCGAGGCCAAGCGCACCGCCGGTGCCCTCGGCCTGCCGCTGGTCCCCGGTTCGGACGGTGCGATCGAGGACTTCGACGAGGCGCGCGAACTGGCCGAAAAGATCGGCTACCCGGTGATCATCAAGGCCGCTTCGGGCGGCGGCGGTCGCGGCATGAAGGTCGTGAACTCGGCCGAGGAACTGGAAAGCCAGATGGGCCAGGCCCGTTCGGAGGCCAAGGCGGCCTTCGGCGACGCCACGGTCTACATGGAAAAGTACCTCGGCAACCCGCGCCACATCGAGTTCCAGG
>JASGGD010000034.1:0-32727 GCA_047605225.1 Novosphingobium sp.
TGACCAAGATGATCGACCGCAACACGACGATCCCGACCAAGAAGAGCCAGGTCTACTCGACCGCCGAGGACAACCAGCAGGCGGTGACGATCCGCGTGTTCCAGGGCGAGCGCGAGATGGCGCAGGACAACAAGCTGCTCGGCCAGTTCGACCTCGTCGGCATCCCGGCGGCGCGTCGCGGTGTCCCGCAGATCGAGGTGACCTTCGACATCGACGCCAACGGTCTGGTGAACGTGTCCGCCAAGGACAAGGGTACCGGCAAGGAACAGCAGATCCGCATCCAGGCCTCGGGCGGCCTTTCGGACAGCGACATCGACCAGATGGTCCGTGACGCCGAGAAGTTCGCCGAAGAGGACAAGAAGCGCCGCGAATCGGCCGAGGCCCGCAACCAGGCCGACAGCCTCGTCCACGCGACGGAGCAGCAGCTGACCGAGCACGCCGACAAGATCGACGCCTCGCTCAAGACTGAAGTCGAAGCCGCGATCGCCGCGACCAAGACCGCTCTGGAAGGCAACGACGCGACCGAAATCAACGCCAAGGCTCAGGAACTGACCCAGGTGGCGATGAAGGTCGGTCAGGCGATCTACGAGAAGGAGCAGGCTTCTGCCGCTTCGCCGGAAGCCGCTCCGAAGGCCGACGACGACGTGGTCGATGCCGAGTTCTCGGAAGTCGACGAAAACAAGGGCTGACAAGTCCTGATGAAAACCCTGACCGCCACCGGTGCAAACCGCGCCGGTGGCGGTTAAGGTATTCCGACGGGGAAATATCACGTGTCAGCGACTGAAATCGACTATTACGAACTGCTCGAGGTAGAGCGCACGGCGGACGACAAGGTCCTCAAGTCGGCCTACCGCAAGCTCGCCATGCGCTACCACCCGGACAAGAACCCGGGCTGCGGCGATTCCGAAGCACGCTTCAAGCAGATCAACGAGGCTTACGACTGCCTCAAGGACCCGCAGAAGCGCGCGGCCTACGATCGTTATGGCCATGCCGCGTTCCAGCAAGGCATGGGCGGTGGTGGCGGCGGTCAGGGCGCCGAATTCGGCGACATCGGCGACATCTTCGAATCCATCTTCGGCAGCGCCTTCGGTGGCGGCGGTCGTCAACAGCAGCGGCGCGGCGCCGACTTGCGTTACGACATGGAAGTCAGCCTCGACGAGGCGTTCCGCGGCAAGCAGACCGAGATCACCATCGAAGTCTCGCAATCGTGCGAACCCTGCAACGGTTCGGGTGCGCAGCCCGGCACCGGCAAGCGCGGCTGCTCGATGTGCGGCGGCCACGGCAAGGTCCGCGCGCAGCAGGGCTTCTTCGTGGTCGAGCGCACCTGCCCGACCTGCCACGGCCGGGGCGAAGTCATTGAGAAGCCGTGCCGCTCGTGCGGCGGCGAAGGCCGGGTGGACAAGCCCCAGACGCTGCAGGTGGACATTCCGCCGGGCGTCGATTCGGGCACTCGCATCCGCCTGTCCGGCAAGGGCGAGGCCGGGCCGTTCGGCTCGCCTCCGGGTGACCTCTACATCTTCCTCCACGTCAAGCGCCATCGGGTGTTCGAGCGTGACGGGACGACGCTGGTGACCAAGGTGCCGATCACCTTCACCACGGCAGCGCTGGGTGGCTCGATCGAGATCCCCGGCATCGACGGCGAGACGATCGCGCTCGACATCCCGGCGGGCATCCAGTCCGGCAAGCAACTGCGCAAGCGCGGCGAGGGCATGCCGGTACTGCAGGGCCGTGGCCGCGGCGACCTCGTGATCGAGATCGCGGTGGAAACGCCGACCAAGCTGACGGCGCGCCAGAAGGAAATCCTGCGCGAGTTGCAGTCGACCGAGACCGGCGACGAATGCCCGCAGTCGAAGGGCTTCTTCGACCGCATCAAGGACGCGTGGAGCGACCTGACGGAGTAAGGGCCTTTCAAAACCCCGGGCTGGCCTTTCGCCACCCGGGGTTTTGTCTTTCATCCTCGTCACCCTGAACTCGTTTCAGGGTCCATTTCTCGGTTGGCGCCGAAGGGGTGGGTCGCGAGGAGAACCGGCGGCTTGCCATCCGAAGCTCCGGCCAAGCGGCACGATGGACCCTGAAACGAGTTCAGGGTGACGCATTTCGGTGAGGTGCGATCGCACCAAGTCGCACCCTACTTCCCCGCCAACACCTCGCGCCTGATCCGCCGCAACAGTTCCGGATCGGCCCGGAGACGTTGCCTCTCCTCATCGAGGATCGCCAGAAACGCCCGCCGCTTGAACCCCAGCAATTCCGGCGGCGTCATCGCATGTTCGGCCGAAAGTGTGGAGGCGATGAGGTCCATCATCCGCTCCGCACCATGCAGGCGCCCCCACAGGTAGTCGTTCTCCCGGTAGCCACGGCTGAAGAACGCGCCGAAGTTGAAGAACTCCTTGCCGCGCAGCGTCTCCTCGCGCATCCCGTCGCGGATCGCGTGGCAGTCCTCGGGCGAGATGCGATCGACCCGCACCGGATCGAACTCGGTCAGCCCCTCGCCGCGCAGCAGCGGCAGGGTGACGGTGTCGTAGAACGGAAAGCCGAGGTAGGCGAGCAGCACCCTGCGGCGCAGCGCCTGCGGCATCGCGGCAAGGGCCTCGGCCAGCAATTCGTCCACCGCATCATCGGTGCCCAGCAGATCGCGCGCCGTGGCGAAATGATCGACGACCGCTTGCGGCTCCTCGAAGAAGCGCGCGGCAACGGTCGGGAAGTCCTCGCCCAGTGCCGCCATCGGCTCGCGGTCGATGTAGAGCGACAGCGCCTTGTAGATCGCCGTGCGCGCGGCATCGCGGTCCTGTTCGGTGACGTCCGGCTCTGCCTCCCACTCCTGCGTCACCCGCCGTGCCAGCAGGCGCAGGCGGCGTATGCGGAAGGCGAGATCGTGGTTGCGGAAGAACTCGACCATCACCGGCGAACCGGCATCGCGCAGCGCCTGCGCGCGGTCCAGCCCGTTCGCCGCCAGATGCGCGATCAGCCTCAGCCGCACCGCTTCAGGCGAGGGCAGGTCGAGCTCGGGCGCCGCTTCCAGCACCATCCGCGCCATCATTGCGGTGATCCCGCTGAACTTGACCTGCGCATAGCCGTGGTAGGCGAACCCGGCCTGCTCGAACGCTGCCCCCTGCGCCTTTGCGCGCCACGCCGCGAGCCGCTTGGGAGTAGGGCGGTCGAGGAAGAAGGTGTGCCCGAACAGCCGCTCCACCGTCTCCTCTATCTCCGGTCGCAGGGCGAGCACGATCTCGCGCAGCGACGCCATCTCGCGCGAGCGGGCCTCCAGCGCCTCAAGGTTGTCGCGGATGGGCTGTTCGCGCGGGATCGCGGAGAGCGAGCCGAAGATCACCGAGAAGAACCCCGGCAGGCTCGCATCGCGCCGCATTTCCGCGCCGAGATGATCGGGAGTCGGGTCGACGTAGACGAACCGGCGGTCCACTTCGCGCGCGGCGGGCCGGTCCCGCAGGACGTGCATGGCATCGGCGAAGGGCGCATTGACCAACACCGCGCCGTCGATCAGCGATACGCATTCGAGGTCGCCGTGCCGCGCATGTTCGGGCATGATCCGCGCGAGGAAGGCGCCGCGCGTCGGCCATGTCCCGCCCTGTTCGTCCACCAGCCGGTCGATCTCGTTGATCTGCAACGGCGGGAAGGCGCCGGGGAAACTCGCCGAGGCCCGGGCCGCCATCACCAGTTCCGGCAACGGCGCCAGCGACGCGCCTTCCACCCCGGCCTTGACGTGAAAGCCGAAGGTCAGCCGGTGCTCGCTCTCCAGCACTTGTTGCGGCGAATGCAGCCGCAGGGTTTCCAGATGCCCCTTGAAGTCGGTCGAGGTCAGGAACACGTCGAGCGGATGATGCTCGGGCAGCAGCGGCGGTCCGGCCGGAGTCCCGGCCATGGCGGTCAGCGCACGGTGCAGCAGCCGCGAAAAGCCGATGCCGCTGAACGGCGGCTCGAACCACCGCGAGCGGATCAGGCGCGAGAGCTTTTCGCGCACTTCCGTCCGCGTCTCTGGGGCTACGCTGGCACTGACGGCATTGCCGGGCCGATGGAGCAGGTAGGTCACCAGTGGGCTCGCCCAGAACTTGGCCGCACGCGAACCCGGCCGCGCATCGGGATCAAGCAGCACGTCGACGTCGGCCGTTTCCAGCCACAAGTCGGTCAGCGGCTCCAGCGATTGTCCCGAGTGAATGGCCTGAGCGAGGAAAAGCGAGTTGATCCCGCCCGCGCTGGCCCCGGCAGCGATATCGGTCAATATCCGCAGCTTGAGATTGCCGCTGCTTTCCAGCCTGCGCAGCAAGTCGAGATAGACCGCCGCGCTGCCTTGCAACGCCGCATCGCCGGGCAGGTCGGCCCAGGCGGCGCGGCTAGCCTGCAGGGCCTTCCACAGCTCCTTGGTGACGCCGTGCATGTAGACGGCGAGGCTGACGCCTCCGTAACAGACCAGAGCGATCCGCAGTTCTTTTTGCTGCATATCGGTATCTTACCGAGGGTTACAGGATTGGCAATTGCGTTCTCATTCCGTTCCGTTTACGCGGACGGCATGGCTAAACCCAAGCGTCGATATGTGTGCCAGTCCTGTGGAGGAGTTGCGACCCGCTGGCAGGGCCAATGCGCCGATTGCGGCGAGTGGAACACGCTTGTCGAAGATGCGCCGCAGACGATATTCTCGGCCAAGCACGACTTGTCTTCGGGCGGGCGACCCATCCAGTTCACTCCGCTTGATACGCCGGGCGAAGTTCCCAAGCGACAGACGAGCGGCATTTCCGAATTCGACCGCGCATTGGGCGGAGGGCTCGTGCCCGGCTCGGCGATCCTGATGGGCGGCGATCCCGGTATCGGCAAATCCACGCTGCTGCTACAGGTCTCGGCCAATATCGCGATGAAGGGCGCCCTTTCGGTCTACGTCAGCGGCGAGGAAGCGGCCGGGCAGGTGCGCCTGCGCGCCGAGCGGCTTGGGCTGTCGAAGGCACCGATCCAGCTGGCGGCTGCAACGTCGGTGCGCGATATTCTCACCACACTGGGGATGATGGACAAGCCCTCGCTGCTGGTGATCGATTCGATCCAGACGATGCACTCCGACCAGATCGAGGGCGCGCCCGGCACCGTCAGCCAGGTGCGCGGCTGCGCCTTCGAACTGATTCGCTACGCCAAGGAGAACGATGTCACCTTGGTCCTGGTCGGCCACGTCACCAAGGACGGAAACATCGCTGGCCCCCGCGTGCTGGAGCACATGGTCGATGTGGTGATGAGCTTCGAGGGCGAACGCAGCCACCAGTACCGCATCCTGCGCTCGATCAAGAACCGCTTCGGTCCGGTGGACGAGATCGGCGTGTTCTCGATGGAGGGCTCTGGTCTTGCCGAAGTCGGAAACCCCTCGATGCTGTTCCTCTCCGGTCGCGAGGAGCCGATGGCGGGCAGCGCGGTTTTCCCGGCGATGGAGGGAACGCGGCCCGTACTCGTCGAGATTCAGGCGCTGATCGTGCGTCTGCAGAGTGGCGCCACTCCCCGCCGCGCGGTTGTGGGCTGGGATTCGGGCCGCATGGCGATGCTGCTGGCGGTGCTGGAAGCACGCTGCGGGCTGAGTTTCTCCAACGCCGAAGTCTATCTCAACGTGGCGGGCGGCTACCGGCTGGGCGATCCGGCCGCCGACCTCGCCGTGGCGGCGGCGCTGGTGTCCGCGCTCGGCGACAAGCCGCTGTCCACCGATGCGGTGTGGTTCGGCGAGGTCTCGCTCGCCGGAGAGATCAGGCCGGTGGCCCATGCTTCGATCCGGCAGCGCGAATCGGCCAAGCTGGGTTTCTCGAAGGCGTTCGGGCCGTCGAATGGACCAGCCCCGGAAAAGGGCCTGACGTTTTCCGGCCTCACGATGCTGCCCAACCTCGTTGACCGCATCCTGTCCGATGCCTAATTCTGTCCGTCTATGACTGGCTTCGACATTGCCGTTCTCCTCTTCGTGGGACTCGGCGCCATCACCGGCTTCATTCGCGGTTTCGTGCAGGAGATCCTCGCACTGGCAGCGTGGATTTTCGCTATCTTCGCCATCCGTCTGTTCCACACGTCGCTGACGGCAGCACTGAGCGATTACATCAGCTCGGATTCGGGAGCGGCGGTGCTGGCTTTCGCATTGCTGCTGGGCATTCCGTTTCTGGCGGTGAAGCTGGTGGCCAAGTGGGCGGGCACCAAGAGCCGCGCGTCGGTGCTCGGACCGATCGACCGGGTGCTGGGCTTCGGTTTCGGAGCGGTGAAGGGCGTGATCGTGATCGTGCTTGGCTTCTCCGTTCTGGTGCTGGGCTACGACACGATCTGGGGCATCGGCGGACGTCCCGACTGGATCACGCAGGCCCGGACCTATCCCTTCATCAACGCCAGCAGCGAGGCGCTCGTCCAGCTTATCGCCGAACGCCGCGCCGAAGCCCGTGCGGCCGAGGCGGCACGCGAGGCGGAGTAATCGGGCGTGTCCACGACTGTGCTATACACGCCGGAAGTTCTGGCATTGGCGATCGATCTTGCGCGCCACCCTCTGACCGACGATCTGCCCCTGCGCGGAGAGGCCCGTTCGCGCAGCTGCGGCAGCACGATCGCGCTCGGGCTTGCGCTCGACGAAGCCGGAGCGATCGCCCGCATCGGACTACGCAGTCACGCCTGCGCGATCGGGCAGGCATCCGCCGCGATTTTCGCCGCGAATGCTGCGGGAATGGCTGTCGAGAACATCCGAGCGAGCCGCGCCGCAGTGGCTGCATGGCTCGCGGGCGAGGCGGCCTTGCCGCAATGGCCCGGACTCGCCGGGATTTCGGCCGCGCGCGATTACCCCGCAAGGCACGGCGCGGTCATGTTACCGTGGGACGCAGCGGCGCAGGCACTCTCCCACATCTGAACCACGTCGGCCGAGTTGCCCCGGCGCGCCCGGTAGGTCTATGGGCAGCGCGTGACTTCGTATTCCGATCTGCCCGCCCCGGCGCTTCGCCTGGACCTCGACCACGACGCGCTGCAATCCAACTGGCGTGCGCTCGATCGCATGTCGGGTAGCGCGCGGGCCGGGGCGGCGGTCAAGGCGGATGCCTACGGCTTGGGCGTGCGCAAGGTCGTACCGTTGCTCCAGGCGGCGGGATGCGAAGATTTCTTCGTGGCGCACTGGTCGGAAGTCGAGGCGGTGCTCGAAGTGGCAAGACCGGGTTCGCTCTCGGTGCTGCACGGCCCGCTCACTCCTGACGATGCCGCTTATGCGCGGGCCATGGGCGTCAAGCCGGTGATCAACTCGCTCGAACAGGCACGGCGCTGGATCGATGCCGGGGGCGGGCACTGCGACCTGATGGTCGATACAGGAATGAACCGCCTTGGCGTGACGCTCGAACAACTGGGGGAACCGGTACTTGGGCAGTTGGAAGTCGACGTCCTGCTCTCGCACCTCGTCGCGGCCGAGGAAGACACGCCTCTCAACGCGGTCCAGTGCGAGCGCTGGAACCAGGCCCGCGTCCGCATCCGCCACCAACGCGCCAGCCTCGCCAACAGTGGCGGTATCGCGCTGGGTGAAGCTTATCACGGCGACCTCACCCGGCCCGGCATCGCACTCTATGGCGGAGTACCCCGGCCGGAGATGGCGTCGATGCTTCGGCAGGTCGTCCGCCCGCAGACGACCATCCTGCAAGTCCGGCATGTCGAGGCGGGCGAAACCATTGGTTACAATGCCACTTTTACCGCACCTGCCGCGATGCGTGTCGGTACGATCGCGCTGGGTTATGCCGACGGTTATTTGCGCTGCTGGTCGGGCAAGGGTCGCTTTAGCGCGGCAGGCACGACATTGCCGGTGCTCGGGCGGGTGAGCATGGATCTCACCGTCGTCGATCTCACCCATGCGCCCGATATCGCGGAGGGCGACTGGATCACGGCGGACTATGCGCTGCCCGAGGCCGCAGCAGCCACGGGGCTATCGCAATATGAGCTTCTGACACTGCTCGGCAGGCGGTTCGGACGCTGAAAATCCGGGAATTTCCGAGGATTTCCTCTTTTGCCGCGCAGCAATTTGTGTTGCAATGCGATATTCCGGAATGGTAACTTAGCTATCCGGCAAATGGGGACTGGAAATGACTGAAACGGCGTCTGGCGAAGACAACACCGTAATCATCAAGAAGTACGCGAACCGGCGTCTCTACAACACGCGCTCGTCCAGCTACATCACGCTGGAACACCTTGCAAAGATGACGCGCGAAGGCGTGGACTACAAGGTTCTCGATGCGAAGACCGGCACCGACATCACGCACACGATCCTCACCCAGATCATCATGGAAGAGGAATCGAACGGCGAACAGATGCTCCCCGTCAACTTCCTGCGCGAGCTGATCAGCATGTACGGTAACCAGATGCAGTCGCTGATCCCGCACTATCTGGAAGCCTCGATGGAGAACTTCCGGGCCAACCAGTCCAAGCTCGCCAAGGCGTTCGAGGATAGCCTCGGCAACAATCCGCTCGCCAAGCTGGCCGAGCAGAACATGGCGATGTTCCGTGCCGCCTCAGCCGCGTTCATGCCGGGCGCGGACAAGCAGCCGGAGCCCAAGGCGCCGCCCGCCGAAGGCAATGGCGATCTTTCGGCGCTGCGCGACCAGATGGCCGAAATCCAGAAGCGCCTCGACGCTCTGGGCAAGTAAGCGCACCGAAGGGGCGAAGTGATGACCTCCCGCGTCGCTCGCCCTGCCGCGCGCATCATCCTGCTCGATCCGGCGGAGCGTGTGCTGCTGTTCCGCTTCGATCCGCCTGATCGTCCGCCGTTCTGGTGCACGCCGGGCGGCGCGGTCGATCCCGGCGAAAGCTACGAGGATGCGGCAAGGCGCGAACTGCTGGAGGAAACCGGCTTCGTGGCCGAGCCGGGTCCCCAGGTTGCCCGCAAGATTGCCGATTTCATCACCATCGAAGGTGTGCCGGTCACGGCGGACGAGCGCTATTTCCGGGTGCGGACGCCTGCGGGCGCCGATCCCGAGGCGATCGACACCGGCGGCCATACCGAGCTGGAGCGCTCGGTGATGCGCAGCTGGCGCTGGTTCGACCGCGAGGCTCTGGCCGCGCTGGACGAGCCGTATTTTCCAGAAGATCTGGCCGAGATGTTCTGAAGCATCACGTCGTCCCGGACTTGATCCGGGACCGCTGGCCGTGAACGGCCTTGCTCACGGCATGGCGCCTCGCCGCCGGCTCTGACCTAAAGACAGCCACCGGTCCCGGATCAAGTCCGGGACGACGGCTCCATTCATTTGAACCTTCCTCAAACTCCCGCTAACAGGCGCGCCATGAATCAGAAGACCGCGATCCGCCACGCCCTCTCCACCAAGCGCGAAGACGACTTCGCCCAGTGGTATCAGGAAGTCATCTCCGAAGCCGAAATGGCCGAGGAATCGGGCGTGCGCGGCTGCATGGTCATCAAGCCGTGGGGCTACGGCATCTGGGAACGCATCCAGCGCCTGATGGACGATCGCATCAAGGCGGCAGGCGTCACCAACTGCTACTTCCCGCTGTTCATCCCGCTCTCCTACTTCGCCAAGGAAGCCGAGCACGTCGAGGGCTTCGCCAAGGAAATGGCGGTCGTCACGCACCATCGCCTCGTCGGTGACGGCAAGGGCGGCCTCGTGCCCGATCCCGAAGCGAAGCTGGAAGAGCCGCTGATCGTGCGCCCGACCTCCGAAACCGTGATCGGCGCCGCCATGGCGCGCTGGGTGCAGTCGTGGCGCGACCTGCCGCTGATGGTCAACCAGTGGGCCAACGTGGTGCGCTGGGAAATGCGCACCCGCATGTTCCTGCGCACGAGCGAGTTCCTCTGGCAGGAGGGCCACACCGCCCACGCCGACCGCGACGACGCCATGGCCGAAACCCTGCGCGCGCTCGAAATGTACCGCGACTTCGCCGAGACCGAGCTGGCGATGCCCGTCATCGCCGGTGAGAAGCCCGAGAACGAGCGCTTCCCCGGCGCCGTCGCCACCTATTCGATCGAGGCGATGATGCAGGACGGCAAGGCGCTGCAGGCGGGCACCTCGCACTACCTCGGCACCGGTTTCGCCCATGCGGCGGGGATCACCTTCCAGGATCGCGAGGGCACGCAGCAGTATGCTCACACGACCAGCTGGGGCACCTCGACCCGCATGATCGGCGGCCTCATCATGACGCATGGCGACGACGATGGCCTGCGCGTGCCGCCGATGGTGGCGCCGCACCAGATCGTCATCCTGCCGATGCTGCGCGACACGCCCGAGGACGACGCGCTGCTCGACTACTGCGAGGAACTGCGCAAGGCGCTGGCTGGCCAGTCGGCGCTGGGCGAGAAGGTCCGCGTGCTGCTCGACAAGCGCCCCGGCAAGGCCACGCAAAAGCGCTGGGCCTGGGTCAAGAAGGGCGTGCCGTTGATCCTCGAGATCGGCGGGCGCGATGCGGCGGGCGGTCAGGTTTCCGTGCTGCGCCGCGACAAGCTGTGGACCGAGACCGGCAAGGCGAACTTCGTCGGACAGGGCAAGGACGAATTCCTCGCCCGTGCCGTCGCCGAGATCGAGGACATCCAGACCGCGCTCTATGCCGAGGCCAAGGCCAAGCGCGACGCGAACATCTCGAAGGCATCCAGCTTCGACGAACTCGCGGCGTTCTTCTCGGACGACAAGCGTTATCCGGGCTGGGTCGAAGTCGAGTGGGCGCGCCCGACCGGCGATGAACTCGAAGCGGTGGTCCAGAAGCTCAAGGGGCTCAAGCTCACCATGCGCAACACACCGCTGGCGGCCGAGCCCGCGACCGGTAACTGCATTTTCACGGGACGTGCGGCCGTTGAACGGATATACGTGGCCCGATCCTACTGATTACAGTGGGTCGAGTTTAGGCGGGGGCACCGGATGATCGCAGCGATTAAATACAACCTCGCGAACCTGACCAACTTCAAGGGACGCGAGGGTCGCTCGGCCTTCTGGTTCTATTTCCTGTTTCTGGCGATCATCCAGATCGTGGTTTCCATCGCGATTTCGATGGTAATGACGGCGCCGATGATGGCCGACGTGTTCGAGGCCGCGAAGCAGGGGCTCAGCGAAGCCGAAATGCAGAAGCGCATGTTCGGCCGCCTTTCGGGAATGATGCGGGTGTCGGTCTGGGCATCGGTCGTCTCGACTCTGGTGCTGACCGGGCTGCTGGTCGCCTCGTTCACGCGCCGACTGCACGATTCGGACAAGCCCGGCTGGATCGCCGGGGTGACGGCCCTGATCCAGTTTGCCGCTCTCGGCCTCGCCGTCGCTTCGGTCGACAAGGTCGCCGAGATGATGATCATCGCCCAGAGCGGCGACATGGTGAAGCTGCAGGCAGCGCAGGCAAGCGTAATGATGAATGGCATGCTCGGTTATGTGCCGCTGCTGCTCATCATCATTTTCGGCGTCTGGCCCTCCAGCGACGGCGCCAACCGCTATGGCGCGGAACCGGATCACATCTGAACACACCAAACGTCGGATAGCCCGAGCTTCCGGGGGCAATTCGCGCTTGCGAGATTGCATTGCACGGCGGCAAGGGGCATTTGCGGGGGATGCCCGCAAATAACCGCCCCGCCAATAACCGAACCTCAGGCAATCGGCTCACCGCCAACCGTCCGGTAAAGGATCGGTCGGCAAAGGATCGCCCCGCTCCGGGATTGCCCACCCGCAAGCAGATCCTCGACTTCATCCAGAACTCGACGGAGCCTGCTGGCAAGCGCGAGATTTCGCGCCACTTCGGGCTCAAGGGCAATGAGAAGATCTTGCTCAAGGCCTTGCTCAAGGACATGGCCGAAGAGGGCCTGATCGACGGCAAGCGCACCGCCTTCCACAAGATGGGCGGCTTGCCCAAGGTCACCGTCCTGCGCGTGATCGACATCGACGAGGGTGAGGCGATCGCGGTGCCCGACACCTGGCAGCCGGACGACGCCACTCCGCCGCCGCGCATTCGTCTGGTCGAGAAGGGGCGCGGATCGGCGCTACGCAAGGGCGACCGCGTGCTGTCGCGCACCGAGGAAAGCGCCACCGGCTGGCGCGCCTTCCCGATGAAGAAGCTGGAACTGCGCGCGGACCAGATCCTCGGCGTCGTGGAGATCGACGGCGGCGGCAAGCCCTGGCTGGCTCCGGTGGACAAGCGCATCCGCAATTCCTCGCCGATCTCCGACCTTGGCGAAGCGAAGGCAGGCGAACTGGTGCTGGGCGTGCCGATCGGCCGTTCGGCGCGGCCTTCGGTGAAGGTGACCGAAGTGCTGGGTGAGCCGCTGGCGCCCAAGTCGTTCAGCCTGATCGCGATCCACAAGCACGGCATTCCCAACCACTTCATCGAGGAAGTGCTGGAAGAGGCGCAGGTTTCCGCCAAGCTGCCGCTCAGCGTCGACCATCGCGAAGACCTGCGGCACCTGCCGATCGTCGCCATCGATCCCTCCGACGCGCGCGACCATGACGACGCGATCTGGGCGCAGCCCGACGGGCAGGGCGGCTTCGACGCCCTCGTCGCCATCGCCGACGTGTCGTTCTACGTTCGCCCCGGCGGCCAGATCGACCGCGAGGCGCGGCGGCGCGGCAACTCGGTTTATTTCCCCGACCGCGTCGTGCCGATGCTGCCCGAAGTGCTCAGCGCCGACGTCTGTTCGCTGCGCTCCGGCGAGGACCGTGCGGCGATGGCCTGCCACATGAAGATCGACGCCGAGGGCAAGATCATCGACTGGCGCTTCACCCGGGCGATCGTGCGGATCGACGAGGTGATCGCCTATGAAGAAGCGCAGGCGCGCATCGATGAAGGCCGTGCGGCCGAGCATCTGACGAACCTGTGGGCTGCGTGGAAGGCACTCGCCACGGCGCGTTCAAACCGCGATCCGCTCGAACTCGAACTGCCCGAGCGCCGGGTGAAGCTGGACGAGAAGGGCCGCATCACCGAGATCGCGATCCGCGAAAGGCTCGACGCGCACCGCGTGGTCGAGGACTTCATGATCGCCGCCAACGTGGCCGCCGCCAAGGCGCTGGAGGCGAAGACCGCGCCCGTCGTCTACCGCATCCACGAGACGCCGAGCCGCGAGAAACTGATGGCGCTCAAGGACTACCTCGCGACTTTCGGCAAGAAGCTGGCGATGGGGCAGGTCATCACGCCCAGCCTGTTCAACCGCATGCTCAAGGACGTGACCGACGAGACCGAGAAGGCGCTCATCATGGAAGCGGTGCTGCGCAGCCAGACGCAGGCGTACTATGGCCCCGCGAACGCCGGGCACTTCGGGCTGGCGCTGGCGTCCTACGCGCACTTCACCTCGCCGATCCGGCGCTATGCGGACCTGCTGGTGCATCGTGCGCTGGTCGATGCCTACGGGCTGGAGCAGCCGAAGCCCAAGGCGGACCTTCCGGCGCTGTCCGGTCTTTCGGAACGCGACCGCGAAGACCTCGGCCGGGTCAGCGATGCGATCAGCCAGGCCGAGCGCCGCGCCATGGAGGCCGAGCGCGAGACGATCGACCGCTACGTCGCCGCCTGGCTGGCGAGCCGCGTGGGCGAGGTGTTCGACACCCGCATCACCGGCGTCCAGAAGTTCGGCTTCTTCGCCACCATCGTCGGCCTCGGCGGCGACGGTCTGGTCCCGGTCTCGACGCTGGGGGACGAGCGGTTCACCTATGACGAGAAGGCGCAGGTCTTGGTCGGCGACGAGACGGGGACGACCTTTTCGATCGGCCAGATCCTCAAGCTGCGACTGGCGGAGGCCAACCCGCTGACCGGCGCGCTGAAGTACGAGTTGCCCGAAGGCGGCGGCCGGATCGAGCCGCGCGGGAACAAGCCGATGCTCAAGCACAAGGGCAAGTACGCCGTCGGCCAGCGCGGGCGTCCGAAGAACATCCGGCATCAAGGGCGGGGCAAGCGGTAGGGTTCGGGACGGAAGGCCCACCCCGTCCGGCTAATTCGCTTCGCTCATAAGCCTTCCGGCCCTCCCGCAAGCGGGAGGGCGATGCCATTCTTCTCCCCTCCCGCTTGCGGGAGGGGTTGGGGGTGGGCTTTCCTTCAACTCAACCGTTCGATCGCCTCGGCATCGAGCCCGCCGGGCACCACGAACACCGGGCAGGTCATATGCGCCATGCCCGGCCCGGTGAAGTGCGCGACCAGCGCGCCCGGTCCGCCTTCCTTCGCCGCGCCCAGCACCAGCGCCGAAACCTCCGGATGTTCCTCAAGATATTTCCGCACGATCTTGATGTCTTCTCCCATGTGAACGGAGATGACCGGCATCTTGGCGCCTTGCGACAAAAGGTTTCCGGCGGCCGCCGTCACCAGCGTCTCGGCGCGGGCGCGGGCTTCTTCCTCGATGGTCGCCTGAACCCCGGCGAAGGCGTTGAACGGCTGCGGCGGGACGAGCGCCAGAAGGTGCAGCGCACCGTCGGTCTTCGCCGCACGCCGGGCCGCGAACTGCAGGGCGACGAGCGCTTCCTCGCTCTCGTCGACGATCACCAGATAGATGCGCATGGGTTGTTCCCTCTCCAACCGGCTTATCGATACGCGAAGCCTGCAAGACAAGCCACCACTGTTGCGAAAAAAGAAACTGCAAGGTTCTTGAACGCAACGCTCAAGGCGTCCAAGGAAGGGCCCAACGCCCGCAAAGCGGCCTCCCTACGGACAATAAGGAACGCACAGTTTCCATGCCCATCGAGATCAAGATGCCCGCCCTGTCGCCCACCATGGAAGAGGGTAAACTGGCCAAATGGCTGGTGAAGGAAGGCGACACCGTGTCCTCCGGCGACATCATGGCCGAGATCGAGACCGACAAGGCCACCATGGAATTCGAAGCCGTCGATGAAGGCGTGATCGGCAAGATCAGCGTCGCCGAAGGCACCGAAGGCGTGAAGGTCGGCACCGTCATCGCCGTTCTGGTCGAAGAGGGCGAGGACGCCTCGGCGATCGACGCACCCAAGGCTGCAGCCCCGAAGGCCGCCGCCAAGGAAGAGGCTCCGAAGGCCGAAGCCAAGGCTGAAACCAAGCCTGCTCCCGCCGCTGCGCCCAAGGCAGCCGCTTCGGCTGACCGCGTCGTCGCCACCCCGCTCGCCAAGCGCATCGCCGATGCCAAGGGCGTGGACCTTTCCGGCGTCGCCGGTTCCGGTCCGAACGGCCGCATCGTCAAGGCCGACGTCGAAGCCGCGCAGGGCGGCACCGCCAAGAAGGCGGCTCCGGCGCCCGCCGCTTCGGCTCCGGCCGCTGCCCCCGCCGCCGCCGCGACGTCCTCGGTCGAAATGGCCGACGAGACCCGCGCGCTGCTCGATGCCCGCGTGCCGCACTCGGTCGAAAAGCTTTCGGGCATGCGCAAGACCATCGCCCGCCGCCTCGCCCAGTCGAAGCAGGAAGCGCCGCACATCTACCTCAGCGTCGATGTTCAGCTCGACAAGCTGCTGGAACTGCGCTCGCAGATCAACGCCACGCTGGAGAAGCAGGGCGTGAAGGTCTCGGTCAACGACATGCTGGTCAAGGCGCTCGGCATGGCGCTGGTCGCGGTGCCGGAGTGCAACGTGACTTTCGCGGGCAACGAACTCATCAAGTACGAGCGTGCCGACATCTCGGTCGCCGTGTCGATCCCGGGTGGCCTGATCACCCCGATCGTCACCGCCGCCAACGAGAAGTCGTTCTCGGCGATCGCCAAGGCGACCAAGGATCTCGCGAGCCGCGCCAAGGAAGGCAAGCTCAAGCCGGACGAGTACCAGGGCGGCACCGCCTCGATCTCGAACATGGGCATGATGGGCATCAAGTCGTTCTCGGCCGTGATCAACCCGCCGCAGTCGACCATCCTCGCCATTGGTGCAGGCGACAAGCGTCCCTGGGTCATGCCAGACGGGTCGCTGGGAGTGGCGACTGTGATGAGTGCAACCGGCAGCTTCGATCATCGTGCCGTGGACGGCGCCGACGGCGCGCGCCTGATGGCCGCGTTCCGCGAGTTCGTCGAGAACCCGCTGAGCATGATCGCCTGATATGGAAGGCGAGGCCGGAGAGCTGGTCATCCGCGTCACCGCGATGCCCACCGACCTCAACCCCTATGGCGGCGTTTTCGGGGGCTGGCTGATGAGCCAGCTGGCCCTGGGCGCCGCCTCGCTGGTCACCCGCCGCACCGGCCACAAGGCCGTGGTGGTGGGGGCGACCGACTTCACCTTTCCCGGCGCCATGCTCGTGGGCGACGAACTCAACGTCTATGCGAGCGTGGAGAGGACGGGGCGCACTTCGATGACGATCGCAACGCGCGGCTTTGGCCGGGCGCGGGCGAGCGAGCATCAGGTGGAAGTCGCCACCGGGCTGTTCACGTTCGTGACGCTGGATGAAAACGACCGCCCGCGTGCGATCGCACCGGCCTCGGAGATCGTCTGAAATGGCGGAAGAATACCGCGAACCCGTCATCCGCATCACCGCTATGCCTGCCGATGCCAATGCCTATGGCGACATCTTCGGTGGCTGGCTGATGAGCCTGATGGACATGGGTGCAGGGCTGATCGCCGCGCGTCACTCGCATGGCCGCGCGGTTACGATCGCGATGGACGGCATGCAGTTCCACAAGCCGGTCAAGATCGGCGACGAAGTCAGCGTCTACGGTGAATTGAAGAAGGTGGGCCGTTCCTCGATGACCATCGGCATCGAGGCCTGGCGGCGCCACCGGCATGAAGAAGAGCAGGTGAAGGTGACCGAAGCGGTCTTCACCTTCGTTGCGATAGACGACGCGGGCAGGCCCCGCGCAATCGAGCAGGAGAGCTAATTCAGTGGCTGATACTTACGACGTTATCGTTCTCGGTTCCGGCCCCGGCGGCTATGTCGCGGCGATCCGCAGCGCGCAGCTTGGTCTGAAAACCGCCATCGTCGAGCGCGAACTGCTCGGCGGCATCTGCCTCAACTGGGGCTGCATCCCGACCAAGGCGCTGCTGCGCTCTGCCGAAGTGCTGCACCACATGAAGCACGCCAAGGACTACGGTCTGGCCGCGGAGAACATCACCGCCGACCTCGACGCCATCGTCAAGCGTTCGCGCGGCGTGGCCAAGCAGCTCAATCAGGGCGTCACGCACCTGATGAAGAAGAACAAGATCACCGTCCACATGGGCACCGGCAAGCTGGTGGCTCCGGGCAAGCTGGAAGTGACCGGCGACAAGGGTACCGAAACCCTCTCGGCCAAGCACATCATCATCGCCACCGGCGCCCGTGCGCGCGAACTGCCCGGCGCCAAGTCGGACGGCAACCGCATCTGGACCTACCGCCATGCGATGACGCCGAAGGAAATGCCGACCAAGCTGCTGGTCCTGGGATCGGGCGCGATCGGCATCGAGTTCGCCAGCTTCTACAACGACATGGGCGTCGACGTGACGGTCGTGGAGATGATGGACCGCATCGTCCCGGTCGAGGACAAGGACGTCTCGGCATTCCTCGAAAAGGCGCTGACCAAGCAGGGGATGAAGATCCTCACCGGCGCCAAGGCGAGCGACGTCAAGGCTTCGGACAAGGGCGTCTCGGTCAAGATCACGCCCAAGGGCGGCAAGGAAGAGACGCAGGAATTCAGCCACGTCATCGTCGCCATCGGCATCGTGCCGAACGTCGAGAACATCGGTCTGGAAGACCTCAAGATCGAGCCGGACGAGAAGTTCTTCGTCAAGGTGGACGACTATGGCCGCACCAACGTACCCGGCGTCTGGGCGATCGGCGACTGCGTGAAGGGCCCGTGGCTTGCGCACAAGGCCAGCCATGAAGGCGTCACCACCGCCGAATCGATCGCCAAGGAACTGGGCAACAAGGAGGTGCATCCGCACGCTCTGGACCGTCGCAACATCCCGGGCTGCACCTACTGCCACCCGCAGATCGCCTCGGTCGGCCTGACGGAAGCCAAGGCCAAAGAAGAGGGCTACGAGGTCAAGGCCGGCACCTTCCCGTTCATCGGCAACGGCAAGGCGATCGCGCTGGGCGAGCCCGAGGGCTTCGTGAAGACCGTGTTCGACGCCAAGACCGGCGAACTGCTCGGTGCCCACATGATCGGCGCGGAAGTAACCGAGATGATCCAGGGCTACGTCGTCGGCAAGACGCTGGAGACCACCGAGGCGGAACTGATGAACACCGTGTTCCCGCATCCGACGATCTCGGAGACGATGCACGAGGCGACGCTCGCCGCTTACGGCCGCGCGATCCACATCTGATCGCGCCAATCTGGCAAACGAAGAGGGCGGCCTCGTAAAGGCCGCCCTTTTTCGTGTCAGCCTGCGGCCCGGACGATATGCTCGAATACGGCGACGTGCAGAGGTTCGGCGAACTCGCAGCCGACGGCGCCCTCACGCACCCAGCAGATGCGCGCGCTGAGGAGTTGCAGGCCCGGGATGCGGATGCGCAGCGGCACTTCCATCCGGGCATCGGGCAACTGGCTGATGCGGAAGCCTCCGGGCGACAGGTCCTCCAGTCGCGCCGGTTTCCACGGTCGGGTTCCCTGACGCACCTCGCACAGGATCGACACGCCGACGCGTGCGGAACGAGGGGTCCGGCTGTCGGCCGGGCCGGGCTTGAGGGAATCGTGCATGAGGTCTCCTAGGGGGGACACCCGCATGCACGCAAAAGGTTACCGGCGCGTTAGCAATAGCACGATGGAGCCCCGCCTGGGTGTTCAGCGGAAGGTCTTTTCCAGCACCACCAGCCCGGCGTCGCCATCAAAGGGCTCCGGAACGAAGCCCTTTTCGCGTTCAAGCCCGATCGCTGCCCGGTTGTCGCGGCTTTCGATGGAGATGGCCCGGCGGCAACCGCGCGCCTTGGCCTGCGCGGACAGATAATCGAGCATGGCCCAGCCGATTCCCTTGCCGCGATGGTTGCCGCAGACCGAAATCGCGATTTCGCCGGTATCGAGCGGCCCGTCGCAGGCGAGCAGCCCCGAGGCGACGATCTGCCCGCTCGCCTGATTGATACCCACCCACGATTCGGTGCGAAAGTGGTCGGTATGGATCAGCGGTTCGAGCAGGACCGGCCCGACATGTTCGGTCGCCGACAGGAAGCGGAAGCGACGGTCCTCGTCAGTCACGCGATTGAAAAAGTCGGTCAGCGCAGGGGCATCCGCCTCGGTCGCCGGGCGCACGTCGAGGTCGATGCCCGAACGGGTGGGGAGGGTGACGATCATGGCAGGCATACCTTTCGATGGAATACCGATTCTCTACGCCACACCTGCGCGATGCACCTTGATCGAGATCAGATCGCCCGCCATCTTCGACAAAACGGCACAAGAATCCGGCATGCCCGTTCTACCATTGTCCAATGGGAACGGCCCCGGTCCATTGTGCTATGCAACATGCAAGGCCGGAAGAGCCCGGCCTGACGATACGAGAGGAGAAACCGCATGGCCGAGGCCGTCTATCCCGTTCCCGCCGAGTGGAGCCGGAACGCCCTGATCGACGATGCCCGCTATCAGGAGATGTACGCAAGGTCGGTTTCCGAACCCGAAGCCTTCTGGCGCGAGGAAGCGCAGCGGATCGACTGGATCAAGCCGTTCAGCGTGGTCAAGCAGACGAGCTTCCACGAAGAGGACTTCGGCATTTCGTGGTTCACCGACGGCACGCTGAACCTCTCGGCCAACTGCCTGGATCGCCATCTTGCGGAGCGCGGCGATCAGATTGCGATCCTGTGGGAGCCGGACAGCCCTACCACTCCCGAACGCCGCATCACCTATCGCGAACTGCACGAACAGGTCTGCCGCTTCGCCAATGTCCTCAAGGCACGGGGCGTGAAGAAGGGGGAGCGCGTCACCATCTACCTGCCGATGGTGCCCGAAGCCGCCGTCGCCATGCTCGCCTGCGCGCGGATCGGCGCGATCCACTCGATCGTCTTTGCAGGGTTCTCTCCCGATGCTCTGGCAGGTCGCATTCAGGATTGCGACAGCCGCATCGTCCTCACCGCTGACGAGGGCCTGCGCGGTGGCAAGAAAGTCCCGCTCAAGGCCAACGTGGACGAAGCGCTCAAAGCCTGCCCCGGCGTCGACAGCGTGATCGTGCTGGCGCACACGAAGTCGGGCGTCCCGATGGCCGAGGGCCGCGACATCGACTGGGCCTCGGCCATCGCGGAACAGACCGCAGAATGCGAGCCGGTCGAAATGAACGCGGAGGACCCGCTGTTCATTCTCTACACTTCCGGCTCGACCGGAAAGCCCAAGGGCGTGCTCCATACGACCGGCGGCTATTCCGTGTGGGCCTCGATGACGCACGAGTACGTCTTCGATTACCGCCCCGGCCAGATCTACTGGTGCGCGGCGGACATCGGCTGGGTCACGGGCCACAGCTACGTCGTCTACGGCCCGCTGATGAACGGCGCGACCACTGTCATGTTCGAGGGCGTGCCCAACTTCCCCGATCCGAGCCGCTTCTGGCAGGTCGTCGACAAATTTGGCGTCGAAATCTTCTACGGCGCCCCCACGGCCTTGCGCGCCCTGATGCGCGAGGGCGACGACTGGGTGAAGAAGACGAGTCGCCAGTCGCTGCGCCTGCTCGGCTCGGTCGGCGAGCCCATCAACCCCGAGGCGTGGTCGTGGTATCACGAAGTCGTGGGCGAGGGCCGTTGCCCGATCGTCGATACCTGGTGGCAGACCGAGACCGGCGGTGTGATGATCTCGCCGCTTCCCGGTGCGACGGCGCTCAAGCCCGGTTCGGCCACTCGTCCGATGTTCGGCGTGCAGCCCAAACTGCTCGACAACGACGGCAAGGAGATCGACGGTCCCGGCGATGGCTGCCTCGTCATCGTCGATAGCTGGCCCGGCCAGATGCGCACCGTCTGGGGCGACCACGAGCGCTTTTTCCAGACCTATTTCAGCACCTTCAAGGGCACCTACTTCACCGGCGACGGCTGCCGCCGGGACGAGGACGGCTATTACTGGATCACCGGCCGCATCGACGACGTCATCAACGTCTCCGGCCACCGCATGGGCACCGCCGAGATCGAAAGCGCGCTTGTCGCCCATCCCAAGGTGGCGGAAGCGGCGGTCGTCGGCATGCCGCACGAGATCAAGGGGCAGGGCATCTACGCCTTCGTCACCTGCAACGCCGAAGTCCAGCCCGACGACACCTTGCGCAAGGAACTCATCGCATGGGTCCGCCACGAGATCGGCCCGATCGCGACGCCTGACGTGATCCAGTTCGCGCCGGGCCTGCCAAAGACCCGCTCGGGCAAGATTATGCGCCGCATCCTGCGCAAGATCGGCGAGAACGACGTCTCGAATCTGGGCGACACCTCCACTTTGGCGGACCCATCAGTCGTGGACAATCTGCTCGCCAACCGCCCCCAGCCGGTAAGCGCCTGATCCCGGGCTCAAATGTTTCAATGCCCGCGCTGGAGACGGCGCGGGCATGTGCCGTTCATGCCCCGGCGATTCGGCAAAAATACAACGGGTTTGTTTCGTTGAGATTCGCCGAAACCCTGACTTATCTGGTCCGATATTTCCGCATCAACGGGGGGCAAGAGTGGCTTTCGGGCGCTTTCTTTGTTTGTTCAATCGTCATCGCCCCCGCCGCGCGGTGGAGTGGGACGGTTCGCACTATCGCAGCGATTGCCGCCGCTGTTCCCGGCCGATTACCCGTCATGCCCGGCGAAAGTGGCGCGTCGCGACGTGAAGCCTCCCGAGACGGGAGTTTGGCGGACAGGGTGGGATTCGAACCCACGGTGAGCTTGCACCCACGGCGGTTTTCAAGACCGCTGCCTTAAACCACTCGGCCACCTGTCCGCTCTGTTCCTGCGCATAGCCCAAAGTAGCGGCGGCGCAAGGGGTTGATGCTCGGTGAAGAGCATCGGGCTTGCGGCGACTGTCCACGACGAGGCGCGGCGGGCCATTTGCAACCGGGCCGCTTTGTGCGAAGTTTCCCTGTAATGACCTTTGCAACATTCATGCGATCCTTGCGTCTTCCCGTCTTCGCCATCGTGCTTGCGCTTCCCGCCGCGCAGGCCTGTGCACAGCCGGAGTCCTTCCCCGATTACCTGCGCACGGTCGCTTCGCATGCCCGCACCCAAGGCGTGAGCGAGGGCGCGATCACCAGCGTGCTGAGCGGCCTCACGCCCAACGACCGGGTCATCGCGCTCGACACCTCGCAGCCCGGTAGTCGGGGAGCACCGCCGCCGCTGGCGCCTTACATCGCGCAGCACGTCGGCAGTTCGATCGTGGCGCGCGGCAAGTCTCGCTATGCCTCGCTCGCCTCGATCCTGCCTCAGATCGAACGGCGCTACGGCGTACCCGCACCGATTCTCTTCGCGATTTGGGGCCATGAGACGAATTACGGCAGCTATACCGGCGATTTCGATCTTGCCCGTTCGCTGGCGACTTTGGCCTGGGAAGGGCGCCGCCGCGAACTCTTCGAGAGCGAACTGATCGCGCTGATGAAGATGGTCGACCGGGGCGTGCCGCGCTCGCAGCTCAAGGGCAGCTGGGCAGGGGCTTTCGGTTATCCGCAGTTCCTGCCGAGCGTCTACCTGCGCCTTGCCGTGGACGGCGACGGAGACGGACGGGCGGACATCTTTTCCAGTTCGGCCGACACTCTGGCCTCGATCGCGAACTATTTTCGCGACGCGGGGTGGCGACCCGGCCAACCGTGGGGCGTGCAGGCGACCCTGCCTTCCGGCTTCAACGTCAACGCCTATGCGACGAAGCTGTCGTCGCCTTCCTGCGCGGCCGTGCACGCGCGCCATTCGCAGTGGAAGCCGGTGTCGCAATGGCGCGCGCTTGGCGTGGCTCCGCAAGGAGCGATCGGCGGCGATGTGCTCGCCTCGCTGTTCCAGCCCGATGGTCCGGGCACACCGGCTTATCTGTTAACCGGTAATTATCGGGTGATCCTCCAGTACAACTGCTCGAACTACTACGCCATGTCCGTGGGGTTGCTTGCAGATGAGATTGCCCGTTAACTATTCCCTGCCGCTCGCGGCGCTGATCCTGCTCGGCTCGGGAGGTGCATTTGCCGCCTCCCGCATGCCTCAGGTGGCTCCTGCTGCGACCGGGCCTGCCGCCGACTATCCGGTCGTCGTCGGACAGCCTTTCACTATCGGCAGCACTGTCTGGACGCCGACCGACCAGCTCAATTACGATGCGGTCGGCGGTGCCATCACCGGCGAAGGTGTGGGGGTGACTGCCGCTCACAAGACGCTGCCGTTGCCTTGCTACGTCGAAGTGACTGCGCTCGACACCGGCCGTACGATCCTCGTGCGAATCGAGCGGCGCGGCCCAATGGTAAACGATACGCTCATCGAACTGTCACCCGACGCTTCTGCGCAGCTTGGTCTCGCTCCGGACGCCAGGGCCCAAGTGCGTGTGCGCCGCGTCAACCCTCCGGAGCAGGAGCGTGCGCTGCTGCGGTCGGGCGGCCGCGCGACGGAGCGCATGGCGACGCCCGAGGGCCTGCTCAAGGTCCTCCGCCGCAAGCTGGCGGACCAGTCGCCGTTGCTGCCTCCACCCTCGACGCCGCCAGCCATGCCCACGGGGGAACCGCCAGCGATAGCCAGGACGCCGGTCGCCAGGCCGACACAGCCCCCGGCTCCGAAAGCGATCAAACCTGCAGTCGTTACGCCGGCCGTATCGGTAGCTGCCCGCCCGTCGCAAACCATGCCCCCTTCGGCGCCCAAAGCGCCCGCCCCGAAGCCCTCGACGCAGGCACCTAAGCCCGAAGCACCAAAAACCCCGGCGCCCAAGCCTGCCGAGAAGGGCTCGACTTACGTGCAGGTTGCCGCGTTTTCCTCCGAATCTGCGGCGCGTAAGGTCGCCGCCCAACTTGGCGGCAGCGTCACCCCGGCAGGCAAGCTCTGGCGCGTGCGGCTCGGCCCTTACGCGAACCGTGCAAAAGCTGCGCCGGCGCTGGAGAAGGCCAAGGGCGCGGGCTATAGGGATGCCCGAATCCTCGGCGCGGACTGAACGTCAAACCTCTCCCGCGCGCAGCCAGACGCCTACAGGCGCGCGGGAGAAGTCGGGTCTTGAAGTCGTTTTCCAATATCCTGAAGCTGGCGTTGGCCGTGACCATCCCGGCAAGCGCCTCGGCCGCCTCCATCCCCGTGCCGCCGCCGCAGGTGGCGCCGATCCCGGTGAGTCTGCTGGTGGACCTCGGCTCAGGCCAGGTGCTTGCGCAGAAGCATCCCGACACACCGTTCCTCCCCGCCTCGGTAACCAAGGTGATGACCGCTTACGTCGCCTTCGAAGAAATCGGAGCAGGCCGTCTCAGCATGGACCGCCAGTTTCAGGAACGGCCTGAAACCGAGAGGGAATGGTTCGCCAAAGGCACCAACATGTACATCACGACAAAGGACAGGCCGACCACGCGCGACCTGCTCCACGGCATCATGACCGCTTCGGCGAACGATGCCGCGGTCGTGCTGGGTGAGGGGTATGCCGGCAGCGTGAAAGGCTGGGCGGCAAAGATGAACGACGCGGCGCGACGCCTCGGCATGACCCGCAGCCATTACAACACCCCGAACGGCTGGATGGACGAGGGCAACACTTACGTAACCGCCAGCGACCTTGTTCGGCTCGCCGATGCGATGATCACACGCTATCCCGATCTCTACCGCGAGTTCTCCGGTCACAAGCGCTGGGTCTGGCGTGACGTGAACATGCGCAGTCACGACCCAACGGTCGGCGTAGTTCCGGGTGCGGACGGCATCAAGACCGGCTACACCCGTGAGGCGGGCTACAACTTCCTCGGTACGGCCGAACGTGGCGGTCGTCGCCTCGTCATGGTATTGGCAGGATCACCCCTACCAAAAGTGCGAGATGATGCGGCCAAGGCGCTGCTGGAATGGGGCTTTGCCGCCTGGGACACACGGCACCTGTTCGATCAGGGGCAAACCATCGCTCAGGCCAGCGTACAGGGCGGTAGCGCCCGTTCTCTTCCGCTGGTCGCCAACCGTGAAGTTCATGCCACAATCCCGCGCGGAACGCAGCCGGACATAGCTCTGGCGGTTCACTATAGCGGACCGATCAAGGCACCCATTCGCAAGGGGGAGCAGGTCGGCGAACTGGAAATTCGTGTCGCAGGGCTCGCGCCGGGGCGCGTCCCACTTTATGCTGGCCGTGATGTGGAGCCGGCTGGGTGGCTGGACAGGCTGTTGAACGGGCTTATCAACCTGTTTACATGACTAGGGGTCGATTCATCGCGCTCGAGGGCGGGGAGGGCGCTGGCAAGTCCACCCAAGCCCAATTGCTGGCCGAGGCGCTTCGCGCGCGCGGACTCGAGGTAGTTACTACGCGTGAGCCAGGCGGCACGCCCGGAGCCGAGGCAATCCGTACCCTGCTGCTGAACGGCGTGGAGGGCGACGGCGGTGAAAGCTGGAACTCCCGCGCCGAAGCGCTACTCTTTGCCGCTGCACGCTCAGACCACGTCCATCGCGTGATCCGTCCGGCTTTGGCCCGCGGAGCATGGGTAATCTGCGACCGTTATCTCGATTCAAGCCGCGCGTATCAAGGTGGCGGAGGCGGTCTTTCAGACAGCGAAATCGGCACCCTTCACGCCATTGGCAGCGATGGACTGCTACCTGACCTCACTTTATTGATCGAGGTCGCTCCAGCCTTGGTGGTTCAACGTCTCGCACTACGCGACATCGACGGCAGTGACCGGATCGGTGGCCGTGATGCATTTTATCACGCCCGTGTCGCTGGGGCGTTCTCCACCTTTGCCGAAGCAGAACCGGACCGCTTCGCCCGGATAAATGGCGATGGGGATCCCGCAGCTACGCATGGAATGGTGCTGGCCGCACTGGCACCGCTGTTGACATGAGCATCGACAAACCCTTCATCGGCCAGGATGCCGCGTGGCAGGAATGGCTCGCCGCTATCGCGTCAGAGCGCATGCACCATGCATGGCTGCTGAGTGGTGGCAAAGGTCTTGGCAAGCGTGCCTTTGCGCGCGCTGCGGCGGTTGAACTGGTGCGCCAACCGGGCGCCCCGGATCCCGATGTCGAAACGCATCCCGATATCCACATCCTCGACCATCTTCCCGCCAACGACGATGAGGCGAAGAAGAAGGCGGAGGGCAAGCCCTATCAGACCAAGCGGAACATCACGGTCGATCAGGTGCGTGGAATGATACGCCGTCTGGCAACCAAGCCCACACTCGGTGATCGCCGAGCCATCGTCATCGATCCGGCCGACGATATGGAAAAAGGTGCCGTGAACGCGCTTCTAAAGGTGCTGGAAGAGCCACCCGCCGGTACATACTTCCTGCTCATTGCGCATCAGCCAGGAAGACTGTTACCAACGATCCGCTCACGCTGCCGCGTCCTGCGCTTCGCCACACTCGGTTCGGAGGAACTCGACGCTGTAATCCGCCGCGATGCCCCGCAAGCCGATGCCGCAACGCGTTTGGCAGCGATTACCGCGGCGCAAGGAGCACCGGGCGTAGCGCTAGACATCGTGGAACACGACCTGGGCGGCATTCACACATTGATGACTCGTATCCTTCAGCGCGGTGACCCGGACTTTGTGCTGCGCGGTGCTCTGGCTGACGAGATCGGCGGACGCCCCGCCCGTGCCCGCCAGTTGGCAGTTCTGGAACTCGCCCGGGCCGTGCTGACCCACCAATTGCGCGACGCGTCACGTCAACAGCAGCGTGACATTATCAAGGCTTACGCCACACTGACCCAGTTGGAAACGCAGACTCCGACTTACAATTTCGATGCCGGATTGCTCATAATGGAAATTGGCGGGTTGCTGGCCTCGGCCGCGATGCCTAGAGAAGCCGCACGCTAGAGCTTTCACAGGACCCCTGCGGAAAGTTCAGAATATACTTGAACATATACCTGTAAACACCAGCCAGGAAAGCGCGACGCCGCATGGGCGAGCCCTATTACATCACGACCGCTATCAGCTATCCCAACGGACGCCCCCACATCGGTCATGCCTATGAGGCGATTGCTGCCGATGTCATCGCGCGTTTCAAGAAGGCGGAAGGCTTCGACGTGCGGTTCCAGACCGGTACCGACGAACACGGCCTGAAGATGGCCCAGAAGGCGCGCGACCTAGATACTACACCGGCCGCATTGGCTGACGAAATGTCGTCTTATTTCAAAGATATGTGCGACACTTTGAATATCGAATATGACGTTTTCATACGCACTACCGAGCCACGGCACCACGCCGCCACGCAGGAACTGTGGCGCCGCATGGAAGCGAACGGCGATCTTTATCTCGACCGGTATGAGGGTTGGTATTCCGTCCGTGATGAAGCGTACTACGATGAAAGCGAACTGCAGGCTGGCGAAGACGGCATAAAGCTGTCGCCGCAAGGCACCCCGGTGGAATGGACCGTCGAGGAATCCTGGTTCTTCCGCCTGTCAAAGTACCAGGACAAGCTGTTGGAACTTTATGCCTCGGGGGACTTCATCCGACCCGAGAGCCGGCGCAACGAAATTCAACGCTTCGTTGAAGGCGGCCTGCGCGACCTTTCCGTCTCCCGCACCAGTTTCGACTGGGGCATTAAAGTGCCCGGCAGCGATAACCACGTCATGTACGTGTGGGTAGATGCCCTGACAAACTACCTCACCGGCCTCGGTTTCCCAACCGAGCGGGCGGATTTTGAAAAGTTCTGGCCTGCCGACGTGCACCTGATCGGCAAGGATATCGTCCGTTTCCATACCGTATACTGGCCAGCCTTCCTGATGAGCGCTGGCCTTGACCTGCCAAAGCAGGTTTTCGGCCACGGGTTCCTGCTCAATCGCGGCCAAAAGGAATCGAAATCGCTGGGCAACGTTACGGATCCAATTGGTCTGGCCGAAACTTTCGGTGTCGATACCCTGCGCTACTTTTTCTTGCGTGAAGTCGCTTTCGGACAAGATGGGTCGTGGTCTGCGGAAGCTATCGTCACCCGCGCCAATGCGGAACTCGCAAACAGTTTCGGCAACCTTGCTCAGCGCAGTCTATCCATGATTTTCAAGAACATGGATGGAAAATTGAAGAACATTTCGGAAGTACACGAGGCAGACGCATCGTTGCTCGCCTCCGTAGCCGACGGTATTGCAGGTCTGCGTACCGCATTCGACGCGCTTGATTTCAGCACCGGCCTCGAAGCATGGATGCGCGGTGTTTTTGCCTGCAACCAGTACGTAGACGAACAGGCTCCCTGGGCGCTGCGCAAGAGTGACCCTGAACGGATGGAAGCCGTGCTGATGACGCTCTTCAAAGTCGTACGCGACCTCGCCCTCGCCGTACGTCCCGTAGTCCCGACCGCAATCGATGCTCTGCTGGACCAAATGGGGCAGCCGCCCGAATACCGTGACTACGTTGCACTTGCAGATGCCGATTGGTTTCCGGCGCTGGCTGCATCGGGCTTCAAGATTGACAAGCCGCAAGGCGTATTTCCCCGTCTTGAACTGCCCGAGGGAACCGCGACCTGATGCTGATCGATTCTCACTGCCATCTGGAATACGAGGGCCTTGTTGAAGATCAGCAGGCAGTACTTGCTCGTGCCCGTCAGGCCGGCATCAAAGGTTTTCTCAACATTTCAACCCGGCAACGGGAATGGGATCGCGTAATAGCCACCGCAGCGCGCGAACCCGACGTGTGGGCATCGGTCGGTATTCATCCTCACGAAGCGGACGAGCATGCCGACTTGGGAGAGGGCGCCTTGATCGAAGCCGCTGCTCATCCACGTGTCATAGGCATTGGTGAGACTGGGCTCGACTACTACTACGACAAATCGGACCGGGAGGTGCAGCAGGCGCTGTTCCGCACCCATATCGCTGTTGCGCGCGAAACCGGTCTGCCGATCATAATCCATACGCGAGACGCCGAGGATGATACCGCGCGGATTCTGCAGGAAGAAATCGGGAAGGGCGCTTTCCCCGGCCTGATTCACTGCTTCACCGCGAGCGCGGAATTCGGACGTAAGGTACTCGACCTTGGCCTGACTATCAGTATCTCGGGTATCGTCACATTCAAAAATGCCAAAGACTTGCAGGACGTAGTGAAGATCATTCCTGATGATCGGCTACTAGTCGAAACCGATTCGCCATTTCTTGCGCCAATCCCCCATCGTGGTCGTAAATGCGAGCCGGCCTTCACCGCCGACACTGCCGCTTTCGTTGCCAACCTGCGCAATACCAGCGTGGAGCATCTTGGCGAGGCTACGACCCGCAATTTCTTCGCGCTGTTCACCAAGGCCAGTTACGCGTGAAAGTCACGATCCTTGGCAGCGGAACATCCACCGGCGTTCCGAGACTTGGCGGCGAGAGTGGTACTGCCGACTGGGGGCTTTGCGATCCAAACGAGCCTCGCAATCGCCGGACACGGGTTGCGATTATGCTCGAAAGTGACGCCGGCGCACGCATCCTGGTTGATACTCCGACCGATTTGCGGGCGCAGCTTCTTGCCAACGACATTCATCGCGTCGACGCAGTTTTCTGGACTCACGATCATGCGGACCACTGCCATGGCATCGACGACTTGCGACCGCTGCGATACGGCCGCGCCGGCCCGATCCCAGGCTATGCGGATTCCGAGACCGTGCGAAGGCTGCGGCAGCGGTTCGGTTATGTGTTTGCTGGCCAGAACGGCTACCCGACACTAATCTCTCTGGAAAATCTCGATACGGTCCGGCTTTGTGAAGGATTTCGGATCGGGCACACGCAAATGCCGCATGGGGCGATGGACTCGACTGGATTTCTATTCGATACCGATGGAAAAACAGTTGGTTATGCGACTGACTTCAATCAGATCACACGTGGCATGGTTGATTTGTTTTACGGCTGCGATGTCCTCGTCGTAGACTGCCTGCGCCGCGAGCCTCATCCGACACACGCTCATCTGGCGATGTCCCTTGAACTGGCTGAAGTTTGCCGTGCCGGAACGACAGTTCTGACACATCTCGACAAGAGCATGGACTATGCCACACTGAGTGCTTCCATACCTGCTAACGTGCAGGTGGCTTACGATGGATTAGTGATTGCGCCATGAATGCAATTGCCGTGATCGTCTCGATGATTTCCATCGTCGGCTGCCTGATCCTGGCTTTGCGCAACGCCCAGATCCGAGAGCTTGGAGGCAGGCGGATTCTGCAACTGGCAGCAGTGTGGATAGCAATCATCGTGGCATTGGTCTGGATCATTCAATGGCTCGGCTTCAGGATCGAGCAATGAGTGGCCAAAGCTCCACGATAGATAATTTTACATAATCACCATTATCATCCTGAAGGTCGGCGTACTCACATCCTGCGATGTTACGTACGGTAAGGCTGCTATCCCACGAGCCCTTCACGGTTTTCTTACACATCGTTGACCACTTAACGACGCCATCCGTGCCAACTTTCAAAACTTCCCCGCCGTTTATGTTAAATCCAAACGGGTCGGGCATCTCGACCGTGAGAAAGTCCACCATCATGACTGAACGTTCTCAATGGCAGCAGCTTTTAGCGCATTTTCGCTCCGAACGGAACCTACGAGGTCGCGAAGCGAACTGATGTAGCGTAGCGGATCGTCCGAATGGACAAGGCCCAAACAAAGGCTGCGAACCTCTGCGGCCAAACCCTCCGGCACCCAAACCCCCACGCGCACATTCCCCTCACGACGCATTTTACGATCATAGACAGCACGGCGATCACCACCGGTTTCGGCTATGTACGCTTCAATTGGTAGCTTGGACTGCCTCGGCACCGAACCCTCCGTCTGTGTGGCGAC
This sequence comes from Novosphingobium sp., assembly GCA_047605225.1. Lineage (GTDB taxonomy): Bacteria > Pseudomonadota > Alphaproteobacteria > Sphingomonadales > Sphingomonadaceae > Novosphingobium. Next base: position 30,580 of record JASGGD010000034.1, read on the forward strand.
GTTGGTTGAAAGTCCGCGTAGACGCAATCCCCTTTCGTCAGTGTAGACGAAGGAGATAGAGTCACAATGAGGGTTTCAAATTTTTAATCCGCCCCGACCCCTGCCCCGTCACGGCCAATAAGGGTGGGATGCGGTCGTTGCCTCTTAACGCTGCTTAGTGCAGTCTTTGAGCATGGACAGGCCCACCTCTCGCTCTGAATTGATGAGCACCATCTTGATTGCGCACGCAGTTGGTTTGTTCGCCGCAGGCGTTGCTGGGACAATAGGAACGACTTCGGGCTTCAGTTTCTCTGGAGGCGGCCTTGGGTTGCTCGTTGGGGGAATGCTATCCATTCCATGGCTTGTCGTAATCGGCGTTTTTGTGTGGTTTCAGGGCGGTTTGATTGAACGAAATCCGATAGGTTTCGCAGTTCTCGGGCCGATCTTAGTTTGCGGCACTTACGCCTATTTCATGGAAGTGTTTTGGCAGGCAACAGCCATTTCCAGTGTTGTTTCAAGCGCTGTCTACTTGCCCTTGGCGCTTTGGCAAATACGGCGGCGCACGGCACTGGACTGAGTCCGTCCGCTAAGGGGCGTAAGCGGAAATCTGCTGCTCCGATCTATCGGCTCACACAGACACCTCCTTTGGTTGTCCGCACAGACCACCCTGCCCGTCAACGAACCATTTTGGTGCAATGGGAGTTTTGTGGGGGTTGCGCCCTGCCGAGGGTCCATTTTTGGACCAAATGTGCATGGTTATTGGACCATGCACATGGGCGCTGCGCCTCTGTGCGCTAGGTGTCGTCCTCGCTCGCTCCGCTCGCTGCGGCGACACCTGGCGGACGCGCCGCGCCTCGCAATGGGGATCGTGGAACACCGACGAAGAACAGAAGGGGCTACCGGCTGGCGGGTGACGGCAGACGTAAAGAGCCCCGCGAAGCCGGGAGGGGCCGCGCGGGGCGTGTGCGAACAGAAGAACGGAAGGGGCTATCCGTCAGGGGCTCCGCCCCCAACACCCCCGAACTTTCAACATTCTTGTTCGCGAGGAGTCTCGATTGTTCAGATATTTCTATCGTAAAGTAACATCGCATTTGCGCAAACGTAATGCTGCTTAGGAGACTTACATGTCAAATCGCGGATTTATAACGATAGTTTTCCCAGTTGATTTAGCGGAGCCCGCTTTGAAAGCACTCGAGGACTGGAACGGAACCACATTTCTTAAGGTGCTAGGACAGCGAAAAAATGAGCTAGGGGCGTCGGTAGGAATTGCGTCATCGGGCACTTTTGCAGGCGAGATGAGGGCTAAGCTGGATGAAAAAATTAAACCGTTTAACGGCCGCCTAGATGCCGGTTGGACCCCAGAAGGATAATTTCAAATGGCAGCCCTGAAAACAGGGCTGCCTTGTAACCAGTATAGCGTGCGATGCTACGAAACGCCTCGCACAGCAGAAGCATCCATCAGGCGAAGTACTGCAACGGCAGCTTCCTCCAACGGCTTGTCCCGAAACAAATATTCAAAATTGGCAACAGCCTGCTCAATAAGCGGATCAGCCCCAAAATCTGCCATGTCAAGATCAGTCCAGACCTCATGATTAGCACCCCTAAATTCAACGCGAGCAACCTTAGGCCACGCATCTTCGCGAACCCAACGTGAATGAGAGCTCACGAGAAAGCGGCGAGCGGCGATTTCGGTAGGAAAACGATGCGGCGCGGCGCGCTTTGCCCAGCGGTAACGCCCTGCGATGTGCAAGTGATCGCCCTCTTTACACGGCATGCCCGCAAAAAAATCTTGGGGCGCTGAGACGTAAACGGCAAAAAACGGACGCAAATCCTTAGGTTGCTTTGGCATCACTAATTTCCTCTACCGGTTGCAGAATGTTGATCGAGGGATCGGCTTTTCTCTCATCGTCGGCGAGATCGGCTTGAACGAGAAGCAGCAATTGTGACGATCCGATGTCACGCTGCCGAGATCCGAGAAGCCCGCCTAGAAAGCCGTCGCGGGTGGAATTGTCGGAGCGCTCATCAAGACCAGCTATCGCGATGGTTTCGCCGGGAGCGATGGCGACGGTGGATGACGCGGACGACTTGTTGAGCGTGGGCGTGTCGTTCACGCCGTAAGCGCCGACGGAAGGCGGCATTGACGTAGGGTTATTTGGCCTTCTGCGGGCG
>JASGGD010000035.1:0-30892 GCA_047605225.1 Novosphingobium sp.
TTCACTTCGGTTGCGTTGATTTCCCCGGCGTAATGGCCCGCACTCGCCAGCGGGCGTTTCCGTATGACCTCGCCAGACCTCGTCATTGCGAGCGTAGCGAAGCAATCCAGGGCGGTCTTGCGCGGCCCTGGATTGCTTCGCTACGCTCGCAATGACGAATGGTGGGTGCAAATTCCTCCCCGAAGTTGTCTCGTGGAGGAAGCAGGCCTCAGGCCGGCTTTACGAAACTGTCCAGCACGCGCTTGTTACCCGCCTGCTCGAACTCGATCTCCAGCTTGTTGCCTTCCTGCGCCACCACCGCGCCGTAGCCGAACTTCTCATGGAAGACGCGCGCGCCCACGGCGATGTCGGAGCGCGGCTTGGCGGCGAAGCTGGCGGCGGAGCGGGTGCTTTCGACCACGCGCTTGGGTGTCGCGTCGTACTCGCGGGAGGCGGCACGCTGCCAGCCGGGGCCGCGCGTGACGATGCGCGAGGGTTGCTGGCGCGCCACATCGGCGAACGGATCGCTATGTTCCGACCACTGCGCTCGCCACAGCGAGGCCCCGCCCGACAGCGTGGTCTCGCTGTCTACGTGCTCCTCGGGCAGTTCGGCGATGAAGCGCGAGGGGATCGAGCTGGTCCACTGGCCGTAGATGCGCCGGTTCGCCGCATGCAGGATCGTGCATTTCCTCTTCGCCCGCGTGATTGCGACATAGGCCAGGCGGCGCTCCTCCTCCAGACTGGCGAGGCCGCCCTCATCGAGCGAACGCTGCGAGGGGAACACGCCTTCCTCCCAGCCGGGCAGGAACACGTTGTCGAATTCCAGCCCTTTCGCCCCGTGCATGGTCATGATCGTGACCTTCTCTTCCTCGGCCGCGTTCTCATTGTCCATGACGAGGCTGACGTGTTCGAGGAAGTCGCCGAGGCTGTCGTATTCCTCCATGGCGCGCGCGAGTTCGACGAGGTTTTCCAGCCGGCCGTTGGCCTCGGCGGTCTTCTCCGCCTGCAGCGCGTCGGTGTAGCCGCATTCGTCGAGCACGGTGCGCAGCAGGTCGGCGGGGCCTTCGGTGGCGGAAAGATCGCGCCAGCGCGCGAAGTCGCGCATCAGCGCAAGGAAGGTGTTGCGCGCGCGGGCGGGCAGTTCGTCGGTATCGGCGATCTCGATCGCGGCGTTCGACAGTGGGATGCCGCGATTTCGCGCCAGCCGGTGCAGCGCTTCCAAGGCCTTGGCGCCGAGGCCGCGCTTGGGGGCGTTGTAGATGCGCTCGAACGCGAGGTCGTCGGCGGGCTGGGCAATGACGCGCAGGTAAGCCAGCGCATCGCGGATCTCGGCGCGCTCGTAGAAGCGGAAGCCCCCGACGATGCGGTACTTCATGCCGATCGAGATGAAGCGGTCCTCGAACTCGCGCGTCTGGTACTGCGCGCGCACGAGGATGGCGATCTGGTCGAGCGGGGCGCCCTGACGTTCCAGCCGCTCGATCTCGTCGCCGACGCGGCGGGCTTCCTCCGGCCCGTCCCAGACGCCGACGACCTGCACCTTGTCGCCCGCATGGCGCTCGGTCCACAAGGTCTTGCCGAGGCGCTGGGTGTTCTCGTCGATCAGGCCCGAGGCGGCGGCGAGGATCTGCGGCGTGGAGCGGTAGTTCTGCTCCAGCTTGATGACCTTCGCGCCCGGAAAATCCTTCTCGAAGCGCAGGATGTTGGCCACTTCGGCGCCGCGCCAGGAATAGATCGACTGGTCGTCGTCACCCACCACGCAGATGTTCTGGCGGCCTTGCGCGATCAGGCGCAGCCATAGGTACTGGACCTGATTGGTGTCCTGATATTCGTCGACCATGACGTACTTGAAGCGGTTCTGGTATTGCTCCAGCACGTCGCGGTGGGTGCGCAGGATGTTGAGCATGTGCAGCAGCAGGTCGCCGAAGTCGCAGGCATTCACTGCCTTCAGCCGCTCCTGATAGAGCTTGTAGAACTTCTGGCCCTTGCCGTTGGCGTAGCTCTCGTTCTCGCCCGCATCGAGGTCCTGCGGGTTGAGGCCGCGGTTCTTCCAGCGGTCGATGCAGCCCGCCAGCTGGCGCGCGGGCCAGCGCTTTTCGTCGAGGCCCTCAGCCTGGATCAGCTGCTTGAGCAGGCGCAGCTGATCATCGGTGTCGATGATCGTGTAGTTGCTCTGCAGGCCGACGAGTTCGGCATGGCGGCGCAGCATCTTCGCGGCGATCGCGTGGAAGGTGCCGAGCCAAGGCATCCCCTCCACCGCCGGGCCGATCAGGTGGCCGACCCGCTCGCGCATCTCGCGCGCGGCCTTGTTGGTGAAGGTGACGCACAGGATCTCGCTCGGCCAGGCAAGGCGGCTGCGGACGAGATGGGCGAGGCGGCGGGTCAGCGCGGCGGTCTTGCCGGTGCCCGCGCCCGCCAGCATCAGGACCGGGCCTTCGGTCGTCAGCACGGCCTCGCGCTGGGGATCGTTGAGGCCGTCGATCAGCGGATCAGAGGAGGGAGCTTGCAGATTGTTCACCGTGAACAACTAGGGAACGGCGTGGCCCGGTGCAAGCCCGCTTCGTCGCGCGCGGGGAACAATTGCCGGTGTCCGGGTGTCGTTCGATCAGAACGAGAAACCGATGGAGAGTGAGAGATGCGAAAAGTTCTGCTCGCCGGTGCGGCCATACTTAGTCTGACGGCTTTGCCCACCTCTGCCCAGAATACGCCGCCGCCGCCCGCTACCGCTTCCGTCGCCCCGACGATGACGCCTGAACAGCAGGCCCTGTACGACGGCTGGACGCCCGCGCAGAAGGCCGACTACGACAGTTGGCCGAACGATTACAAGGTTTACTACTGGACGCTGAGCATGGATCAGCAGAAGGGCTACTGGGCGCTGACGCCGGACCAGCGCGGCCAGATCTACAAGATGACGCCCGAGCAGCGCCAGATGGCGTGGAATTCCGTGATTCAGCAGTTGAAGGGTGAGACGCCTGCCACCCCGCCGGGGCAGGCGAACCCTCCGGGGCCGGGCGTGCCGACCGAGGGCGTGCCCGATCCGCAGAGTGCCGATCAGGCCGCTCGTCCGGCGATGCCTGCGGATGAGAACTATCAGGGCGGACCATACAAGGGCGCGCTGACGCCGCCGCCTGCGACCGCGATGGACAAGGACTATCCGGTCTGCAGCAAGACGGTGACCGACAACTGCCGCAATCGCGGCGGGAAGTGATCGACAGGGCGCTCCCCCGAACCAGTTTCGGGGGAGCGCAATAGTCACTAGTGGGCCTTCGCCCAGGTGTCGTATACCTTCAGCGCCTGCCCCGGCCCGCTGCCGAACCAGCTGTAACCGTTGCGCCGTTCCAGGCTGATCTCGTTCACATCGTCATGGATCGACCTGTCGCGGTCGCCGAAGACCGGGCGTCCCGTCGCCATGTCGTAGAACCGCGCCCAGATCGGCCCGGCGCCGGGCTTGTCGAACAGGTGCTTGCCCGCGACGCCATCATCGGCCAGCCCCCACGCCTTGTCCCGCACCGCGACCGAGCGCAGCCAGGCCGCCCCGCCGTGCACCGCAGCGACGACCTGCGGCGAGGGCGAAGGCTGCTCCATCAGCGCCACCAGCAGCCGCGCGCTCTCGTTGCTGGACAGCGCCGCAGGCTCGAAGTTGCGCGCGCCGACCGGGGCCAGCGTCAGCGAATCGTGCTGCTGCGACCAGCCCGTCAGCCTGCCGTCGACCCGCACTTGCGTGGTGAGGATCACGGCGATGCCGCGATCGTAGGCGGCCCCGGCCTTTCCAGCCTCCGCCGTCGTCACGAACGCAAAGTCGCCCTTGCGCCCCGCTATGTCCTCCAGCAGCGCGAGGACCTGCGCCATCGCATCGTCGTTGTAGGTCACGGCGTCGTGGTAGCCGCCCTGCAGCGGATAGACCTGCGGCCAGCCCCCGTTCGGAAACTGCGCTTCGAGAAGATAGGCCAGCCCCTTGCGGAACGAAGCGCGCGCCGCGTCTCCCTCGCGCCCCGGCGCCTGCGCCTGAACGCGGGCGAGGAAGCGCATCTCGTCGAGCGTGGCGTTGTTGTCGATGGTGCCGACGTAGCGCCATTCCTCGCTGGCGCTGACGATGTCTTCGCGCGCGTTGGCGGGCAGGTTCTCGTGCGGGACCCAGCTCTGGCCGGGCAGGCGTGCCGGGCCGGAGCGGTCCATGTTCTTGCCCCAGCCGCCCGCCGGGGTCTGGAAGCTGACCACGGTGGCGGCGATGCGCCGCGCTTCCGCTCCGGCGTACCACGCGGCGGGCTTGTCCATCGGCATCCCGCCGCCGCCCGAGGGACCGGAGGGCGGGTTGCTCGCCGGATGGGTCTTGCGCTCGGCGGCCAGCGCCGCCTTGTCCGTCGCCATCAGCGCTTGCGAGCGCGCAAGGTAGCGATCCCACGCCTGCTGCTGCGCGGCGGGCAGGGCGTCGATCCGCGCGGCGGTGACCGGCTCGGCCGGGGTCATCGTGCCGATCGTCGCGGCCTGCAAAGGTGCGGCCGCGAGGGCAGTTGCAAGGAGCAGGGCTTTCAGGTTGCGCATGGTTCTCTCTCCCTCGGATGTCGTTATTTTGGAAGCGGCACGGCCTTGCCCGTCACGCGGACTTTCGCCCAACCGCCGGGCGCGCCGGTATCGGGCTGGCCGCCGCCGACCCAGATCTCGACCTCGCCCGGCTGCACGCTGCGCATCCCGGCCGCATCGACGGTGCTGAGCGCGCGCGGATCGAGGGTGAAGCGCACCTCGCGGCTCTCTCCGGGCTTGAGGTGGATGCGGGTGAAGCCCTGCAGCGCATGGCGCGCGGGGCCGCCCGGATGGCGCAGATAGAGCTGCGCGACCTCGTCGCCCTCGCGCTTTCCGCTGTTGGTCACCGTCGCGGAAATGTCCAGCGCCTTGCCCGCGACGACCTGCTTCGCGGCCTTGGGCGCGGCATAGGCGAAGCTGGTGTAGCTGAGGCCGTGACCGAACGGATAGAGCGGCTTGCCCGCGAAATAGCGGTAGGTCCGCCCCTTCATGGCATAGTCTCCGAATGCCGGAAGCTGCTCGGCGGAGGCGTAGAAGGTTACCGGCAGGCGGCCCGCCGGGCTGAAGTCGCCCGCGATCATGTCTGCTACCGCGCGCCCGCCGACCCCGCCGGGATACCACGCCTCGACGATGGCGGGCAGGTGCTCTTGCGCCCAGTTCACGCTCATCGCGCTGCCGTTCATGAGCACGAGGATCACCGGCTTGCCGGTCGCGTGCAGCGCTTCGAGCAGCCCTTCCTGCGGGGCGGGAAGGTCGAGGCTGGTGCGGTCTCCCCCTGCGAAGCCCGGTGCGTTGACGCGCATCTCCTCGCCCTCCAGCTTCGAATTGAGGCCCGCCGCGAAGACGACGAGATCGGCCTTGCGCGCGGCCTCGACGGCGGCGCCTTCCTGTTCGCGCATGTCGGTCCAGAGCAGCGACTGGTCACCCCGGTCGCCTTCCTGCCGCGCCTCGACGACGATGCGATATGCCTTGCCTGCGGTGAGGGTGACGCCGTCGTTGTGGATCGAGGGCGGGTCGCCGAGGTCCCAGGCGTCGGCGATCTCGCGCCCGTCCACGGTGATGCGGTAGCCGTCGTCGAGGTTCATGCGGAAGTGATATTCGCTGGTCGCCTCGGGCACGATCCAGCCGCTCCAGCGCATGGCGGTGCTGCGCTGCGCGCGGGCGGGGCGGCCCCAGTCGAAGCGGATGTCGGCGCTCGTCCGGCTGGAGGAAGGCTTGCCCTCGGCCACCGTCCCGGCGAATTCCTCAATGGTGACGCCCTTCGCGCTGCACCGCGCATCGACGCACAGCACCGCGCCGGGCACGGGTTTCAGCGGCGGGCCGACATGGCCGGTGCCTTGCACGTAGTCTATGCGCGCCTCGGGGAAGCGCTGGCGCAGGCCCTCCAGCAGCGTGACGGGCTTCGACGGGGTGCCGTTGTAATTGCCCACCAGCGCATCGACGCTGTCCGCATTCGGCCCGATCACCGCGATCGAGCGCGGCGCCTTCGCCAGCGGTAGCAGCCCGTCGTTCTTGAGCAGCACCAGCGATTCCCGCGCGACCTTGCGGTTGAGTTCGGCGTTCGCGGCGGTGTCGTTCTGCGCGGGCGTGATGGCGGAATAGGGCGTCGTCTCTCCGGGCAGGCCGAGGCGCAGGCGGTCGGTGAGGGTGCGCTCCACCGCGCGGTCGAGCAGGTCCTCGGGCAGCAGGCTGCGGCGCACGGCATCAACGATGATCGCGGGGTCGGAGGATTTGTCGCGGCCGAACTCGACGCAGATGAGGTCGGTTCCGGCGCGCACCGCGCTCGCCGCCGCATCGACGGGATCGCGGCTGTAGGCGTGGGCCTCGGGGTTGAAGAAGTCGACCATCGCCGCGCAGTCGGTCACCACATGCCCGGCAAAGCCCCAGTCCCCGCGCAGCCGCTGCGCAATGAGAGGGGAGCCGCAGGCGGGCACGCCGTCGATGGCGTTGTAGGCGCACATGATCCCGGCGGGCTTCGCCTCGGTCACCGTGGCGCGGAAGGCGGGGAGGTAGGTGTCCTCCAGATCGTAGGGGGAGGGGTGGACGTCCTCGCGGTGGCGGTTGCCCTCGGGGCCGGAATGGACGGCGAAGTGCTTGGCGACGGCGGCGGTCTTGTAGAACGCAGGGTCACTGCCCTGCAGGCCGCGCACGAACGATACGCCTATGCGGCCGGTGAGGTAGGGGTCCTCGCCGAAGGTCTCCTGTCCGCGCCCCCAGCGCGGATCGCGGAAGATGTTGATGTTGGGCGACCAGACGGTGAGCCCGCGATAGCGCTTCGAACTGCCGTCGGGGGCGAGCGTCTCGCGGTACTTGGCGCGAAATTCGGTGGCGATGGTTTCGGCGGTCTGCTCGATCAGTGGCGCATCGAAGGTGGCGGCCATGGCGACGGCCTGCGGGAAAACGGTCGCCTCCCCGGCGCGGGCGACGCCATGCAGGCCCTCGCTCCACCAGTCGTAGGCGGGAATGTCGAGGCGCGGGATCGCGGGAGCCTCGGACTTGAGCTGGGCGGCCTTCTCCTCCAACGTCATCGCGCGGACCATTTCGGCGGCGCGGCTCTGAAGCGTTGCGACGCTGGGTGTCTGCGCGCTGGCGATGGTCGCCGCGCTCAGCAGTAGCCCGATTCGGTGCATCACGATGCTCTCCCCTGTTATTGACTGATAGCGCTATCAATCAGGTGATCACATTGCAAGCGGCTTGCGGGCGCGTTAGCAGCGAGGGTTCAGGCAGGGAGAAGAGACGCGCATGGCAGACGATATCGGCGGATCGCCCATGCGCCCACGCTCCTCGCGCCGCTCGCGTGCGGGCAACACGATCGCCGACGTGGCGCGCGAGGCGGGCGTATCGCTGATGACGGTGTCGCGCGTTATGAACGGCAAGGCCAACGTGCGCGAGGAGACGCGCGAGCGGGTCGAGGCAGCGATCAAGGCGCTGAACTATTCGCCCAGCGCCGCCGCCCGCAACCTTGCGGCGGCGAGCGAGATCCGTATCGGCCTGCTCTACAGCAACCCCAGCGCCGGGTATCTGAACGAATTCCTCGTCGGCAGTCTGGATCAGGCGAGCCGGGCCAACGTGCAACTGGTCGTGCAGCTTTGCGAGAAGCAGGAAGAGCGCGCCGAAATCGTGCAGCGGCTTATCGACAACGGGGTCGACGGACTGATCCTGCCGCCGCCGCTCTGCGATGCCGATGACATTCACAGGTTGCTGCATGAGGCAGAGGTTCCCGGCGTCGCGGTGGCGTCCGGGCGACCGCCGGTGTTCCTCTCCTCCGTCAATATCGACGACCGCGCGGCGGCGGCAGCCATGACTCAGCATCTGCTTTCGCAGGGGCACAAGCGGATCGGGTTCGTCTCCGGCAATCCCGACCAGACCGCGTCGGCGCTGCGCCTTTACGGCTACCTCGATGCGCTGGGGGAGGCGGGGCTGGTGTCGGACCCGGCGCTGGTGGTCGAGGGGCTGTTCACTTACCGGTCGGGCCTCGACGCGGCGCAGAAGTTGCTGGCGTTGGCCGAGCGGCCGACCGCGATCTTCGCCAGCAATGACGACATGGCGGCGGCGGTGGTCTCGGTGGCGCATCGCATGGGGCTGGACGTGCCGGGCGACCTCACCGTGGTCGGTTTCGACGATGCCCCGCAAGCGACCACGACCTGGCCGGAACTGACGACGATCCGCCAGCCCATCGCCGACATGTCGCGCGCGGCGGTGCTGCAACTGGTCGAGGATATTCGCACCGCCCGCGACGGACGCCGTCTGGCGCCCCGGCACCGGCAGATGAGCTTCGAACTGATCCGCCGCGAATCCGACGCAGCGCCTTCGGGCTGAGATTTCGACTTGCGCGGATGATTTTTCCGCTTCCGAACCAAGTCCCCTTGCGCATCCGCATTCATCGATGATAGCGCTATCTCAATTCTGGTGACCGGGCCGAAAGCCGGTGCCCGAAACAGGGAAAGGGATGCATGGAACAGCACCATTTCGTACGCCTATCGGATACGCACCGATGACCGCGCTGGATCGCAGGGGGTTCCTCGGCGTCGCGGGCGCGTCCGGGGCGATCACGGTGCTGCCCTCAACCGCGCTGGCGGTGGAAAGCGGCAATCGCCTTTCGCTGCCTGACGAGGGCTGGCGGCTGTGGCTCGATCGCGAGGCACGGTTCGAGGACGATCGGATCCATCTGCCCTCGCAGGTCGATCTTGCCGGCCTGCCGGTCAATCCGCCGACCGGGGGCTGGGACATCCTCGACAGCGCGCCGTCAGTCTCCGTCACCCTGCCGACCACGGTGGAGGAGCACGTCTGGGGCAAGCTGGGCGAGCGGCCCTATACCGACGACGAATACCGCTACGCCAACGACGATCCCGTGCCGCAGAACGGTGCCTATCGCGGGGTTTCGTGGTGGACGAAGGACTTCGACGCCCCCGCCTCGTTCGCGAAACGGCGCACGCTGCTCCACATTCGCGGCGCGCGGCTGCGGACGGAGGTGTTCCTCAACCAGAAGCTGGTCGGCTACTCGATCATGGCCGAACTGCCGATCGTCTGCGATCTGACCGAGGCGCTGCGGCCCGGCGCGCGCAACCGGCTGGCCATCCGCATCACCAACCCCGGCGGCCGCTACGACTGGCGCGATTCCACCACGATGACCTGGGGGGCGGTCAAGCTGTTCCGCTCGCACGGGTTCGGCGGTATCGATCGGGACGTGCATCTTACCAGTCATCCGCTCGACGCGCATGTGGCGGACGCCTGGGTGCTCAACACGCCCGATCTGCATGTGGTGACCGCGCATTTGGAGGTTGCCTGCCGCGATGCAACGCTGGCGGCAAGGGCCGGAAAGCTGGCCAAGGCTGTGCTGTTCGATGGAAAGGGCGCGAGGGTTCCGGCGAAAGTGACGCTGGAGGACGCGCGCGTCGAGGGGACCACCGCGCATGTCCGCTTCCGCGTCGAGGCGCGGGACGCGCAGTTGTGGGATCTCGACACGCCGGTGCTGCACACGCTGCGCCTCTCCTTCGGCAAGGATTCGCACGATGTCCGCTTCGGTTTCCGCTGGTTCGCGCCGGAGGGGCTGGGCAGCGACGCGATGCTGAGGCTGAACGGGCGGCGCATCAAGCTCTACTCGGCGATCTCGTGGGGCTACTGGGGTTTCAACGGGCTCTGGCCTCGTCCGGAACTGGCGACGAAGGAAGTCGAGGCGGCCAAGGCGCTCGGGCTCAACTGCCTGCACTTCCACCGCAACGTCGGCAAGCGCGAGGTGCTCGACCGGCAGGACGAGATGGGCCTGCTGCGCGTGATGGAGCCGGGCGGCGGCTGCTTCGCCATCGCGGGTTACGGCAAGAACGGCGAACTCTCCGACGCCGACCGCTTCGCGCGCGACTATCAGGTGGAGAAGTGCGTGGCGATGGTGCGGGCGTTCCGCTCGCATCCCTCGCTGGTGCAGTACACATTGCAGAACGAGCTGGGCGCGGACCTCGCCAACCCGGATGTGCAGGCGGTGCTGCTGGCCATGCACCGCGCCGATCCGAGCCGCACGGTGATCCTCAACGACGGCTTCGTCCAGCGCGGCGCTTCCCAGGCGATGTACGTGCCCTACAGCGACACATATTACCGCTCGGACGAGGTCGAGTGGGGCGGCTGGTGGGACAACCACCAGGGCGCGGGCGACCAGTGGTACGACGCCTTCTACAAGAGCCCCGACGACTACATCCACCGCCAGACCGGCAAGCCCTTCATCGTCGAGTTCGGCGAGATGGAAGGCTGCGCCGTCGCCGACGATCACGCCGCCATGGTCGAGACGATCCGCAAGGGCGGCGGCCGCTCCTACGATCTTGCCGACCATGCGGTGATCCTCGCCAATACCGAGGCATTTCTGGAGCGCTGGGGGTTCCGCAAGGCGTTCCCCACCGCGCAGGACCTGTTCCTGTCGATCGGCGCCAAGAGCTATGACGCCTGGGCCAACTACATGGAGAACATCCGCATCGGCGAAGAAGTGGACGTGGCGGCGATTAGCGGCTGGGAGACCACCGCGATCGAGAACCACTCGGGCATCGTCGACAACTTGCGCGGCTTCAAGGCCGACCCGGCGCTGGTGCGCGCCAGCCTGCTGCCGGTCCGCCCCGTCGCCAAGCAGCGCAAGCTGGCTTACGCGGCGGGGGAGAGCGCGGTGCTCGACCTGTTCCTGTTCAACGATACCGGCAAGGCGGTGAGCGGCGAACTGGCGCTGTCCCTGCGCGATCCGCAAGGCGCAGTGGTGGAACTGGGGCGCTATCCGGTGGCTGCCACGGCGCCCGACCGGTTCAGCCAGCTGGTCGCCCGCGAAGTCACGACGCCTGCTCTGGCGCGAGAGGGGGAGTGGCAGGTGCACCTGTCCTTCTCCGGCGCTCCGGGCGCGACTTTCACGCGCAGCCTGTGGGTGGCGGGGCTGCCCGCGCAGGTGGCATCCGGGCGGCGCATCGCCGTCTCCGGGATCGCGCGTAGTCTTCGGGCGCAACTGGAGGCGCTGCCCGGCCTCAGGCTGGAGGAATTCCGGCCGGGGCAGCGGTACGATCTGGTCATCGCCTCGGGCCTCAAGGCGGACGAGATCGCCCGCCGCCAGATCGGCGAGCAGACCGGCCTCGAAGCGCAGCCCAAGAAGGGCGAGAAGCCGAAGCTGGTGTTCGGGGAACTGTCGGCGCAAGTGCTGGCTGCCGTGCGCTCGGGCGTGCCGCTGCTGGCGCTGGTGCCGGAGGATGGCTTGTCCGAAGGCGTCGCGCGGCAACTCGCGGATCTCGGCCTGCTGGAGTTCAAAGGCACCGTCGGCGACATCCGGGCGCCGTGGATGGGCAACTGGAACTATCTGCGCGCGCACCCGCTGTTCGCCGGAATCCCGGCGGACCGGGCGGCGGGAATCTTCCATCAGATCGACGGACGCCTCTCCAACGGGCTGCTGGTGGAGGGGCCGGGTGTCGAGATCGTCGCGGGCTACAGCCGCGACCACGATCGCCACAACGGCGCCGCTACGCTGGTCGCCGCGAACAAGGGGATGCGCGCGGTGGTCCACCGCATGCCGGACATGGTGGCGCCGCTGCAGCGCCGTTTCCTCGCCAATGCCATCGAATGGCTGGCCGTAGAGGGGAGAACTTCGTGAACCATAAGCTGATCTGCGCGGCGCTCGTCGCACCTGCCATGCTGAGCGCGCCCGCCATGGCCCGCACCGTCCACGTCGACCCGGCGAAGGCGGGCGCGTTCCACACCGTCCAGTCCGCCATCGACTCGGTCGCGGCCGAGGGCGGTAAAGTGCTCATCGCACCGGGAACCTACCGCGAGAAGCTGACCGTCAGCGCCGCGAACGTCACGCTGGCGGGCACCGGCAGGCGGCCGGACGATGTCGTTCTCGTCTACGGCGATTCCGCCATGACGGCAGGCGGCACCTTCAAGTCCGCGACCCTGAGCGTGACCGGGGCGGCCTTCACCCTGCGCAACCTGACGGTGGCCAACGACTGGTGGCTCGACCCCGCGCATGCGCCCTCGCAGGCGGTGGCGGTATCGCTGACCGGCGACGGGGCGGTGGTGTCGAACGTGCGGATGCTCGGCCATCAGGACACGCTGTTCGTCAACGACGGGCAAGGCGGCAAGGAAACCCGCGCCTATTTCGAGAACTGCTACATCGCCGGCCACGTCGACTTCGTGTTCGGCAATGCCAAGGCGTTCTTCCGCAAGTGCCAGTTGCACGGCGAGGCGCACGAATCGGTCATGTACACCGCGCAGAGCCGCAACGCGCCGGACGAGGACAGTGCCTTCGTGTTCGAGGATTGCCGCCTTACCGCAGACCCGGCCGCGCGCAACGTCTCGCTGGGGCGGCCATGGCGTGACTACGCTTCGGTCGTGTTCCTTGAGCCGAAAGTTGAAACACCGCTGGCGCCCGGCGCATTCACCGAATGGACGCCGGGCAAGACCAGCAAGTTGCCGACCACGCGCTATGCCATTTACGCGCCGAGCGGGGTCGGAACGGCGGGGCTGACGCTGGCGAAAGAGGCGGCGTGGCTCGATGACAAGGGCGCAGCAGACTGGCGGCTGGAGCGCTTCTTCGGCACCGGCACCGGCTGGATCGCGCATGGGCTGAAACGCTAGGCGGCGCAGACCGCTCCGTTCGCGAGGGCGAAGGTCTCGATCGGGGCGGGGCGCGCGAAGAGGTAGCCCTGACCGAGCTTGCAGCCCATCTCTGCCAGCTTACGGCGCTGTTCCTCGGTCTCGACGCCCTCGGCCACGACCTGTTTGCCAAGGCTCTGGCCCAGCCCGATGATGGCGCGGATGATCGCCTCGCTCTGGCCGTCGTCCTCGAACAGGCCGAGGGTGAACGAGCGGTCGATCTTGAGCATGTCGAAAGGCAGGTGCTTGAGATGGATGAGCGAGGCATAGCCCGTGCCGAAGTCGTCCAGCGCAATCGTCACGCCCGCCTCGTGCAGCAGGTCGAGTGCCCTGGCGGTCTCGTCCACGGCGCGGCTCAGCACGAAATCCTCGGTTACCTCGATGCACAGGCGTGAGGGCGCGACGCCGAAATCGCGCATCCGCGCCAGCAGGCGGGAAGCGGCGTGCGGGCAATCGAGTTGCGCGGCGATCAGGTTGACCGAAAGCTTCGGCATCTCCACCGGATAATCGCGCAGCGCCGCGAGGCCCATGTCCAGCACGTGCTGCTGAACCGCAAGGCCCAGCTTGCGATCGTTCAGCATGTCGCCGAAGACCGCCGGGGTCATCAGGCCGTGAACCGGGTGCTGCCAGCGCATCAGCGCTTCGTAGGAGCCGACCGCGCCGGTCTCCATGTCGACGATGGGCTGGTAATGGAGCGAGAACTCGCCGCGCTCGATGCCCTGGCGCGCTTCCTGTCCGAACAGTTCCCGGCTGTCGAGTTGCTCGCGCAAGTGCGGGGCATAGTCGAGCAGGCGCCGACGGCCGTCCTGCTTGGCCTGATAGAGCGCGAGGTCGGCGTTCTTGACCAGCACGTCGGGCTCCGCCGCGTCCTGAGGGAAGCAGGCGAGACCGATGCTCAGCGACAAGGCCCAGCTTCTGCCGCCATGCGTGAGCGTGGCGCCCTGCAGTTCCTCCAGCGCGCGGCGGATGCGCAGTTCGGCGACGGGATCCCACGGCAGCAGGATCGAGAACTCGTCGCCGCCGATGCGGGCAATGTGCGCGTCCGGCCCACCGGCTGCGGCAAGGCCCCGGCCGACCTTGCCGAGCAGCAGGTCGCCGCCGTCGTGCCCGAGACGGTCGTTGATGTGCTTGAGGTGATCGACATCGACCAAAAGCAGCATGAACGGGGCGCGGCCCGCGTCCTCGCACATCGCACGCAGCGTGGACTGGAAGGCGGCGCGATTGCCGAGGCCGGTGAGGTAGTCGGTCTGGGCGGCGCGGCGGAAGGTTTCGCTCTCGACCAGCGCGACCTTGCGGGCCTGTTCGGCGGCGTCACGCTCCTTGCCGAGCAGGCGGAAACGGTCGGCGATGGCGAGGGACAGGGCGATCGATTCGAAGGCGAGCGTGGCGAACGTCGCCATGTCGATCACGTCGTCTTGCACCGTGATCCCGAAGTTGCGGCTGACGCGCAGGGCGAAGACAGAAAGCACCGGCGTCCATCCCGCGAGATAGAACCACACGACGCGGCTGCGGGCCTTCAGGGCGATGCCGATGCCGACGCCCACGCTCGCGACGCTGAGGACGAAGACCACATTGAGCCACCGGTCCAGCACGACCGGCGTGGCGATCGGCACGGCGGCAGCGAGCAGGCCGACCATCATGTTGAGGCATGCACAGATCTTGCCCCAACGCACCAGCCAGCGGGGCAGCACGCCTTCCTCGATCACCGCAAGGAAGAACATGTTGCCCGCCGCGATCAGGCCGGCGACCAGCAGGTAGTCGGTCGTCACCGCGACAGGTCCGACGTACTCGGGGAAGGCGAAGGCCAGCACATTGGTCCAGGTCAGGCCATAAGCAAGGACCAGCATCGACCAGACCAGATACCAGCGCTGGAACACCAGTCGCTGCCCGGTATAGATCAGCAGGTTGTAGGCGAAGGCCGAGAATATGGCGCCCGCGAAGATGCCCATCAGGCCCAGCCACACGCCTTCGAGGTGCAGCAGGCTCTGCGGGCTGGCCGCGGTGAGCTTGCGCATCAGCGAAAGGTCGTCGAGGTTGCGGTAGCCGATGTAAACGTCGCGAACATCGGAGCCCGGCTGGTCGACGGCGAAGCGCAGCATGCCGCCCAGAGCCCAGTGGTCGCCGATGGAGCCGGGGGCGATTGTGGTCGTCTGCACGTGGCCCTTGGTATCGACCACCAGGGTCGTCATTCTCTGGAACCGGCTCTGGTCGGTCAGGAGCAGCCAGCCCGGCGGCAGGCTCGACAACGCCTTGGGGTTATGCAGCTTCACCCAGGCCCAGCCCTTTGCGTAAGTCGTGTAGGCAGGGGCGTGGGCGCAATCGAAGTGCAGGCTGGAGACGGCGGCAGCCGTGGCCGGATAGTCCGCCGGGGCATTGGCATAGCAGACGTCGGAGCGCATCCGCACCATCTCCGCGCGTGCGGGAGACGTCCAGAACAGCGCCGCCAGAAACAGCCATACGAAGACGAGATGCGACCGAACCGTCATGCCCTAACCTTGATCAGGAGCTTACGTATAAACCGAAGGTCACTAGCAATGGTTAACGAGCGGTGGCCGCTCGGCGCAGTTCGTCGCAATCTATGAGGACAAAAAATACCCCGCCGCGGGCATTTCCTGTTAGCCAGCCTCATCAGCCTGACGGGAACCATTCTTTTCATGATCAGTCACAATGCCGCCCGCGACCTGCCCATCGCGATCGTGGGAGGAGGGTTCAGCGGGACGCTGCTGGCGATCAACCTGCTGCGTTACGGAGTGAAGGTCGCGCTGATCGAGCGCAATTCCGCCCAGCTTGCCAAGGGCGTGGCATTCGGCACGCGGCGGCCCGAGCATCTGCTGAACGTGCGTGCCTCCAACATGAGCGCGTTTCCGGACGATGCGAAGCACTTCGCGCGCTGGATGGACTTTGCCGATGCCGACGAGGCGAACCGCTTCGTGCCGCGCCTGACTTATGGGACGTACTTGCGCGAACTGCTGGTGCAGGCGCTCGCGAAGGCAGGGCCGGACGCGCAAGTCATCGACGGCGAGGCATGTTCCGTCGAATTCAGCGAGAAGGCCGCTCACGTGCTGCTGGCCAACGGCGATGTCCTGGACTGCTGTGCGGTGGTGCTGGCTCTCGGCAATTTCCCGCCCGCGCCGCATGGCGTGCTGGAGGAACTGCCCGGATACCTCTACAGCCCCGATCCCTGGGATCGCTCGGCGATCGAGGGGCTGGCCGCGCTAGACCATGTGCTCATCGTCGGCAGCGGTCTGACCGCCGCTGACGTGGTGCTGTCGCTGGAAAGCTCGGGGTTCGGAGGCAAGGTCACGGTGCTGTCGCGCCGGGGCCTCAAGCCGCTTGCCCATGCCGAGAGCGGGCCGGTGGTGACGCCGGTGCCTGACCCGGACTTGCGCGGTGCGGACCTCGTCCGTGCGGTTCGGCAGCGGGCAGAGGAGATCGGCTGGCGCGGTGCGGTGGATGCCCTGAGGCCGCATACCCAGAACATCTGGCGCCGCCATTCGACCCAAGCGCAAGCGCGGTTCCTGCGGCATCTGCGTCCGTACTGGGACATTCACCGCCACCGGCTCGCGCCTTCCGTCGCCCAGCGACTGGAAGCGATGGAGGCGGCCGGAAGGCTGGAGTATGTCGCCGGCAAGCTGTGCGGAGCCGAGGAAGTCGGCGGCCGGGCGCAAGTCCGCTATCGTCCGCGTGGTCAGGATGGTGTGGCGGCGATCACCGTCGATCGCGTGTTCAACTGCGCCGGACCGGACGGCGATCTTCGCCGGGTGGAGGCCGCAGTCCTGAATCACTTGCTCGAGGCAGGTCTCATCCGCAGCGACGCGCACCGGCTTGGCGTGGACGTCGACCACCTCGGCCGGGTGCGCGATGCCGAGGGCAATGCACAGGATCGGCTGCTCGCGGTCGGGCCGATCACCAAGGGTGAGGCGTGGGAGATCGTCGCCGTCCCCGACATTCGCAAGCAGGTATGGGGCCTCGCGCGCTTCCTCGCCGACGAACACTGGGTCGGCGGCGAGGGGCTCTGATCGCGGTCAGGCGCTGGTCGTGGCGGTCTGGCGTGCGGGGAGGGCGGCGAGGATCGTCTCGCTCTCGGTCCGCGTGAGCCAATCGGGGCTTGCATCGAAGAACAGCACGCTCGCGTCCGGCGCCAGCGCCAATACGGCGGGCTGGTCGATCTCGTAGCTGTCGGTGCCCAGCGTCGCGCCGATCCACGGCTGGCCGGGGGAGACGGCGGGCTGCTCTTCGGGCAGGAACGTGATGCCGAGCTGGCGGCCGAGCGCGTAGCCGGGGTCCGACGCCACGGTGAAGTCGAGCCCGTGGCGCGCGATCAGGTCCCGATCGACCGGGATTTGTGCGCTGACCGCGATCAGGCGGATACCCCGCGCGAGCAGTTCGGGCAGCAGGGTCTTGTTGTACCACGGCAGCGCGATATTGCAGGCTGGACAGCCCCCAAAGCGGAAGAACACCAGGACCGCTGGGCCATTCGCGAGGATCGCGTCGCGGGTCAGTTCGCGTCCATCCTGATCGATGAGCGTGAAGGGCGCGACGGCGTCGCCTGCTTTCGGCTGCCGGGACGGATCGTGCCGCTCTACGAGCACCCGGCGCTGCGATGCATTGCGTTCCAGTTGCTCGGCGCTCCAGGTGCGCTCGCGCTCGGCCTGCAGCGCGGCGAAGCGGTCGTTCAGGGTTTCGGTCATCGGTATGCCTCATCGTTGATCGCACCCAAGGCTATGTAAAGCCCGGCGCTGCGACCAACGAGAAGCCCTGAGAACCGCTTGAGATTATCGAATAAGCGGCATCAGTTCGGCAGTCCGGCGATGACCTCCCGGGCCAGCGTCGCCAGTTGGTGTGTCGGGCCGTCGAGCCCCGGCGCGGTGTGCAGCACGCAGGCGACATGCGGCAGCGAGGGCAGGCCGATGTCTCCAAGCGGCGCGTCGCGCAGAAACATCCCGGTGCGGCATGTCAGGCCAAGCCCCGCATCCACCGCCGCGCGCAAGGTGGTGAGATTGGGTGTCTCCACCGTGATGCGGAACGGCCGACCGGCATCTTCCAATGCGCGGATCGCCGCTTCGCGAAAGCGACAGGGCGTTTCCAGAACGGCGAGGGGAATGGTCTCGTGAGCGGCAAGTTCTTCCTTGCCGAACCACGACATCGGCGCCGTGGTCACCGCGTTCCCGTCATTCGGCGCGGCAAAGCCGAGCACGATGTCGAGTTGCCGCCGCTCCAGCAGGTCGAGCAGCTCCGCAGTTCCCGCAACCCTTGAGTAAAGCTCCGCCTCCGGATGGAGTTCCGCGAACTGCGCGAGCAGGCCAGTCAGGAGCAGTTCCGCGAAGTCCTGCACCATGCCGATGCGCGCAGGCCCAGCGAAGTGCCCGGCAGTAACCGCCGCCACTGCCTCGTCATGCAGGGCGAGCACCTTGCGCGCATAGTCCAGCATCAGGTCGCCGTGCGCCGTCAGGGCAAGGCGCCGCCCCTCGCGATGGAAAAGCGACTGTTGCAGCAGTTCCTCGAGTCGCTTGATCTGCAGGCTTAGCGCCGACTGGCTGACGAACACGCGCTCCGAAGCATGGAGCATCGAGCCGGTATCGACGATCGCGACGAAGCTGCGCAGGAGGTTGGTCGGGAGATTCACGGGCATCGGCGGGCTTTCGGAACTGGAGTGAATGCTTGCATGCATCCATGCGTTATGACTTATTCTCAATCAAAATAGTAGAGATTTAGGTGAGGCAAGCAATTCTGTCTCGTTTCGCCATGTGCCGCTTCCGGCCCGGTTTTCCGCACGTCCCGACGTCGAATGAGGGTTTCGCGGCGTCAGTATGAGCGTTGCTGATAGGTCGCCAAGACATTCTCCATTGAATTAGTAGACATGTGGGTGCCAGCTTGGGGTCATGGCAATACGAGGCACTTCGTCCATGTCCGCTTTCACCCGGCCGGTTCGTACGCTGGCCCGATCACTGGGTTCGGCCCGCTGGCTGTCGCCGCTGCTGCTGCTGGCTGTGCTCGAAGCAGGCTCCCGCATCGGCCTGATACCCGAGCGCACTCTGGCCGCGCCCTCTCAAGTGCTGGCGACCCTGTGGTCGATGACTGCGTCGGGCGAACTGACCGACAATCTCTTCGTCTCGTTCCTGCGGATCATCGCCGGTCTCGCAATTGGCGTGAGCACCGGCATCGTCCTTGCGCTGGTCGCAGGGCTGTCGCGGCAGGGCGAGGTTGCGGTCGATCCGCTGATGCAGATCAAGCGGACGATCCCGACGCTGGCGCTGACGCCGCTGTTCATCGTGTGGTTCGGCATCGGCGAGACACCGAAGATCGCGCTGATCGCCTTCGCCTCGATCTTTCCGGTCTACCTTAACCTCTACGGCGGCATTCGCGGAATCGACGTGCGCCTGCTCGAAGGTGCGCGCAGTCTGGGCCTGAGCCGTGCGGCGCAAGTCTGGCACGTGATCCTGCCCGGCGCTCTGCCCTCGCTGCTGGTGGGCCTGCGCTATTCCCTTTCGGTCGCCGTGCTGGTGCTGGTTGTGGCCGAGCAGATCAACGCCACGGCCGGGCTCGGCTACCTCATCAACAACGCCCGCGATTTCATGCGTACCGACATCATCCTGGTGTGCCTGATGGTCTACGCCGTGCTCGGCCTTGCCGCCGATGGGCTGGTCCGCGCGATCGAGAGCCGTGCGCTCGTCTGGCGCCCATCCGTCGTCTCCCAGTGACGCCGCTTTCCAGTGAACTTGCTTCCCGAAAGGACCTTGCCGTGGATGCTCGCCTGAACCACTTTACGCTGCCCGCAGCGCCTGCCGCGACGCCCGATCCGGTCGTCAGCCTGCGCGATTTCACTCGCCGCTTCGGCGACAACACCATCATCTCCGGCCTGAATCTGGAGATTGCGGCGGGCGAGTTCGTCATCCTTCTCGGCCGCTCCGGCTCGGGCAAGACGACCCTGCTGCGCACGCTGGCGGGCCTCGATCCGGTCGAGGGGCAAGACGTGACCATCCCCGGTTCGCGCGCCGTCGTGTTTCAGGACGCGCGACTGCTGCCGTGGAAGAAGGTGTGGCGCAACGTTGCCCTTGGCCTGAAGCGCGGCAATGCGCGCCAACTGGCGGAAGAAGCGCTGCAGGAAGTGGGCCTCGGCCACCGTCTCGAAGCCTGGCCGCTGACGCTTTCGGGCGGCGAGGCGCAGCGCGTGGCGCTTGCCCGTGCTCTGGTGCGCGAGCCGCAACTGCTGCTGCTCGATGAGCCCTTCGCCGCGCTCGACGCCCTGACGCGCCTCAGGATGCACGAACTGGTGCTGTCGCTGTGGCGTCGTCATCGTCCGGCGGTGCTGATGGTGACGCATGATGTGGACGAAGCCATTGCGCTGGCCGATCGCATCGTGCTGCTCGATGGCGGGAAAATCGTTGCGCAGGAGCGGATTAGCGCGCCGCGCGGCCCCGAACGCGCTGCCGTCGCAGCGCCGTTGCGCAAGCGCCTGCTCGATGCCCTGGGCGGTCTGGTCGAGGAACGGCCTGCCGGGGAGATCGTCGCGCTGCATGCCGGAGCGCGCCCGTGAACGCCTTCGTCCCGATAGCGACCGCCACGGATTTGTCGCCGCTGCGCCGGTTCGTCACGGACTTCGCCGGCTTGCTTGACGATACGGACGATCTCGACCGGATCCTGAGCGATGGCGCGGATTTACTGGCCGATCTGGTCGAGCAAGACGGCTGGCTGCCGGAGGAATACGCCCGGCCTCACCCGGAACGTTACCAGCAATACCTCCTCCACTGCGACAGCGCCGAGCGGTTCAGCGTGGTGTCGTTCGTCTGGGGGCCGGGGCAGGCGACGCCGATCCACGACCACCGTGTATGGGGCCTCGTAGGGGTACTCAACGGCACCGAGAGGGTCCAAAGCTTCCTTCACCGTGACTTCGACGGCGCGCTGGAGCAGCACGGGGCGACCCGCACGCTACACCCCGGAGAAGTCGAGGCGATTGACCCGCGCGAGGGGGATATACACCGCGTCGAGAACGGCCATGCCGACCGCACCTCGATCTCGATCCACGTCTACGGCGCCAACATTGGTGCGGTCGAGCGCGCCACATACCGCGCCAGCGGCGAGGAGCGCCCGTTCATCTCCGGCTACGCCAACACCACGCTTCCCAACCTCTGGGATCTTTCGAGGAAAGCATGACCGTCACTCCCCATCAGGTCCGCAGCGCGCTTCTGGCCCGCAGCGAAATCGCGCTGATCGACGTACGCGACGAGCATCCCTTCGCCAGTGGCCACCCGCTGTTCGCCGCGCAGATCCCGTTGGCCCGCATCGCCGCCGAGGCCGAGTGGCGCCTGCCGCGCAAGGACGTGCAGGTCGTCGTCTACGATGACGGCGAAGGGCTTGCCCCCTTTGCCGTCGAGGAACTGCGCGGGCTGGGGTTCACCCGCGTCGATCTTCTGGACGGCGGCCTGCAGGGCTGGCGCGACGCGGGCTACGAGCTGTTCGAGGACGTCAATTCCTACTCCAAGGCGTTCGGCGAACTCGTCGAGCATCGGCGCGGCACGCCTTCGCTTCCGGCCGAGGACGTGCAGGCGCTGATCGACGAGAAGGCCGACATCGCCATCCTCGACGCGCGCCGCTTCGACGAATACGCGACGATGAGTATCCCCGGCGGCCGCAGCGTGCCGGGCGCCGAACTGGTGCTGCGCGCATCCGTCGCCGCGCCCGATCCGGACACCACGATCATCGTCAACTGCGCGGGCCGCACCCGCAGCCTGATCGGCGCGCAGTCGCTGATCAATGCGGGACTGCCCAACCGCGTCTTCGCGCTGCGCAACGGCACCATCGGCTGGACCCTCGCAGGCCAGCAACTGGAGCACGGACGGCAGGAGAGCGTCGAGCTTGGCGGCGACGTCGACGAAGCGCGGACCCGTGCCCGCGAAGTCGCCTACCGCGCCGGAGTACGCCGTATCGACGCCGCCCAGCTTGCCGTGATCGAGGCCGAGACGCACCGCACCCTCTACCGCTTCGACGTACGCCAGCCAGACGTCTACGCCGCCGGGCACCTTCCGGGCTTCCGCAATGTCCCCGGCGGCCAGCTCGTGCAGGAGACCGACCACTTCGCCCCCGTGCGCGGCGCGCGCATCGTCCTTGCCGACGACCTCGGGCCGCGCGCGGACATGACCGCGTCGTGGCTCGCGCAGCTGGGCTGGGAAGTGCTGGTGCTGGAAGCCGACTTCACCGGTGAACTTGAAACCGGCCCTGACGGCGCGCCGCCTCCGCGCGGACCCGAGGGCCGCTATAAGCGCCCTTACGAGGGCACCGACAATCCCAGGGCCGCCATGCAGGCCTACCTCGACTGGGAATACGGCCTCGTCGCGCAGCTTCAGCGCGACGGCACCCACGGCTTCTTCGTCATCTAAGATCATAACCGGAGTTCACCGCAATGACCGTCAAGTTCATCGGCTACATCGGCTTCAACGACACCTCTGAAATCCACAACGCCACCCGCTCGCGCGTGCTCGACCGCGAGTACGTGGATGCCGCCGCGATCGAGCAGGAGCGGGGCGGCTTCGACCGCGTGCTGATCCCGTTCGGCTCGGCCTCGCCCGAAAGCCAGATCGTCGCGGCGCACGCGGCGGCGATCACCAGCAAGCTGGGCTTCCTTGTCGCCCACCGTCCGGGCTTCACCCAGCCGACGCTGGCGGCGCGCCAGCTGGCGACGCTCGACCAGCTTTCGGGCGGCCGCGTCGCGGTGCACATCATCACCGGCGGCGCCGACGAGGAAATGGCGCGCGATGGCGACGTCGGCACCACCAAGGCGGAACGCTACGCCCGTACCGACGAATATCTCGACATCCTGCAGCGGGAGTGGAATTCGGCGCAGCCGTTCGACCACGCGGGTCGCTTCTATCAGGCGCGCGGGGCCTTCGCGGCGATCAAGCCGGACAACCTGCCGGTGTTCTTCGGCGGCTCCTCGCCCGAGGCGATCGAGGTGGCGGGGCGTCATGCCGACGTCTATGCCCTCTGGGGCGAGACGCTGGAGCAGGTCGGCGAGGCGGTGCGCACCGTGCGCCACGCCGCCGCGCAGCATAACCGTTCGCCGGGTTTCTCGCTCTCGCTGCGCCCGGTGATCGCCGACACTGAGGAAGCCGCCTGGAAGAAGGCCGATGCCATCGCCGAGCAGGTGCGCGCCAACCGCGAGGCGGCGGGCCTGCCCATTTCGGGCCACCGTCCGCCCAATGCGGGTTCGCTTCGCCTGCTGGAAACCGCCGCTTCGGGACGCCGTGACTCGCGCCTGTGGACCGGCGTTGCGGCGCTGACCGGCGCTGCGGGCAATTCCACCGGCCTCGTCGGCACGCCCGAGCAGGTCGCCGAGGCGCTGCTGGAATACTACGACATCGGCATCGACCACTTCCTGATCCGCGGCTTCGAGCCGCTGGCCGATGCGATCGATTATGGCCGCGACCTGATCCCGCTGGTGCGCGAGAAGGTGGCCGAGCGGGACCAGCGCAAGGTCGCGCTGGCGGGGTGACCGGCTGGTGTGGGCCGATGGGGCTTCGACAAGCTCAGCCTGAGCGGGTTTTGAAGGTAACTATCGGCCATCACAGCTCGTTTGGTTCCGGCGGCTTACTCCCACCCCGCTCACCCCGAACTTGTCGAAGGGTCACGCACGACCGCCCCTCCCGCACTCGTCACCCTGAACTTGTTTCAGGGTCCATCGGGCCGCCGGGGCCGAAGGGTCGGTTCGCCATCCGCGCCCTCGGTCGGCTGCGTCACGGCACCGGGCCAGGCGGCGAAATGGACCCTGAAACAAGTTCAGGGTGACGATGAGTATTGGGCGAAATGAGCGCCCCGAATCCATTGGCACAACTCACTTTCACATCAGTCAATCGCGTTGGTCCGTCCCGCTTGCCCCGCATAGCCTGACCTCACGACATAGGAGGAATTGACATGGCAGACAGACAGCTCAAGCTCGGCTTCATCCTGCACGGCGTCGGCCCCGGCTGGGACGACTGGCGCCACCCCGACGCGCAAGTGGACGCCAGCACCAGCCTGCCGTTCTACGTGCGGAAGGCGCAGGCGGCGGAGCGCGGCAAGTTCGACTACCTGTTCGTGGCGGACAGCGTCTCGATCAACGCGCGTTCCTCGCCGCATTACCTCAACCGCTTCGAGCCGCTGACGATCCTTTCCGCCGTCGCGGCGGTGACCGACAGGATCGGCCTCGTCGCCACCTCCACCGTCAGCTACAACGAGCCGTTCAATCTGGCGCGCCAGTTCGCCTCGCTCGATCACCTGAGCGGCGGGCGTGCGGGCTGGAACGTCGTCACCTCGTGGCTGGCGGGCAGCGCGGACAATTACGGCAAGGCCGAACACCTCGGTCATGCCGAGCGCTACCGCCTCGCCGACGAATACCTCGACGTCGTCAAAGGGCTGTGGGACAGCTGGGAAGACGACGCGCTGGTGCGCGACAAGGCCAGCGGCCAGTTCCTCGACGCCGACAAGCTGCACGAACTGGGCCACAAGGGCGAGTTCCTGTCGGTCAAGGGGCCGCTCAACATCTCGCGCTCGCCGCAGGGGCAGCCGGTGATCTTCCAGGCGGGCTCGTCGGAAGACGGCCGCACCTTCGCCGCGCGCCATGCCGAGGCGATCTTCACCCATCAGGAGAATCTGGCCGAAGGGCAGGCGTTCTACGCCGATCTAAAGGCGCGGGCGCGGGGCTTCGGGCGTAATCCGGAGCAGCTGTTCATCCTGCCCGGCGCGCGGCCGGTGGTCGGCTCGACCGAGGAGGAGGCCGAGCGCCTGCACGGCGAACTGGCGGGCCTCGTCAGTCTGGAGAATGCGCTGCGGGCGCTGGGACGCTCGTTCAACGACCACAACTTCAGCCAGTACGATCCCGATGGCGCCTTCCCCGCGCATGTCGCCGAGGAAGGCCGCAAGAGCAACCAGAGTGCATCGGAAAAGGTGCTGGCCGCCGCTGCGCAGGGCCTGACGCTCGGCCAGATCGCGCTTCGGGTGGCGACGCCCAAGGGCGGCTTCGTAGGCACCCCCGAGCAACTCGCCGACCGCTTCCAGCTGTGGCTGGAGAAGCGGGGCTCGGACGGCTTCAACCTGTTCGAATCGCTGCCCGGCCAGTTGGAGGTCTTCGTCGATCAGGTCGTGCCGATCCTGCAGCAGCGCGGGATCTACAAGCAGGACTATGCGGGCAGGACCTTCCGCGAGAACCTGGGCCTCGACGTGCCCGTCAACCGCAATACCGCCGCGCGCCTGACCCGCTCGGCCGCCTGAAACGAGAAGAGAGGAGACACGACAATGGCTACTTCCGCTTCCACGTTCGATACCGCGAATGCGGGCCTCGTCATCCGTCCCGTGCAGCCGACGATCGGTGCCGAGATCGAGGGCGTCGATCTTTCCAAGCCGCTGACAGACGATCTGCGCGCGGCGATCCGTGCTGCGGTGCTGAAATGGAAGGTCGTGTTCTTCCGCGACCAGTCCATCGACGACACGCAGCAGGCGGCTTTCGCGGCGAACTTCGGCCCGCTCTACACGCACCCGACCACGCAGCACGACGCGGCGAACAAGGAAGTCCACGCGATCGCGGCAAAGTATGATCGGGAATACGAGAAGAAGCTCGGCTACAAGGTCAAGCCGGGCGAGGCCTATCACTCCGACACCAGCTGGCGGCTGGTCCCGACATGGGGCGCGGTGCTGCGCGACGTGAACCTGCCCGAAGTGGGCGGCGACACGATCTGGGTGGACGCCGCGCTCGCTTATGAGACGCTGCCCGAGGACCTGAAGCAGCGCCTCGAAGGCAGGCACGTGACGCACAACTTCGTGCCGGCGCTGGAACTCTCAGGCCACGAATACCCGATCGTCGCGCACAAGATCGTGCGCACGCACCGCGAGACGGGGCAGAAGATTCTGTGGGTCAATTTCTCGCAGCAGCCGCAAATTCTGGGCGTCGAACTGGCCGAAAGCCGCGAGCTGCTGGAGGAAGTGCTGCGCCAGTACAAGCGCCCCGACGTGCAGGCGCGCTTCTCGTGGCGGCCGGGCACCGTGGCGTTCTGGGACAACCGCGCCAGCGTGCACTTCGCGGTGCGCAACTACGGCGATTTCCCGCGCGAACTGCACCGCATCCTGATTGCCGACGAACCCTTGTGGACGGATCTCTGATTGATGCTCGACAGACGTAACCTGCTTGCTGGACTGACGACCAGCCTCGCTTTGGCCGCTTGCGGCCGGGGCGGGGCTTCCGACACCGGACTGCTGCGCGTGGGCAGCCAGAAGGGCGGCACCAAGGCGCTGATGCTGGCCTCCGGCGCGCTCGACGGGGCGCCGTACAAGGTCGAGTGGTCGGAGTTTCCTGCCGCGCAGAACCTGCTCGAAGCGCTGGGCAGCGGGGCGGTGGACGTGGGGCTGGTGGGCGATGCGCCGTTCCAGTTCGCCTATCAGGCGGGCAGTCCGATCAAGGCGATCGGCGCGCAGACCACGCAGGAACGTGCCGAGGGCGCCCTGGCGCTGATCGTGCCCAAGGCCTCGGCCATCCACGGCCCCAAGGACCTCAAAGGCAAGCGCATCGCCACCGGGCGCGGCAGCGTCGGGCACTATCTGGTGCTGCGGGCGATGGCCTCGGCGGGCCTTGGCGCGAAAGATGTGACGATCACCTTCCTCTCCCCCAGCGACGCGCGCGCCGCGCTGCAGACGGGCGTGGTGGACGGCTGGTCGACCTGGCAGCCCTACGTCGCGGCGGCGCTGGCCGAGGGCAATCGCATCGCCATCGACGGGCGTGGCTTCTCGCAAGGCTACGGCTTCGACATCGCCCCTGAAAGCGCGATCAAGGCCAAGCGCCCGCTGCTCGACGACTTCCTCAGGCGCGAGGGCAAGGCGCTGCAGTGGGCCAGCACTCACGTCGACGAATTCGCCAAGGTCCTCGCCGCCGAGACCGGATTGCCGCTGCCGATCGCGAAGGAATTCGCCGGGCGCGGTGCGAGGCTGCCGGTGCCGATCGATCAGGGCGTGATCGACAGGCAACAGGTGGTGCTCGATACCTTCCGCCAGTTCGGCGAGGTCAAGGGCGAGCGCCCGCTGGCGGATGCATTCGCACCGGTTGGCTGAACACTTTCATCATTGCGAGCGCAGCGAAGCAATCCAGAGCAGCACTATGCCGCTCTGGATTGCTTCGCTGCGCTCGCAATGATGACGGGTAGGCGGCGTGATCGCCTCGGGAAATGGGCTCCGCTGTATCAAGAAAAACTTGAGAACGGATAAGAGATCACAATTTCTACTAAATCAGTAGACATGTCATGAAGCGCCGGACAGATCACAAGTTCAGGGGCCTCTTCGGGTGAAAATTCTCAAGTCCGCCGCGCTCGCCGCCAGCGTATCGTTCCTTCCCTTCGGCGTGGCGCATGCCGACGAGGCGCCCTCGGTGGCTATCCCCGTGGCGACTGCGGATGCCGCCGCCGATGCGGAGGGCGCGGCCATCATCGTCACCGGCGCGCGTGGGCACAGCCAGCGCTCGGTGGCTGACAGCCCCGTCCCGGTGGACGTAATCGGCCCGGCTGAACTGAAGTCCACCGGCCGCACCGGTCTCAAGGAAATCCTCGGCAACATCATCCCTTCGCTGACGATGCCGGCGCTCGGCGGTGGCGGCACGTCCGCGAGCGTGCGTCCGATCGCGATCCGGGGGCTTTCGGGCGACTACGTCCTCGTCCTCGTCAACGGCAAGCGGCGGCATACGACTTCGTTGATCAACAACCTCTCGCGCGTGTCGGGCGGCTCTACTCCGGTGGACATCGACCTGATCCCGACCAGCGCCGTCGGCCATATCGAGGTCCTGCGTGACGGCGCTGCCGCACAGTACGGCTCGGACGCGATCTCGGGCGTGATCAACATCATCCTCGACAATACGAAGCAGGGCGGCGACCTTTCGATCACCGGCGGGCAGCAGTACGAGGGCGGCGGCGATCTCTACCAGGTCGCGGGTTCCTACGGCGCCGGGATCGGCGACGGCGGTTTCGTGCGGATCGCGGCGGAGGCCAAATACCACGACCGCGCCAAGTCCGTCGCCGAGGCGATCCCCTACGTCTACCCGCTCGTGGACGGCCAGCCCGACCCGCGCGAGGCCGACGCGGATCACGTCATCGCGGGCGGCTATGGCCGCTCGAACCGGGACAAGATCGTCAACACCAGCTACAACGCCGAACTGCCGCTGGGCGACGATACGACGCTCTATTCGTTCTCGACGCTGAGCTATCGCAACATCAACGACGCGCGCGGGGCTTACGTGGCGTCGGCAACGGGCTACGGCGAGCAAGCAAATGCGCAGGGATCTTCGGTGCTGCCGGACCTCTATCCGGCGGGCTTCCAGGCCTATCGCCGCATCTGGGAATGGGACTGGCAGGCCGCCCTCGGCCTGCGCACGCAACTGGCGGGCTGGGCGGTCGATCTCTCCACCAGCTACGGGCGCGATGCGGTGAAGCTGGGGGCGGAGAACACGCTCAACCCCTCGCTGGGGCCGGATAGCAAGTCCGACTTCTTCATGGGCCGCCAGAAGCAGGACTTGTGGGTGAACAACATCGACGTCAGCCGCGAGTTCGATGTCGGTTTCGCCAAGCCGCTGAACGTCGCCTTCGGCGTCGAGCACCGCTGGGAGCGCTTCCAGAACGTTGCGGGCGAGCCCGACAGCTACCGCGACGGCGGCTACGTGATCCCCGATGACGGCTCCGCGTTCGGAGACCTCTATGCGGGCCGCTCGCCGTCGCCGGGCCTCGTCTCGTTCACCGGAACCTCGCCCGCCGACGCGACGAGCCTTTCGCGCAACAATCTCGCCGCCTATCTCGACCTTGCGACCGACGTGACGCCGGGCTGGTTCGTGGGTCTTGCCGGGCGGTTCGAACACTATTCGGACAGCGCCGGGAACACCTTCAGCGCCAAGGCCAGCACCCGCATCGAACTGGCGCCGGGCCTTGCATTACGCGGCGGCGTCAACACCGGCTTCCGCGCGCCGTCGCTGGCGCAGACCGGCTTCTCGACCACGCAGAACACCGTGACCGTGATCGGCGACGAGCGTGTCTCGACGACGTCCAAGTTCCTGCCGGTCAACTCCGTCGCGGCGCAGGCGCTGGGCGCGAAGCCGCTAAAGCCCGAGAAGTCGCTGAACTTCACCGCTGGTCTTACTTACGAGAACGGCCCGCTGCGCCTGACGGTGGACGCCTACCAGATCCGCATCGACGATCGCATCGTGAAGACCGAGTTCCTCGGCACCGCATCCAACGGCGGCTCGGCGGTCAAGGCGATCCTGGAGGCGAACGGCGTGGACGACGTCGACAGCGCGCAGTTCTTCACCAACGCGATCGATACGCGCACGCGCGGCATCGACGTGGTCGGCGAGTATACGCTGGACACGGCTTCGCTCGGTACGTTCCGCCTGAGCGCCGCCTACAGCTACAGTCGGACCAAGATCCTGCACGTGATCGACAATCCGGCCGAACTGAGCAGCCTCAACGTCACGCTGTTCGGGCGGCAGGCACAGCGCGACCTCGTCGTGGCGCTGCCGCGCAGCAAGGTGGTGCTGACGAGCAACTGGTCTTCCGGCCCGGTCAGGGCGCTGCTGCGCGCGACGCGCTTCGGGCAGTACACCGAGTCCAGCAATGTCGCCGCATCGGACCGCACGTTTGGCGCGAAGTGGGTCACCGATGCCGAGATCGGCTACCAGTTCACCGAGGCGCTGGACCTTGCGGTGGGTGCGAACAACCTGTTCAACGTGCGCCCCGACAAGAACGGCGCGATCGCCTGGGACGGCTCGGGCCAATACGGCAGCTTCGCGCCTTTCGGCCTCAACGGCGGGTTCTGGTACGCGCGAATCGGCCTGAAGTTCTGAGGGTCAGAGCCTTGAGCCTTGCAGCCGGTTCGCACCCGACAGGGTGGGGGTCGGCTCGCCCCGTTCGACGAGTAGGGCCTCAGCGGCGGCGTGAGTGTGGTCGTCATCGACGTCGAGCGCCTGCGAGCCGTCGAGCATCACCACTGGTTTAAGGCGCTGCCCGATGCGGCGCGAGACGCGCTCGGTGGCGTCGATCAGGCTGTTGGCCCGAAGGCGCAGCATGACGAGGTTGACGAAGCCGAACGCCCGCAACACGCCGAGCGCATTGCCCGCGAAACGCCCACCGCCGCGAAACACCTCGACGGCGCGGAGGGCCTCCGGATCGGCGGCGGCATAGAGGTTGCAGCTGGCGTAGGCGCCGTCCGCGAACTCTAGGAACGGGTGCGCATGCTGCGGGTGGGCGGCGAGCACCGCGTCGCGCGGCGCCATCGCGAAAGCGGCGTCGGAAGTGTCGAGCGCCGCGATCATCGCGTCGATCGAGGCGGGGGTCAGTAGGGCATGGTCGGCGGTCGTTACCAGCAGCGGGCCGTCCCATCCGTGTGCGGCGGCGAGCACGCTGTCGACGAGGTTCTCCCGCGCCTCGACGAGCTTGGCGATGCCCCGGCCGGGGAGCTGGGAGAGCACGTCGAACAGGCCCTCGAAGGCCTCGCGCTCGACGGAGATGGCCAGGCTCTCGACAGCGGGATGGATCGCGGCGGTCTGCAGGACGTGCGCCACCAGCGGGCGTCCGGCCAGCGGCACGAGGCACTTGTGGCTCATGCCGAAGCGCCGGGCGAGTTCATCCGTCTCGCGCGGGTGGCGACCCGCGAGCACGATCATGCGCACCGGCGGTCCGTCGTATTTCTGCCCTGCCACATATGCGGAGGACGCGGCGTGCGTCAGAGTATCCATGGCCGACCGTTATTGATGAGCGATGTGACGTACTGGTGAAACCCCGCATCTTTATGATCGATGGATCGGGTGTGATTTGCACTGTCCTCCATACGCTCGCCGTGCCAAGAGGCAGGGTTGCAAGGACAGACTTAACAGGAACGCGATGTCGAAAGAGACGGTGGGGATGCAGCAGGCCGAAGGGCGCGCCTCGGCGAAGGAGCTGACGCTGCGCGGCATCCTGCTGGGCGGGGCGATCACGCTGCTGTTCACGGCGGCGAACGTCTACCTCGGCCTGAAGGTCGGCCTGACGTTCGCGACCTCGATCCCGGCGGCAGTGATCTCGATGGCGATCCTGCGCGGGTTCAAGGACTCGACGATCTGGGAGAACAACATCGTCCAGACCGTCGCCAGCGCGGCGGGCACTCTGGCGGCGATCATCTTCGTTCTGCCCGGGCTCGTCATGATCGGCTGGTGGCAGGGCTTCCCCTACTGGACGACCGCCGCGATCACCGGCACCGGCGGCATCCTCGGCGTGCTGGTCTCGGTCCCGCTGCGCCGCGCGCTGGTGGTCGTTAC
>JASGGD010000036.1:0-30125 GCA_047605225.1 Novosphingobium sp.
GTCCTCGCGGCTCATGCCCTTGGTGTTGAGGAAGTCGGTCATGCCGAAGCGGCGGCCCCACTCTTCGCGATCAGGGTTGATGTCGACGCCGATGATCCTGTTGGCGCCAGCAAGGCGCGCGCCCTGGATGACGTTGAGGCCGATGCCGCCGAGGCCGAAGATGACGACGTTGTCGCCCACCTGCACCTTGGCGGTATTGATCACGGCGCCGACGCCCGTGGTGACGCCGCAGCCGATGTAGCACGACGACTGGAACGGCGCGTCCTCACGGATCTTCGCCACCGCGATCTCGGGCAGGACGGTGAAGTTCGAGAAGGTCGAGCAGCCCATGTAGTGGAAGATCTGCTGGCCCTTGTAGCTGAACCGGCTGGTGCCGTCGGGCATCAGGCCCTTGCCTTGCGTCGCGCGGATCGCGGTGCACAGGTTGGTCTTGCCCGAGAGACACGACTTACACTGGCGGCATTCCGGCGTGTAGAGCGGGATCACGTGGTCGTCCTGCTTCACGCTGGTGACGCCCGGCCCTACCGCGCGCACGATCCCCGCGCCCTCATGGCCGAGGATCGAGGGGAAGATGCCCTCGCTGTCGAAGCCGTCGAGCGTGTAGGCGTCGGTGTGGCAGATGCCGGTCGCCATGATCTCGACCAGGACTTCGCCTTCCTTCGGCCCTTCCAGGTCCACTTCGACGATTTCGAGCGGCTTCTTCGCCTCGAAGGCAACGGCGGCGCGGGTCTTCATGCGGGGTGTCTCCTTTTCGCCGGGGGTTCTAGCGCCTTGCCGGATTGTCGTTAATGGGGTTCTTGGGAAAAGCATTATAACCGAGTGGAAAAAATCGTGATTGGAGCATGGGACGGCATCGAGGAGTTCGTGATGGTCGCGCGGACCGGCAGCTTCACCGCTGCGGCGCGCAGCTTCGGAGCCTCGGTCACCCACATGAGCCGCGCCGTGTCCCGGCTGGAGGCGAAGCTCGGCAGCCAGCTGTTCCATCGCACCACCCGATCGCTGGGACTGACCGAGGCGGGCCGCATCTTCTACGAGACCGGCAGCCGCCTGATCTCCGAGCGCGAGGACGCGATCGCCGCCGTCACCGCACAGGGCAGCCCACGGGGCAACTTGCGGATCACCTGCTCGTACACATTGGGGGAGCGGTTCATCGGCCCGGTCTTGCGCGAATATGCGCGCGAGCACCCCGAACTCGCGATCGCCTGCGACCTAGACAACGACGTCGTCGACCTGATCCGCGACGGCTACGACATCGCGATCCGTACCGGCCATCTGGAGGATTCGCGCCTTGTCGCGACGCGCGTGGCATCGCGCGCGATGGTCACCGTCGCCGCGCCCGCCTATCTCGCCGCGCGCGGGAGGCCGCAGCGGATCGCCGACCTGAAGCAGCACGACTGTCTCGTCGGCTCGGCCGCGCTATGGCACTTTCAGCGCGGCGAAACCTTCCGCCCGGAAGGCCGCTGGCGCTGCAACAACGGGACGATGGTGCTGGAAGCGGCGCTGGAGGGCATGGGCGTGTGCCAGTTGCCCGCGTTCTACACGGCCTCGGCGATCGCAGAGGGCCGGCTGGAGGAAGTGCTCACCGGAGAATGTCCGGACGACGAGCCGATCTGGGCCGTCTATCCGCGCCTCAAGCACCTCTCCCCCAAGGTGAGCCTGTTCGTGGCGCTGCTGCGCCGCCGATTGCCCGTACTGTTGTCAGGTCAATCGGCGGCGGAGTAAGTCTCAGCGGCTGCCGAAGGCGTAGCGCACGTTGATGCCGAACTCGCGCGGGGCGGTGGTGGTCACGCCGTTATAGGTGCTGGTAAACGTCGTCGCCGCGCCGCCCGCCAGGATGTTGCGATAGGACGTGAACAGCGGGTCGGTCCGGGTCAGCGTCTTGGTCGTGTCGAAGAGGTTCTTGGCGAAGAGCGAGACTTCCCAAGCCCCCTTGGCGTCGCGAATACCGGTGAAGACATTGACGAGGCCGTAGGAACTTACGTCATCGTAGATGTTCACCGGATCGACGCGCGAATTGCCGAAGAAGTTGAACAGCCCGCGCACATAGGCATCGGTGTGATCGCTCAGTGCGAAGCTGTACTCGCTGGTCAGCGTCGCGCTGAACGGCGACTGGAAGCCCGAACGCTGGTTGACCTGGCAGGCCGAGATATTGTCGCTGCCCACGGCAGCCTGCAGATCAGCAAGCGACGGTGCCGCAGTGATCGTATCGGGCACGCCGTCGCCATTGAGGTCGTTGCACGGAACCGTGCCGCCCTTGATCTTGCCCAGCGAATAGCTGGCGACGAGGCCAAGGTTCCAGCCGTCCATCACATCGATCGAAACATCACCCTCGATGCCGTTGACCTCGACCGGGACGGCGCCGACGAAGTTGAACTGGGTCACCACCGGGTTGTCCGGATTGGTGTAGTCCACGAAGTAGACCCCGCGCCCGCCGGTGCGGTACGGATAGTTCTTGAACTTCTGGTGGTAGGCGGTCGCGTTCAGGCGCATGCGCCCACCCATGAGAGTGCTCTTGAAACCCACTTCATACGACTTGGAGCTTTCGGCGGGCAGATTGACGAAGCTCTCCTCCAGTTCCGACATGCGCTGGCTGAAATCGCCGACCACGTTGATGCCCGGACGCCAGGAACTGCCGGTGCTCGCATAGACCATGAAGTCCGGCGAGAAGTTGTGCTTCACCGAGGCCGAGTAGATCCACTTCTTGGCGTCCTGCCCGGTCGTGGCGGTCGAGGCGCCGTTGACGAAGAGTCCGCTCTGCGAGGTGTAGGAGATGTGGCGCACGCCGCCCGACACTTCGGTGCCCTCTCCCAGATGCGCGGTCAGGTTGCCGAAGAACGACTGCTCGTGGCTGGTGTTGGTGCGCTGGATCGCGGTGTTGACGATGCCGTAGATCGCACCGGTCGTCGCGCTCGTCGGATAGCCGAGGATGGTCGGACGGTTGAGCGTCGTCGGGTTGTTGTTCTTGTAGTCGAAGAAGCCGACCACATAATCGAAGATGTCGGCGATGCGCGCATCGTTCTGCAGGCGCACTTCATGCGAGGTCGCCTTGGGCGACGAATACGTGTCCTGAACGGTGGTGCCGGGGAAGTAGTTGGCCTCGTCCGAGTTCTCGATGCCGGTGATCTTCTGGGTATAGTGCTGGCCCTGATAGATCAGCACCTGCCCGAAGCCGGACGCCTCGGCGCGCCAGTTGTAGATGTCGTAGACCTGATGGATGGGTCGCGCCGACTCCATGATCGAGCGGCGATCCGAACTGTCGATATAGACCGGGCTCGCCGCGGCATCGGGGTTCACTTCGCTGAACGAGGCGACCTGATCGTAGAGACGGGCCTTGCGGTCCATCTTCTGGTACATGCCCTCGAACTTGAGCCAGTCGGTCGGCTGCACGATGGCGGAGATGCGGCCGCTCTTGGTGCGCTGGAAGGGATCGCGCGCCGAAGTGATCGGGCGGACGCGGTCGGCCTCGTTCTCATCCCAGACACCGGCGACGCGGATCGCGGCGATGCCTTCGATGATCGGCAGGTTGAAGCCGCCCTTGAAGTTGATCGTGCCGATGTCGTTGGCGGTCATGTCGGTGAAGCCGCCCACCGAATAGAGGTCGGGCTTCTTCGCGCCGATGGTGATCGAGCCCGAAGGCGCGGCGCGGCCGCGCAGCGTACCCTGCGGCCCGCGTTGCACTTCGATCTGGCCGATGTCGTACATCTGCTGCAGGATCACGCCCGCCGTGATCGGTGCGTCGTTGAAGTAGAATTCGACCGTGGGGTTGGTGCCGCTGGCGGAGACGTCGAAGTTGACGCCGCGCAGGCGACCGCCGCCGCCGACGCCGTTGGCCTCCGTCGTCAGTTGCAGGCCGGGCACGAGGGTGGAGACTTCCTTGAAGTCACGGATGTTGAGCTTGGCGACGTCGTCCGCCGTCACCGTGTCGATGACTGCGGGCACGTCCTGCACCGCCTCGTCGCGGCGGCGGGCCTGCACGATGATGACGTTGCCGGCGACCGCCTCGTCAGCGGAAGTATCCGCATTCTGCGCAAGGGCGGGCGTCGAGAGACCGGCCAGGCTGGCGGAACACAGCAGTACAGACGAAAGCAGCCTCATCACATCATCCCCATCATTGGTCTTACCGTTCCGTTCGCCTCTCCCGGCGGCCATGAAGCCGCGCGGCATGGGAAACGTCCGGCGATCGCCCCGTCCTTGTGGCGAGGCCCTTGTTCTTTCGGCCCGGTCGCGATGCGAACCTGTCCGGCCAATTGCAGGGCTCTCACTCCGCGATCGGCATGCGGACCATACGAGGGGGTGCGCCGGGAATGAAGCAGCGGCGGCCAACATCTTCCCGGCGATGATGCTCCCGGGGGCATTCGCCGTGGCGATTTGTCAGGGCAAGTGACGCCGAGGACAGGATAAGTGCCGGGAATGACACTTTTCCTAAGTAATCGGGCAAAAATCGCATCCGGGCTGCTTGGGCATCGGCGCCGCGACGGGGTGGGATACCCAGGTCGGTCTTACCAATTCACGAGCCCCCCGCAAGTCGCTGTCAGTCCGGTTGACTGGTGAGGGAGGAGCGGCGTCATCGCCGAATCGGCCGCGCACGGAAGACTCTCACTCGTGACACTTTGCCCCCGGTAAAGTGTCATGGCTGACAAAGCGAAACACGGTCCGGAAAGGGGATTCTCACGATTCCGTTTATGTGCTCTATTTTGCCTCGCTATGTTCCTTCACACGCCCCTCTCCCCGCATCGCGGGCAGGCCAGCGGCATGGCG
Organism: Novosphingobium sp.; assembly: GCA_047605225.1. GTDB lineage: Bacteria > Pseudomonadota > Alphaproteobacteria > Sphingomonadales > Sphingomonadaceae > Novosphingobium. Next base: position 4,759 of record JASGGD010000036.1, read on the forward strand.
GACCTGCTGGACCGCGTGGCACAGACGAGTTCACGGCCGCGCTATGCCTTCATGGTGCTCAGCCTCATCGCCGAGATCGCGCGGCCGGACGGCAGCGCCGGGCCGTTCATCCTGCGCGAAGGCCGCACCACCCTGCTGCGCGACTGGCTGTGCGACGCCCTCGCCCCGATGGGTGCGCGTGATCCCAAGCGGCTGATGCTGGCGGAGAAAGTGCGGATCGAACTGCTCGCCTCCGGCAAGGCTCCGAGGGAGCCCGCAGCAGCGGAAGCCGCGATCGCCAGCGAAGTGCACGAGCGCATCCGCAAATCGGGCAAGACCAACCTCAGCCGCGCGGTATCGGAACTGGTGCAGGCGGGGCTGATCCGGCGCCACTATCAGGGCTTCCGCGTCGATCACCGGAACCGGGGCGCCGGGCGCCATGCGGTCTACACTCTGGTGGGCGGAGCGCGATGCCTGATGGGCCGGTCGGGTCCAGCGCCGCAGCCGCCCCGAAGCGAAACGCTCCAGGGCGAACTGCGGCTCAACTGATCCGGCTCAGTCGCCCGTCGCGGTAGGGCTGCCTGCGGGCACACCGCCACCGAGCGCCTTCACGAAAGCCACGCTCGCCTGCATCCGCTGGGTCTGCACCGTTATATAGGCGCGCTCCGCATCGAGGGCGTCGGTCTGCGCCGTCACCACGTCGAGATAGCCCGCCGCCCCGTCACGATAGCGCGACATCGCGATGTCGCGCGTGCGCTGGGCGGCGTCGGCGGCTTCCTTCTGCGCCACGGCGGCAGAGGACAGGTGGTGCATCGCCGCGATCGCATCCTCGACCTGACGGAAGGCGGTGAGCACCGTTTCGCGGTAGTCCGCTGCCGTCTCCTCATAATCCGCGCGCGAGATCTTCACTTGCGCCGAGCGGCGCCCGCCGTCGAAGATCGTCAGCAGGCTGGTCAGCGGACCGAGTGACCAGAACGTGTTCGGCGTCGTCAGCAACTGGCCGTTGGTGGTCTCCCAGCCGCCTGCCGCACCAAGCGTCAGCGAGGGGAAGAACGCGGCCTTGGCCACGCCGATGCGGGCATTCGCGGCGAAGACCCGCCGCTCGGCAGCGGCGATGTCCGGACGGCGCTGCAGGAGGTCGGACGGCGTCGCCGCTGGAGGCGCAGGCGGCGCGAAATCAGCCACCGCGACCGGCAGGCTGAAGCCCGAGGCCACTTCGCCGACGAGCGCAGCGATCTCATGCTCGGTCGCGGCGCGCTGGTTGGCGATCGTCGCCACTTGCGCGCGCGCGTTGCCGAGGACGGTGCGGGCACGGTTGACATCGATCCCGGAGGCGACGCCGCCGGTGTGCCGCTTGTCGGTCAGGTCGTAGGCGCGGGCGAAAGCCTCGACCGACTGGTCGAGCACTTGCGCCTGCGCATCGAGGCCGCGCAGCCGGAAATAGGCATCCGCCACCGCAGCCTGCAGGCTCAACTGTGCGGACGCGAGATCGGCGCGGCTCGCATCCGATTCCGCCGTCGCCGCCTTCACCTGGTTGCGGATGCGCCCCCAGAGGTCCAGTTCGTAATCGATCGAGCCGCCCACGACATAGTCGTCATACTTGCGCGCCGATCCGGTGCTCAGCGGGCGGTTCTGCGAAACCCGCTCGCGCGAGGCCTGCCCGCTGACGCCCGCTTGCGGGAACAGGTCGGACTGCTCGACCCGCGCCGCCGCGCGTGCGGCGTCGAAGCGCGCGAGTGCTGCGGCGAGCGTCGGGCTGGCCTTCGCCGCGCGCGCTTCGAGGTCTGCCAGCGTGGGGTCGGCGTAAGCGTCCCACCACGGCCCCCTACCCTCCCCGTCGCGCGGGGTCGCAGCGGTCCAGCCGGCGACTTCCTTGAACTGCGCGGGCGCGGCGGTCTGCGGCGGCTGATAATCGGGGGCCATCGAACAGGCGCCCAATGAAAGAGCCAGCGCGAGAGCGACCGGCAGCTTCGGGGCCGATACCGCCCGGCGCCTGTAAGCCGTGGCGTCAGCCATTGCCGCCGGTCCCCTTGGCGCCCTTCCCGTCCGGCGCGGCGATGCGCACGGTGTCGCCGGTGCGGATCGAGTCCGGCGGGGAATCGATGACCTTGTCGCCGGGCTTAAGGCCGACCGAGACCAGCACCGTCTTGCCCTCGTCACGTGCGATGGTGACGCGGCGCAGGGTGACCTTGCCGCCGTTGCCGACGATCGCGACGCTCGGGCCGTCCTCCGCCGCCATGATCGCGCTGCCGGGCAGGCGCAGGCCGCCGCCAACGCCGTCTATGCCGAAGCGTACGTGCGCGAAGGCGCCGGGCTTGAGCGCGCCATCGGAATTGTCCGCCTGCAGTTCGACCAGCATCGCGCCCGACTGGGCATCGACCGAGCCCGCCGAGCGGGTCAGCGATGCCTCGAAATCGCGGCCCGCGAATTCGGGCAGGTCCAGCGTGGCCTTCATCCCCGCGTGGATCTGCGAGGAATAGACCTGCGGCACGCGCACGTAGATCCGCATGCGGTGCACGTCGGAAACGGTGAACAGCGGCTGCGATGCCGCGTTGCCCGAGACCACCAGCGCACCAATCTGCGCCGAACGGCTGGTCACGACGCCGCTGAACGGGGCGGTGAGCTGGGTGAACCCATGCTTGGCGTTAAGTTCGCGCACGCTGGCGAGCGCGGCATTGGCCAGCGCGGTCTTGGCGGCAAGGTCGCCCGCCTTCTCGTCGGCTTCCTGCTGCGAGACGGCGTCCTGCGCCAGCATCGACTGCCAGCGCTTCGAAGTCGTCGCGGCAAGGCGCTGGTTGGCGAGCGCGGTCTGGTAGTCCGCCTTGGCCTGCGCGAGCTGCTGGTCGATCTCGGGCGCGTCGAGGATGGCGAGGGTCTGCCCCGCGCTCACATGATCGCCGATGTCGGCCAGCCAGCGCCGGACGTAGCCGTTGGTGCGCGCGTTGATCGCGGCGCTGTTGTAGGCCTGGATCGTGCCCGGCAGGACCAGCCCGTCGCCGCCCTCGGCCGTGGCGGGCGAGACGACGGTGACGGTCGGGACCGCCGCATCGGCGGCCACCGCCTCGAGGTCGTTGGTGGCGCTGATCCGGCTCGCGACGCCAAAGGCGACGACGGCGAGCGCGATGACGGCGGCACCGATGCCGACCTTCCTGAGCGTGCCGCTGGAGGGTCCGGAGTCGGGAGCGGTGGTTTCAGTGGTTGCGGGTTCAAGCATGGCTGGGCTGCATTTCCATCGAAGGGGTCTGCTCGTCGCCATGGCTGCGGCGGCGGTGGACGAAGCTGAACACGGTAGGGACGAAGAAGAGAGTGGCGATAGTAGCGCAGATCAGGCCGCCGATCACGGCCCGGCCGAGCGGGGCGTTCTGCTCGCCGCCCTCGCCGAGACCGAATGCCATCGGCGCCATGCCGATGATCATCGCGAGCGCGGTCATCAGCACCGGGCGGAAGCGCACGAGCCCCGCTTCGACCGCCGCCTTTGTGGCGTCGCCCAGTTCGGCGAGCTTTTCGCGCGCGAAGCTGACGACGAGGATCGAGTTCGCCGTCGCCACGCCCATGCACATGATCGCGCCGGTCAGGGCAGGCACCGAGAGCGTTGTCCCCGTCGCGAAGAGCATCCACACGATACCGGCAAGAGCGGCCGGAAGCGCGGTGATGATCACGAAGGGATCGACCCAGCTCTGGAAGTTCACGACGATCAGCAGGTAGATCAGGAAGATCGCGCCCAGCAGGCCGAAGCCGAGGCCGGAGAACGCGGTGTTCATGGTCTGATACTGGCCACGGATCGTGACGGTCGCGCCCTTGGGCTGTTCCTTTGCCAGCGAGTCGATCGCCGACTGCACTTCGGCGGCGACGCCGCCGAGGTCACGGCCCTGGGTGGTCGCGTAGATGTCGATCACCGGCTGGATGTTGTAGTGCGAGACGATCGGCGTCGTGGTCGACCGCGACAGCGAGGCGAGCGCGCCCAGCGGCTGCGTGGGAATGCCCGCCGAGCCCGAGATCGGAATGTCCGACAGCGCGTTCATCGAGCCGACCTGATACTCGGGCGCCTGCGCCACGACCGGATAGGAGACGCCGTTCTCCGGGTTGACGAAGAACACCGGCGCGGTCTGCGCGGTGCCCGCCAGCGAACTGGCGAGGCTGGTGGTCACGTCGCGTTCGCTCAGGCCATACTGACCGATCCGCGCACGATCGACGTCGACGTCGAGCTGCGGAGAGCGCGCGGGCTGCTGCAGGCGCATGTCGGCGATGCCGGGAATACGCGCGAGCTTCGCCATCAGCTTGTGGGCATAGACACGCGCCGCGTCCTGATCCTTGCCGCCGATCTGAATGTCGATCGGCGAAGGCGAACCGAAGTTCAGGATCTGGCTGGTAATGTCTGCAGGCAGGAACGCGAAAGTCGCCCCCGGGAAACGCTTGGGCAGTTCGGCGCGTAGACGATCGACGAACTGTTCGGTCGGCTCATGGCCTTCCTTCAGCGAAACCAGAACGTCGCCGTCCTGCGGGCCGATCGTGCCGCTGTTCGAGTAGATCACGTTGATCGAGCTGACCGGCAGCCCGATGTTGTCGGTAACGGTGCCGAGTTGTCCGGCCGGAATGATCCGGCGGATTTCCTGCGTGATTTCCTCGAAGCGCGCCGCCGAAGTCTCGATGCGGGTGCCCGAGGGAAGTCGGACGTGCATGGCGATCTGGCCCGAGTCCACGGCCGGGAAGAAGTTGCTGCCAAGGAAGGGCAGCAGCCCGAACGAGACGACGACGACCGCCAGGAAGCCGATCATGAAGACCTTGCTCGATCCCAGGGCACGGCGCAGCAGGCCGATGTAGACCGCCCTCACCTTCTCGAACCGCGCCTCGAAGCCGCGCTGGAAGCGGACGAAGACGTTACGCGAGCCCGGCTCACCGGCGTTGTGGGAGTTCTCGCCATGAGGGGCGTGCGGCTTGAGCAGGTACATCGCCATGGTCGGCACCAGCGTGCGCGACAGGACGAAAGAGGCGATCATCGCGAAGACCACCGACAGCGCCATCGGCACGAAGAGATAGCCCGCGACGCCCGGCAGGAAGAACATCGGCACGAAGACGATGCAGATGCACAGCAGCGACACGAAGGCCGGCGTGACGATCTGCGCCGCGCCGTCGAGGATGGATTCGACGACGCCCTTGCCCTGTTCGAGGTGCCAGTTGATGTTCTCGATCGTCACCGTCGCGTCATCGACGAGGATGCCGACCGCAAGCGCAAGACCGCCGAGCGTCATGACGTTGAGGGTCTGCCCGAACAGGGCCAGCGCCATGATCGCCGCCAGCACCGCCAGCGGGATCGACAGCGCGATGATCACCGTCGAACGCCAGGACCCGAGGAACAGCAGGATCATCAAGGAGGTCAGCGCCGCGGCGATGGCGCCTTCGTGGATGACGCCGCTGACCGCCGCCTTCACGAACAGCGACTGGTCGCCGACGGTCAGGACCTTGAGCGTGTCGGGCAGGCTCTGCTGGATCGCGGGGAGCTTCTCCTTGACCCCGTTGACGATCGCCAGCGTCGAGGCCGCGCCGTTCTTGAGCACCGTCAGCAGCGCCGAGCGGCTGCCGTCGACATGCACGACGTTCTGCTGCTGCGCGCTGCCGTCACGCACGAAGGCGACGTCGCGCATATAGATGGTCGCGCCGTTGACGACCTTGACCGGAATGTCGTTGAGCGCGTCGATCGAACTGGGCGAGTTGTTCAGGCGCACACTGTACTGCGTCGCGCCGATCTTCACGAAACCGGCCGGATTGATCTGGTTCTGCGCGGCGATGGCATTGCCGACGTCCTGCGCGGAAAGCCCCCTCGCCTGCAGCGCCTGCGGGTTGATGTCGATCTGGACCTGGCGCTGCTTGCCGCCCGAGGGGAACGGCATGGCAAGCCCCGGTACGGTGACGAGCTGCGGGCGGATCTGGTTCTGGCCGAGGTCGAAAAGCTGCTGCTCCGACAGGCCCTTGCCCGACAACGCCAGCTGCAGGATCGGCACCGTCGAGGCGGAATAGTTGATGATCAGCGGCGGCGTAGCGCCCGGCGGCAACTGGCGCAGGATCGTCTGCGAGACCGAGGTGACCTGCGCCGTCGCGGTGCGGATGTCGACGTCCGGCTGGAAGTAGATCTTGACGATGCCGACGCCCTGGTAGGACTGGCTCTCGATATGTTCGATATCGTTGACCGTCGTGGTCAGCACGCGCTCGTAAGGCGTGACCATGCGGTCGCCCATGTCCTGCGGCGGCAGACCGGTATATTGCCAGGCGACGGCGATGACCGGCACCTTGATCTCGGGAAAGATGTCCACCGGGGTTCTGAGCGCGGCGAGTAGCCCGCCTACGGCAATCAGGATGGCCATGACGATGAACGTCAAGGGGCGGGTCAGGGCAACTTTGACGATACCGATCATCGACTTCTCCATGTGCCGCGAAGACACGGTCGATCCGCGCCTCGCGACCCCTTCATCGTCATCCTCGTCGTGAGCCGGCCGCACCGCCCTGCCCCGCCGCGACTGAAGCGCAGGACGAAGGCCTGGCCGGTTCTCCGGCGTCAGGAAACGGATCGGTTACCCGCCTTGTTGTTCGTGAGCGGTGTGGTCCGGCCGCAGCGTGAGAGGAACCCCTCACGAAACCGCCGATGCGCGCTTGGATCTTTTCTGTCCAATATATATGGAGGCATGATCAATATCAAAAACCTCTTGATCGGAGCATGACCGTTGGAGTTGCGGCACTTGCGCTATTTCGTCTGCGTGGCCGAAGAGCTGCATTTCGGTGCAGCGGCGCAGCGCCTGGGGATTTCGCAGCCTCCCCTCAGCCAGCAGATCCGTGCGCTTGAGGACGAACTGGGCGTCCGTCTGTTCGACCGGACAAGCAGGAGCGTCAGGCTGACCCGGGCGGGCCTGCAATTCCTGCCACAAGCGCGCGAGACGCTGGCGCAGGCGGATCGCGCCGCGCGGATCGCGAGGCTGGCGGATTCGGGGGAAGTCGGGCGGCTCAGCCTCGGCTTCTCACCTTCGGTCCCGTTCACGCCTTATGTCGTGGACGCCCTCGCCCGGTTCCGCACGCAGTATCCGGAAGTGAGCGTGGAACTGAGCGAACTCCCGCGCGAGGAGCAGATCAGCGGGGTCGAGCGCGGCACTATAGACATCGGTATCCTGCGCGCCTTCTCGCCGCTGACGCTATTGCCGCAGATGCAGGCCCTCCCCCTCCAGTGCGAAGGGATGATGGTGGCGATGCGCCGCGATCATCGGCTCGCGGAATGCCAGCGGCCGCTCTCGCTTGCCGACATCGCGGGGGAGCAACTGATCCTGTTCGGTTCGATGAACGGCGCCGGGTTCAACGAGATGCTGAGCATGCATTGCGAGGCGCTGGGTTTTCGTCCGACCGTGGCGCTGGAGGCGGACAGCTTCGGGACCCTCGTCGGCCTGACCGCAGCGGGCCTCGGCATCACGATCCTGTCGCGCTCGCTGGCTCGCTTCAACGTCGATACGCTGACCTTCCGGCCGATCGAGGTGCCCTTCTCCAGCCAGCTCGTGATGTTCCACTTGCGCGACGCTTCGCCGACGACGCGCAACTTCCGCAAGCTGATAGAACCGGCCGGAATTTGACCATAGCGCTGCCCCTACCGTCAAACGGCTCGGACATCATCGGTCAATCCGCCTCGGCTCCTCCCCGACGCTTGGCGTAGGAGACGACGAAGGCATCCCATACGCGCAGCCATTCGGTTTCGCTGCGCTTGCGCGAGATTCCGGGGAATCCGGCACGGAATGCATCGGCCATCTGGTCCACGGCCCAGGGATGCCCCTTGTCCAGACCGATCTTGCGGAAAGCGGCCTCGCGCGTGCCGAAGCTCATGCTGCCGGTCGGGAAATCCAGCAGGGCTTCCTCGTCCGCCGCTTCGTCCTTGCGCGGCTTTGCCTTGGGCAAGACCGATGATCTCGGTGCCTCTTTTGCCGCCGGCGCTCCCAGCAGCCGCAGATGCGGGCCGACGAGCTTGCGTTCCAGCGGCGCGGGTGACGGGAACAGCACGACCTTGCGGCCCGACATATCGACATTGGCGTTGGGATAGACCGCCGAAACGAGCTGCATCGTCTCGCGCACGGTCTGGCGGAAACGCTTGCTGTCCGCATCATTGCCAAGGTGGCGCGCCAACTGGTCCCAGGAGATCGTCTGCCCCTTGTCGGCGGCAATGCGCGGCAGGCGATAGGCCAGATAAGTATAGAGGTCGAGCGCGGTGGGTGTGCCCTTAAGCTCGCGGATAGCGATTTCGTTGAGCGGGACCGCGTGCTCGATCAGGTGGCCATAGAACCCTTCCGACATCCGGATTTCGCGTGCGAAAGCGCCGTTCTTCTCGAGCGATCCGGCGTATTCGTTGGAAATCTTGACGTCGCGAACGGCGAACGCATTGTCGTCCGCTTCGGTGCCGTCCCAACGGATCTGCCATTCGCAAGCCAGCAGGCGGTCGACCTGCTCGCGCATCCGGTTGGCCGTGCCGCGCGGTCCATAGGACACCGTTTGATAACCGAGCCGACGCATCCACTCGGTGAAATTGCGACCAAGATACACGTCGCGCGAACGCTTCGAAACCGCCTGCGACAGCAGATAGATCAGCGCGACGCGGGGATAGGCGCCGTAGGGCACGCCGAGACTGCGCAACACCGGCTTTCCGTCCACCGTCTGCAGCACCGGGCGCGGATTGATCGCCAGCGCATACTTGCCGTCCTCGCGCAGGATCGGCTGGGTCTCGTCCTTGGGTCGCTTGGTCGGAAGCGACATGGCACACAGCGCCGAATGCAGAAACGCGGGCACCGGCTCTTCGTCGTGGACCCGCAGGAAGGCGTCCATCGTCAGCTGCGAACCGGCCGCCTTGGCAAGCGAACGCACCCGCTCCTCACCGCCATCGAGCATGGCGAGAGCATACTGGTGTCCAATCGGCTTGCTGCTATCCGAGTTCATATTGCCCTGCTTTGGCCCGACTCATCGGGCTGTCATCTGTCGCTTAGACAACAGGTTTCATCCCGATTGGCAAGCAGGTTGGCAGTTTCGGCAGGAATTGGCGGTTGAAACCTACAACCTCACCGATGATCTCGGTGCGTTTTTCATGCTCGAGCCAATTTCCCATGCTTTTCAATCGAACCGATTCGCGAATCGGATTTTGATTAGGGATTCTTGTATAGGTTTGCGCTCCGAGATCATCGGTCCAAACGGCTCCGAGATCATCGCCGTTTCGCACCGTAATCATCGTAGTGCACCGAGATCATCGGTAAGCCGGGAAAACGTCGATCCGGGGTACCCCGCAATCCGAATCGGATGGTCTTCGAGCACCATTTTCCGGCTGTCGATTCGCAAACGGCACCGAGATCATCGGTCGAGCGACTCGCCGGAATGCCTTGTGCGACTCGGATCGGGGCAAAAAGCACGGAGATCATCGGTGGTTTTGTAACATTGGTGGACGGGTCGTTGCTCGAAACTTCCAACGAGGGTAGGGTTGGGCCTCAAACTCACAAGACGGTATCTATGGCGACGACCCCTGCTCCCAATGAAATCAGCGGCGACGAACTGCTGGAAGATAGCCTTGGCCTGCTTCATCGCAAGGCGCTCACCATCCTCAAGCGCATCCGCGACGGCGCGCTCGATCCGGAGACGGGCCACAAGGTCGGCCCTTCCTTCCCGATCTCGAAGGCCGCCTCGCTGGTCGGGCGCACCGCGTCGGCCATTCGCGAGGCCGAGCGCGACGGGCGCCTGCCCGAGCGCGACCGCACCGCGTCCGGACACCGCGTGCAATATACTCTGGAAGAACTCGACCACATGCGCGCCGTCTTCGGCACGCGCCCGTGGCGAGCGCCGGGTGATACCCCAGCCATTCTCTCGGTGTCGAATTTCAAGGGTGGCGTCGGCAAGTCCACCCTCGCTCTGCATATGGCACAGCACTTCGCGATCCGCGGCTACCGCGTCCTGTTCATCGACTGCGACAGCCAGGCCAGCTCGACGATGATGTTCGGCTATCGCCCCGACGTCGATCTGGGTGAGGACGACACTCTCTATGGGCACTTCCATAATCCGGAACTGCTCGGGGTGCGCTCGATCATCCGCAAGACGCACTTCTTCGGGCTCGACCTGATCCCGGCCAACCTCAAGCTCTATAACCTGGAGTACGAGATCGCCGGTTACCTTGCGCAGAACCAAAGCTTCGATGTCATCGACATCATAGCTCAGGCGATCGACGAGGTGGTCGACGACTACGACATCGTCGTCATGGACCCGCCGCCGGCGCTCGGCATGGTGTCGATGGCGGTTCTGCAGGCGGCCAATGCGATGGTCATTCCGGCGCCGCCGAGCGTGATCGATTTCGCCTCTACCGTCTCGTTCATCGACATGGCCCGCACCACAATGAAGCAGCTTGAGCAGCTGGGGGGCAGGGTGCGTCCCGCCTACAATTTCATTCGCCTCGTCGCGAGCCGCGTGGATGACAGCAAGTCCATGCATCGCGAGATCCTGGGGATGATGCGGCAGGTGTTCGGCGGCTCGATGATCGGCTCCGTGCTCAAGGTCAGCGCCGAGATCGACAATGCCAGCTCGCGGATGAAGACGGTCTACGAACTGGACCGTCCGGTCACTTCGCACGAGGTCCATAACCGCTGCGTTCGCTTCCTGAACGACGTCTGCCATGACATCGAACAGGATGTTCTGCGGACCTGGGAAAGCCGGGCGGGGCAATTCGATTGAGCTGTTGCCACGTGGCAACGAATAGTAAAATTCTATGAATTCAGTGTGATGCAGGTTCCGATCCAGGTGTTGCTTGCAACAGGGTCGAAAGCGAAGATGGAAATGCATGTCGGTGTTGCCACGTGGCAACCGGCGGTCGAACAAGCGCTGCGGCGGACAGGAAGTGACTATGGCAAAGGGTAATCGCGGGTTTGGAAGCAGCCTCACCGATGGGCTGGATGAAGCGGATCTGGACAACGCGGCGCCGTCCGAAAGCATCATGGCCAGCCGAAGCCAGACCCTCGCACGACTGGCTTCGGGCAAGGTCGTTACCGACCGGACCGAGTGGGTGGACCCCGCTCGGTGCCGTCCCTGGCGGCTGCACAACCGCGACCTCGACCACCTCGACGAAGAGAGCTGCCGCGACCTGATCGATGCCTTCCTCTCCGCCAAGAAGCAGCGCATCCCGGCGATCGTCCGCAGGCTGACGAACGACCCTGACTACGACTATGAGATCATCGCCGGCGTCCGTCGCTGGTGGACGGTGCAGTGGCTGCGGGCGCATCACCATCCCGAGTACGAATACCTCGTCACCATCCAGCATGTATCGGACGAGGAGGCGTTCCGCGTCTCCGACATCGAGAACCGATCGCGCAAGGACATCTCCGACTGGGAGCGCGCCAATGAATATCTGCGCGCGCTCGACGAGTTCTATGACGGCTCGCAGAGCGAGATGGCCGAGCACCTCAAGATCTCGCGCTCGTGGCTGAGCCGCCTGCTCGATGTGGCGCGCCTGCCTGCAGAGATCGTCGAGATCTTCGCCGATACCCATGACCTCACCGTGCGCGTGGCACGCGACATCAAGCCGCTGACCGGCGATCCGCGCGCGCTGGCGCTGATGATCGAAGAGGGCAGGGGGGTGCGTGAGGAACGCGCGGACCTCGGCGTGAAGCTGTCTGGCCCCGAAGTGGCCAAGCGGTTGATCGCTGCGACCGTCGCCAAGAGCAAGACGGGCGGTGGCGAGCTGGTGGTCAAGGCTGCGAACGGGAAGCCTATGCTCCGCTATGCCCGTTCCGCACGCAGCGGCCTTAGCCTGAAGATCGTTCCGCGCTCCGGTGCATCGACCGAAGAACTGATGAACGCGATTCGCGGGCTCATCGAAGGTTGAGGTGAAATCGGGGCCGATGCAGAAGGTGTTGGCCCCGGAATTTCGATTTCTGCCCTGAGAGCCCTGTAGAGCGCTTTGGGCTTGATTATGAACTCCCGGTCGTTTCGTGTTGATCCCGGCGCTGACAGGCCCTTTTCTGGGAAGGTCGAAAACAGGGCAATTCGGTTAAATCTGCTCTATTTCGCTCTGGGGACGCCCGTGAGTCAGGTCGATCCGCCGTCATGTTCATCGTTACCGTGACGGGCCAGAAGACGGTCGATCGCTTCCATCGATGACTCATAGTCGGCAAGCGCCGCCATCGAGAATGAAGGAAGCTCCGGTGCGGCGGACCGCATGGAGGTCCTTTGCGCGGTTCGCATTTCCAGCAGATGCGAGCCCGAGATGGTCGTGCGACCGATTGCGCCAAGCGCTTCCCAGCTTTCGACCATTCCTGCGACCCCAAGGCGCGAGGCGCCCAGCATTGTCTCGATCTGACGTGACCGCAGTGGTCCGAAGCCCGCCAGCAACTCCATGAGTTGCGGCGCTCGCGAATTGCCGCGACGGCCAGGCGCCGGAGCATGGGCGATGCGGGCGAGGGCATCGGCGTCCTGAAACATCGTCAACACCGGGCCGACCGCGTCTTGCATGGCATTGGCAAGAACAAATCGACGCTGCGGGGCGTCCGCTTCGCCGACGGCGTCTGCCCGGGCCAGGCCGGGAAAGGGGAAGGGCGGGTGCAAGTTGTGCTGCTCGCACAGTCTTCGCGAGAAGATCAGGTCGATCGCCCAGAGCGGCGCTTTGGGCGAAGGGACCGCGATCTCGAACTGTCGCAGCGGCGTGGCAAGGCGCGAGGTCGTCCGCTCCGGCGGTGCAAACTCGACGCTTTCGGCAATCGCATGATGCAATGTGGCCAGATCGGTAAAGGGGGATGTCCGCATGGACGGCATGGCGGCGACAAGAAGGCGCGCGGCTTCGAGGGTGCGGCCGGCCTCTGCGTTTGCGTTCTCGTCGTGGCTCTCCAGCGGTGCCAGCAAGGCGGTCTTCAACCGGCCCGCCGCTTCGGCGATCGCCGTGTCGCCCCAGTTGGCGAGTTCGGTCAGAATGGCATTGCTCAAGGCGCGGGCAGGGCGGGCACTTCGGGGGCTGTCGTCGCAAAGCGTGGTCAGCCCCGCGAACCATGCGTGAAAGCGCATTTCGGTAAAGGCATGACCCTCCTGCCGGAGCGCCGCGATCAGCGTGTGGCGCAAGGCTCGCCCGGCAAGGACGCGCAAGGTCGCCTCGGAGCAATAGGAGAGGGCGCCGCCGATACGCCCCAATGTCATCAGGGCATCAGCTTCGACGGATGCTGTCCGGGCGTCTTCAGGGACGGAATTCATGCTTCAATGCTCGATACAGCCGCAATTTCTGCGCGGATTTTCGAGTTTATAGATATCTAAGTGGAATTAGATATGCAATCACTGGGATGTGGGATCCGCTTGAGCCCAGTGAGCGTTCAACCTGCTCCACGTATCCGCTTCTGTTGCAGCGAGATCATCGAATGTCGATGGCGCCCGCTGCGGCCACGCGTTGCTGGGCCAATGGAGGTGCGGGTCGGGATGGACCGTTGTTGCCGGCTGTATCTGGGCGAGGAAATTCGCGGATGGTGCCCCACGCCAGGCCTCCATCGCGGCAATGTCGATCGTGGCGAGAGTGATCCCGGGTGCGCTTTCGACAGACTCTGCGATCGATGCCCCCTTGTAGTCGAAAATGATCGACGGGGGGGTGTCGTCCGGTCCGGCGATGTTGGCGGTGGCGAGATAGACCATGTTCTCGAAGGCGCGCACGGATCGCACGTGGAGCGCGCCCTGCCTCTGCAGATAATCGAGGTGCGGCGCCGCTGCTATGGGGTTGAGTACCACTTGGGTGCCGTTGAGTGCCAGTGAGCGGCACACTTCCGGCCAGTGCAGTTCCGCCCCGATCGTCGCGCCGAGACGGCCGAGGGGGGTGTCTATGACGGGGTGGAAGGCCTGGCCGCCGAAGACCTCGACGAAACGGTCGTGCACGTCGATCGGGCTGGTGCGCAGGGAGAGGGAATAGCCCTTGCGGTGGACGAGGGCGATCCCGTCGTCGGGGCCGACGATGACGCAGGAAAGGAAATGGCGGCCGGGGAAGGCGTCGTGGCGCTCGGGCACCTGAACGGCAATCCACGCGCCGGTGCGGCGGGCTGCTTCGGCGATCTTCTCGATTTCGCGACCGGGCAGGGCGAAGGCGGCGTCGTGCCAGGCTTCGGGAGAGACCATGGCGTAGCCGGTCAGGCCGAACTGGGGGAACACGACCAGCCGCGCGCCGTGATCGCCGACCGCCCGTTCGGTCTGGGCGATGGTCTGGGCGATGTTGTGGTCGATCGCGTCGCGGTCCACGGTGCCGTTTGCGAATACGCACTGCGGCGCGGATGCGCAGGCGGCGAGCACATAAGGCGGGGGCGTGGCATGGCGCATCGTGGTCTCCCTCTGTCGGTTCGGCGCGTTCGATAGCGCGATTTCCCGCCGCTCATTTGCGGGAGAGGCGTGGTTTGCCCGCCTGCCGGAGACATTGGCTCACGAACAGTGGCGCCATGCGGTGCGGGTATGGCTCATTGCAATCTACTGATTGGAGCCGCGCGGTGGTCCCCGTCATCATCGGCGTTTCAGCACAGGGGATCATGGATGAGCGTCAGGGATCGGGCCGAGAGCAAGCGCAGTGGCCGGGTAGGGAAGATCGTCGGCGGCGTGGTGGCGGCAGTGGCGCTCGTCGCGGCGGGAACGCTGGGCACGATGCGGCTTGGCTGGTGGAACCCCAGCTATGATCAGGTCGTGGCCGAGCAGGCGACCGGGCCATCGAAGTTCGAGATGGTCGGCGACGTCAAGCTGCATGTCCGCGACGAAGGGCAGGGGCCGGTCATCCTGATGCTCCACAGTTCGATGTCGAACCTGCGGATCTGGGACGGCTGGGCCGACCAGCTCAAGGGCTCCTACCGCGTCATCCGCTTCGACTGGCCGCCTTACGGGCTGTCGGTCGATCCGCATGCCTCGCAGGGGATGCCGAGCGTCGTCGAACTGATCGAGCGCTTCGTGAAGCAGAAGGGGCTCGGCAAGTTCGTCATCGTCGCCAGTTCCAGCGGGGCGACGATCGCGACGATGTACACCGCGCGCCACCCCGATCAGGTGCGGGCGCTGGCGGTCTCCACCCTGCCGCTGAAAGCGCCGCCTCCGACCGAGACTTCGGCTCTCGTTTCATCGGTCCTGTGGGTGCACACGAACCTTGTGCCCAACTACATGCCGGAGTTCTTCTACCGCCATTCGCTGGCGGAACTCTACGGTCGGCCTGAGCGGCTGAAGCCCGAGACGGTGCACTGGTACTACATGACCAACAACATCCCGGGCGGTTTCGCGCGGGTGAAGACCTACTACGAGGCGAACACCAAGGCTGTCTGGAAGTCGGGCGCGGGCGATGCTGCGGCGGCGGTGAAGGTGCCGGTGCTCCTGCAGTGGGGCGACCGCGACATCGTCATCCCCAAGGACCGGGCCGACGATGCGCGGGTGATGTTCGCCAATGCGCCGATGAAGATCATCCACTATCCCGACGTCGGCCACTACCCGATGATCGAACTGCCCGAGCAGACCGGGCGGGACCTCAAGGCATGGATCGACGCGCTGCCCGCCGAGGGTAAATAAGCGCGCGGGATTATCCGCAGAGCGGCGAGGAAGCGTTAAATTCTGGACCCGGGGGCGGCTCCGGGTTCCCCTTCCTCTTTCCGTCACATGGCTTGAGGTGGGATCATGGATCTTCGTCAGTTGCGGCATTTCATCGCGGTTGCGGAACTGGGCAATTTCTCGCGGGCGGCGGAGCGGGTGTTCCTGACGCAGCCCGCGCTAACCCGCAGCATCAAGACCCTTGAGGACGAGATCGATGCGCGGTTGTTCGACCGCCGCTCCAGCGGCGTCGAACTGACGGCGGCGGGCACGGCGCTGCTCGAACATGCGCGGCTCATGGTCAACGAACAGGAGCGGGCGCAGCAGCGCATCGCGCTGGCCAAGCGCGGGCTGGGCGAGGAACTTGTCGCCGCGATCTGCCCGCTGCAGGCGCAGATGGGCCTGCGCGCCGTCGTCGCGGAATTCACGCGCGAGCATCCGGATGTGTCGCTGCGGATCGTCGAGGGGCACGTGGACGAGACGGTCCCGGCGCTGATGGATCGCAAGGTGGACCTCGTCTTCACCACCGTCCCGGCGACGACGATGCAGGAGAAGCTGGCCTATGAACGCATCCGCAGTTCGTCATGCTCGATCTATGCGGGGGCGGGGCATCCGCTGGCGCATCGCAGCGGTATCACTCCCGCCGAGCTGACACGCTGGGCCTGGGCTATGCTGGACCAGAAGCACTGGCTGGCGGCGACCCGCAATTACTTCGCGGTGGGCAACTCCGGGATGCCGACGGCCGGGGTGAAGACCAGTTCGGTCTCGTTCATGAAGTCGCTGGTGCTGGAGGAAGGCATGCTGGGCATGCTGCCCGATGCGCTGATGGAAGGAACGGGGGCGGTTGCGCTCAATGTCGAGCGTCTGCCGCGTCCTCTGCGGGCGGGGCTGCTGTTCCGGGCAGATGCGGAGGTCAAGCGTTCGGCGGAACTCTTTGCGGAGAAGCTGCGCGCTCACGTCGGACGGCCGGACGTGGAGGAAAGCCGGGCGATCCCGCATGTTCCGGTCGCGGTTCTGGCGGAAAAGCGGCCTCACGCGAATTGAGATGCACAGCCCCGGCGTTCAAGCCGGGGCTGACGTTGCCTTCAGGTCGGCTCGCCGGTGGGATCGACGGCGGGGTCCAGCGCGGGAGCTGCGGTGGTTTCCGCCAGCGCCAGTTCATCGGCGTCGAGGCGGTAGAAGCACATCGTGATGAAGGCGCCCGCCATCGCCAGCGCGGGGATCACGGATTCGCACATCATGATTGCCCATTCGGCGCTGGCGCCCTGCGCGCCCGAGGCACCGCTGGCCGAGGACACATAGCCCATCGCCGACAGGAACGCGCCCAGCGCCGCCAGCGAGGCGGCGGAGGAGAGCTTGTCCAGCAAGGTGGTGATTCCTGCGAAGGCGCCCTCGCGCCGCTCGCCGCTGCGCACGAAATCGTAGCGCACCGCGTCGGACAGCAGGGCGTAGGCGCACAGGATCATGCCGCCGCCCGCGAAGCCGCCGACGAGGGCGCGGGCGCCGACGCTCAGTGTGCTCTCGCCCGGTCCGGCAAGGAGCCATGTCATGTGGTTGGCGCCGTAGACGGCCAGCGCGATCATGTAGCAAGCCTTGCGTCCGAGATGGCGCGACCCGAAGACCCAGACGGGCATCGACAGCACCATGGCCACCGTCGAGAGCATGAAATAAGTGCCCAGCGTGGCATCGCCGACCTTCAGCACGACACGGGTGAAATAGGCGAGGGTGGCCGATCCGATCACGGTGCCGAACAGCAGGAAGACGTGTGCGATGGCGAGGATCTGGAACGGCTTGTTGGCCCAGACCACCGCCAGCTGGCGCCACAGTTCGAAGCGACCGCGAGGCTTGCGGGCGGCCTCGGCGCTTGGCGCGGTGCGGGGGGCGTCGCGTAGCAGACGCACCGCGGCGGTTGTCGCGACGAAGACGATCGCGCCGACCAGCACCGCGAGGATGAGGTGGCTCTGGCGGCCCGGCCCGATCATGCCCAGCAGCCACGTCGGCAGCGTCGATCCGAGCAGCGCGCCGATGGCGTTGCCGTAGGTACGCCAGGCCATCAGGCGGGCGCGCTCGTCGGGGTCGGTGGAGCTTTCGACGACCATGGCGAAGCCGGGGATCGTCATCAGTGTGTAGCCCGAGGCGTGGATGACCAGCGCCAGCGTCACGAAGGCTTCGGTCAGCAGCAGCGATCCCACGTCCGGTGCGCCGAACAGCATGACGACGCCCAGCGGCATCGCCAGCCCGCCCGCGAAGAGGAACGGCAGGCGGCGGCCCCACTTCGACTGGAAGCGATCGCTCCACGCGCCGACGGTGGGGTCGAGGAAGCCATCGTAGATCTTCACGAGGGCGAAGATGAGCCCAGCCGTTCCGGCGGAGATCGCGAGGCTGTCCGTCATGAACCGCAGGCCGAGGACGGTCACGACATTCTGTCCCGCCGCATGGGCGAGGGGGATCAGCAGCGATCCTATCCTGATCGACCATGCCTTGGAACTTGCGGCGCCTGCATGGGCCGCCCTACCTGATCCTGTTGCCACGCGTTTCTCCGTACTCGTGCTTGAGAGGCAGAACACGGGTGCGCGGCGCGATGGCCTAATGCCGTTTGGTGATATGGCCGCAGGGTGGATTTGCGGGGTGCGCTGCATCATTTTCAAGGCATCACCGCCATTTCCGCGCCGCCCCACTCGTTCGTCATTGCGAGCGTAGCGAAGCAATCCAGGGCCGCGTTCAACTGCCCTGGATTGCTTCGCTACGCTCGCAATGACGATTCGAGGTTAGAACTCGCTCAACAGGCTGCCCAGCCCGGGTATCTTGTCCAAAATCCCGCAGGCGCGCAGGGCGTGCCAGTAAGTCGCCGTGTTGATGGCGATCACCGGCTTGCCGAGCGTCACTTCGTACTCGGCGGCGAGGTCGACCATGGAGAGGTTGGTGCCCACCTGCACGATGGCATCGACGTCGTCCCCGTCCAGTTGCGCGATGACGTCTCGCAGCGTGTCGGGCGCGACTTTGGCGATGTCGGTCCAGCGGCGGCATTGCAGCGCCCGGTCGCGCCGGACGGCAAAGCCCGATTCCTCAAGGAACCGGCGGACTTCGGCATTCGCCACCGGGTAATAGGGCGAGACGAAGCTCACCGACTTCGCGCCCACGGCGGTCAGTGCGGCGGAGACGGCCTCGGCACCGGTGGTTGCGCCCACTCCGGCCTCCGCCTCGATTTGCGCCTTGAAGCGGCGCGAGCCTTCGACGCCGCCGTAGAAAGTCACCGCCGACATGCCGAGCACCAGATAGTCCGGGCGGCAGGTCATCACCGAGCGCACCGCGTCCAGCGTGTTCTCGGCGATGGCGGTGGTGCCAGCGATGAAATCCTCGTTCGAAAGCGCCATCGGGTCCTCGACGTGAATGCGCGCGAGGTGGTTGGTGACGCCGGGCGGGCGCATGCGCTCCATGTCGGGTTGCACGACCGTGTTGGTCGAGGGGGCGATCACTCCCAGCAGCTTGCGCCAGCCCAGAACGTCGGTCATCAGCGCCGCATCAGGCGGATCGGCAGGGCGTCGGTTACTCCGACGTCGAGCCGCGCGAGGGCCTTGGCGTTCGCCTTGCCGCTCGCGAAGGCGTCGAGGAACAGGCTCGCCACCGCATTCGCGTGGCTGAGCCCGTCAAGCTGCATCGGACCGGGCTGGCTGAAATCGCAGATCGCGCCGCCGAAGTAGTGGTTCACGCCCTCCAGCACTAGGCCGTAGCGGTGCCCGCCGGGTTTCGCGGAATCGAACGCGGCGAGGTGCGCGCGCCAGCCTTCCGCGTCGCTCGGCGTCATGCCGGGGAGCAGGTCGATGGTGCCGGTCTGGATCAGCGCGGGGACGGCGAGGGCGCCGTACCCTTCCGAGGTCATCATCACCGGGATCGTCGGCGGGGGCGAGAACGCCACCACGCTCGTCGCAAGGCGCGGCATGAGCGGGCCTTCCATGCCTTCCGGAATGACGCCCGCCGCGCCGCCGAGAACGGTGGCGATCAGGCCGCCGTAGCTGTGGCCCATGGCGATGAACGGCGTGTCGCCGATATGCGCGATGAGGGTGCGCATGTCCTCGATGCGGCAGCGCCAGCTGGCGAGGCCCTTGTACTCGGCGGTGTGCGGGTGCTGCGCGGAATCGACATGGAGCGGCGCGAGCACGCGGTAGCCCGAGGCCAGCAGCGGCTGGAGTATGCGGTCGTAGAACCAGGGCGCGGACATCGCGCCGTGCGAGAACAGGATCGTCCCGCGCTTGCCGCTGGCGCCCGCCCACTCGCTGACCGAGATGGTGCGCCCGCCGGGACCGGCGAGGTCGAAGGTCCGGCGTTCCGGCATCGGAGCCGCGATGACGCTGCGCGATGTGCCGCCCGCACAGGCGGCCGTAGCGCCGAGCAGGGCGCTCGCAAGAAGGGTACGGCGGGAAAGGGAGGTCGACATGCGCATCGTTCCGGTAGTTCAGAGATCGGAATGACCTCGATCGAGCGAGCATGCAATGCGCTGGCCGCGCCCGACACAACCGGCAGGCGAGGGCCTGTCCGCTCTGTGGAGTTGATCGCTGCAAGATTGCTTCTGCAGGGGCATGCGCGGGTCGCATCATCCTATGCGTTCTGCGCCGGAAATTCCCGGATCGTCGCCTGTCTAACCGTCACGCGGAGATATGCGCCCGGCTGCTGAGGCCATGCAGCGGACGACACGTACCGTCGGCACACATTCCAGTTGAACGCGCCAGAGGAACGCACATGCCGATAGAAATCAACGGTCTCATCAATCACAACATGGCGTCCGAACTGTCGCCGGTGCCGGTCTCGCACTACGATATCGACGCCATCGTGAAGCTGGCCAAGGTGCAGGAAGCGGCGGGCTACGACCGCGTGCTGATCGCCAATGCCGCGACGATGCCGGACAACTTCACCACCGCCGCCTACGTCGGCGCCGTCACCGAGCGGCTGGGCGTCATGCTCGCCCATCGCCCCGGCTTCATCGCGCCGACCATGGCCGCGCGCATGCTGGCGACGCTCGACCGGCTGCTCGGCGGGCGGCTGGGCGTCCACGTCATCACCGGCGCTAGCGACATCGAGATGCAGTGCGACGGCGACTTCCACACCAAGGAGGAACGCTACGGCCGCAGCCTCGAATATATCGACATCCTGCGCCGCATCTGGGCGAGCGAGACCCCGGTGGACCACGATGGCAAGTGGTATCGCTTCAACGGCGGCTATGCCGAGATCAAGCCGCTGAACGGCACGATCCCGGTGTTCTTCGGCGGCATGTCGCCGATGGCGATCGCCACCGGCGCTGCCTGCGCGGACGTCTTCGCGACGCTCAGCGATACCGTGGCGGGCATGACCGAGGTGGTGCAGAAAGTCACCGCCGCCGCGCAGCCGCTCGGCCGCAAGCCCGACTTCCTCGTCTCGCTGCGCCTCGTCGTCGGCGAGAGCGAGGACAAGGCATGGGCGCAGGCGGCGGACCTCAAGAGCCGCATCGCCGCGCTCGAAAGCAAAGCGGAGAAGAACAAGGTCGCCGCCAGCGCCGCCGGTTTCGCGCGCACGGCCGAACTCGCAGGCAAGGGCGAGCGGCTGGAGAAGTGCTTCTGGAACGGCATCAACGAAATCCGCGGCGCGCACAGCAACAGCGGCACCCTCGTCGGCGATCCCGACCAGTTGGTCGACGCGATCATGGATTACTGGGACGCGGGCGTGCATAAGTTCATCCTGCGCGGCTACGACCCGATCGGGGACGCCGAGATCATCGGTCGCGACATCATCCCCGCCCTGCGCCGCAAGGTCGCCGAGCGGGAAGCTGCGATGGAGGTGCGGTGATGGCTTTCGAAGTCGTCGGCCTCCACTTCTTCGCGGATTCGTCCGAGGCCCATCCGGTGCGCGGCGTCTACGACCCGCAGTTCCTGCGCGATTATGCCGTGGCACACGAGGAGGCGGGCTTCGACCGCGTCCTCGTCGGGCAGACGGCGACCTGGCCCGATCCGCTCTCGACCGCCGCGCATATCGCGGCGGTGACGAAGACGCTGAAATTCATGGTCGCGCACCGCCCCGGCTTCATCGCGCCGACCATGGCCGCGCGCATGTTCGCGACGCTCGACAAGGCAAGCGGAGGACGTGCGGGCGTCCACATCATCACCGGCGCCAGCGACGTCGAGACGCAGGCGGATGGCGATTATCTGACCAAGGAGCAGCGCTACCACCGCAGCCGCGAATATGTGGAGATCCTGCGCCGCATGTGGTCGAGCGAGGTTCCCTTCGATCACGCGGGCGAGTGGTATCGCTTCAACGGCGCTTTCGCGCTGGTGAAGCCGGTGCAGGAACAGATTCCGGTGTTCTGGGCCGGCAACTCCGATGCGGCAGTGAAGATGGGCGCGCAAGTCTGCGACGTCTACGCGATCGGCCCGGCGACGCTTGCCGATACACAAGCGACGATCGCGCGCTTCAAGCAGGAAGCGGCGCTGCACGGACGCAATCCCGACGTGTCGATGTCGATGCGCGTTATCGTCGCCGATACCGAGGACGCGGCGTGGGAGAAGGCGGAGCGCCTGCTCGGCACCGTGATGGATCATCTCGCCAGCGGCAAGCAGATCGGCCGCGACAAGGGCGACAGTGACCCCGGCACTCTGGCGCTCAAGCGGCAGGCGGCAATGGGCGAGCGGCTGGACGAACGCCTGTGGACCGGCATGACCCGCGCCACCGAAGGGCGGCTCCACGCGACCGCGCTGGTGGGCACGCCCGATCAGGTCGCGGCGGCGCTGGAGCAGTATCACGCCATCGGCGTCGACCGGTTCCTGCTCAACGGTTTCTACACGATCGAGGACGTCCGCCTGTTCGGCGAGGGGCTGGTCCCGGTCCTGCGCAGGCGCATCGCCGCAGCGGCCTGAGGTACGGGTCGGCGCTGCGGCGCCGACCCACATGCGCCAATAATCGTCAAGAGAAAGTTTTATTTATACCTGATAAGATTTGAATAATACTCGCCTGGCGAACATTAAATCACAAATTGTTGTCGTGAAATCGGCATCACTTAGCTTGGAGTTCTCTCAAGCGCATATCGATAAAATCAAACACATCAAGGGGAAGTTGGTAATGATGAGGACCGTTTCATCTTCTATTGGTCTTGCAGTAATCACCATGATGTTCTGCAGCACGTCGGCTCTGGCGCAAGTCGCCGCCGATGAAGACGTCTCTTCCAATGCGATCATCGTCACGGCCAAGAGCCGCAAGGAGACGCTGCAGGAAGTCCCGCTCGCCATTACCGCCCTTACCAGCGACGATCTTGCCAGCGCGCAGATCCGCGACGTGCGCGATCTTCAGAAGGTGACGCCGAACCTCAGCCTCTTTGCGGGCTCGGGTCGCAACGATCCTTCCGCCTATTCGCTGCGCGGTCTTGCGCCGAACACTTCGGACGAGCGCTATCAGGGCATCTCGGTGTTCATCGACGGCGTCGCGCTGTCGGGCCAGCTCGCCTCGCTCGACCTTGAGAACCTGCAGCGCGTCGAAGTGATCAAAGGCCCGCAGAGCGCCAACTTCGGCCGCGCCACCTATAGCGGCGCGATCAACTACGTCACCGTCGATCCCTCGGGCGACGAGGTGACCGGCTTCGTCAAGGCGCGCGGCAGCCTGATGAATTCGGCGCCGGAAGCCAGTTACTACTTCGGCGGCACGGTCACCGCACCGCTGGTCAAGGACGCGCTCTGGGCCTCGGTCGCGGGATCGGTGTTCCAGAACGGCGCCATCGCCAAATCGCGCGACGGCGGCGCGCCGATCGGGCGCGAGCGCACGCAGGCGGTGTCCGGCACGCTCTACTTCAAGCCCGATGCCACGTTCTCGATCAAGCTGCGCGGCATGTACCAGCACGACCGGGACTCGGTGGCCGCACAAGTCGTCGAGCAGCCGCGCGAATGGGTGCAGTCGGGCATCGCCACCGCGCCCTTCGCGCGCGGCAACGGGTCGATCTTCCCCAAGTACCTGCCCGATCCCGACATCGACAACATCGGCACCAGCGGCGCGGACGGCTATGCACGCGACCGCTACTTCGCCAGCGCCGTGGTCACCAAGATGTTCGGCGATTACGAGCTGAGCTATCGCGGCGGCTACGTGAATGAATCGCGCACCGCCGACGCGCCCAACGCCCCGCGCGCCAGCGGCGTGGGTCAGGACAAGGTCTTCGGCGAGGCGCTTGCCAACGACGAAGTGACCCTGCGCGCGGCTTCGCTCGGCACGTTCCCGTCCTATGAGAAGTTCACCAATACCAGCCACCAGCTGATGCTGCTGTCGCCCGGCGACAAGCCGCTGCGCTGGCGCGTGGGCGCCTATTACTTCTGGGAGCGCGACGACACCGGATTCCAGTCCTTCGCCACGACGGCGAACCCGACGGGCCGCACCCGCGACGACCGGCTGGAGAACCGCGCGATCTTCGGCGGCCTCGACTGGGACTTCACACAGCAGCTGACCCTCAGCCTCGAAGGCCGCTATGCGCGTGAAAGGATCTTCGCGCCGAGCTGCCCGAGCTGCGCCTTCTACCCGACCACGAGCGATTACTCGCAGGTGTCGAAGGACTTCTCGCCCCGCGTGACCGTCAGCTACAAGGCGACTCCGCAGAACATGCTCTATGCGCTGTTCTCCAAGGGCGTGAAGAGCGCGCGTGCCGGTTACGTGACGGTCGGTGGCGTCACCCAGCCGGTCTATGCCGATCCGGAAAAGCTCTACAACTACGAGATCGGCAGCAAGAACAGCTTCTTCGGCGGTGCGCTGACGCTGAACCTCGCCGCTTTCTACGACGAGGTGAAGGACCAGCAGCTGGTCAGCACGCTGGAGCGCACGGTATCCGGCCAGACCGTCACCGTTTCGGCGGTGGGCAACGTCGGCTCCTCGCGCATCGTCGGTTTCGAGGTGGAGAGCAACTGGCGCGTGACCCCGCAGCTGACGCTGCGCGGCTCGGTCGGCTATGCCAAGCAGGAGTTCACCAACCCGGATCCGATCCTGATCAGCTCGGGCTCGACGGCGGGCTTCCCGGCGACGACCGACGGTTCGGTGGTGCTCGACGGGCTGACGCAGGCCAACGTGCCCTACTGGAACGGCTTCGTCGGCGGTGAATACCAGCTTCCCGAAGTCGGCGGCTTCCTGCCCTCGCTGCGCGTGGACGGCAGCTACCGCGGCAGCTACTTCGCGACGCTGTCGAACACGGTGAAGGTGCGCTCGGCCTGGACGGTCGATGCGCGGCTCAACCTCACCAGCGACATGGTGGATCTGGCGCTGTTCGGGCGCAACATCCTCAACAACCAGCGCGCGACCGGTTCGGGCCTCGCGGGCGCGACCGCGAGCTGCATGTTCATCGAGCGCGACACCGCGACGTATGGCACGAACCAGCAGTGCCTCTACGCCTCGGCGCCGCGTCCGCCGGAGTTCGGCATGGAAGCGACCCTGCGCTTCTGATCTGACCCTGGAGGGGAGGGAAAGGCCGGGCGAGCAATCGCCCGGCCTTTTTCGTGGCTGCGATGCCGGGGGCACAGGGTTCGCGGTAGTGCCACACCGTCACCCTGAACTTGTTTAGCTGCGCTGGCCTTCGGCTCAGGGTCCATCGGGCAGTTGATGCCGGAGTGCAGAATAGCAAACCGAGCCGCCGGTTTGCTGATCCACGCGCAGCGTTCGCGGCGCAATGGACCCTGAGCCGAAGGCCAGCGCAGCTAAACAAGTTCAGGGTGACGAGGTGCTTGGGGTGAGGAGTCCTCCCTGTCGCGAAGCGATGGGGAGGTGGCAGCCCGTTAGGGCTGACGGAGGGGGCTTGCCGATCCCCCGCCACCACCGACTGCGGCGGCGGTCCCCCACCC
>JASGGD010000037.1:0-29705 GCA_047605225.1 Novosphingobium sp.
CTCCTTGACAGGCCGGCGTGCGGCCGCGTTGAAACCCAGCGGGAGACCCGCATCTGGGATGAAACCATAAAGCGGCTCGTTCGGCACCGCCGCCGAGAGAACCTCTCGCGTGGCGACCAGCCTGTCGATATCGATGCCGGTGCGCAGCCCCATCGCCTCCAGCATGAAGACGAGATCCTCGGTCACGATGTTGCCCGAGGCGCCGGGCGCGAAGGGGCAGCCGCCGAGGCCGCCGAGCGAGCTGTCCAGCGTGGTGAGCCCGCATTCGATCGCGGCCAGCGCGTTGGCGAGGCCGAGGCCGCGCGTGTTGTGGAGATGGATGCCGGTCAGCGCCTTTTCGCCCACCGTATCGCGGACGAGGTTGATGAGGTGCTTCACCGCTGCCGGATCGGCATAGCCGGTGGTGTCGGAGAGGCCCACCTCGTCGCAGCCCGCAGCCATCAGCCTTTCGGCCAGGCGTGCGATCTGCGCGTCGGGGATCGCGCCTTCCAGCGTGCAGCCGAAGGCGGTGGAGAGGCTGCCTTCGAAATGCGGGCGCTTTTCTGCGGGCAGGGCGGTGATCATCGTCGCGATGGCGCGCGCTTCCTCCAGCACCTGTTCATGCGTGCGGCGCAGGTTGCGCAGCGAATGCGTCTCCGATACCGAGAGCGGCAGGGTCAGCTTGTGCGCACCCGCCTCCAGCGCCGCCTCGGCACCGCGGGCATTGGGCACCAGCACGGCGACGGTGAGCCCCGGAATCGTCAAGGCATGCGCGACCACCTCGCGTGTATCGGCGAGCTGGGGCAGCAGCTTGGCGGGAACGAAGCTTCCCACCTCGATCTCGCGCACGCCGGCTGCCGCCTCCGCGCTGATCCACGCCTTCTTCGCCTCCAGCGGCATGATGGCGTCAGTGCTCTGCAGCCCGTCACGCGGGCCGACCTCGCTGATGAGGATGTCGATGCCGTCCATGGCGTCCACGATCTCTTCCGACCCTTTCGACTCTGGTTGCGTTATTTGTCATAGGTCTATATCAAATCGGTGAAGCCATTCAAGGCATGACAATTTTTAGCCGGGATAGTGATGAACCAGGATGCCCTTCCGCTCGCGGGCCTGAAAGTCGTTGAATTCACGCACATGGTCATGGGGCCGGCGGTTGGAGTCATATTGGGCGATCTCGGTGCGGAGGTGATCAAGGTCGAGCCGGTAGGCGGCGATCATACGCGAACCTTGCTCGGCTCGGGCGCGGGCTATTTCCCGATGTTCAACCGCAACAAGCAGAGCATCTGCCTGGATCTCAAGCAGCCGGACGGTCTCGGCGTCGCGCGCCGGCTGATCGCCGAGGCGGACATCGTGATCGAGAATTTCCGTCCGGGCACGCTGGCGAAGCTCGGCCTGTCCTATGAAGAGCTGTCGAAGGACAATCCGCGGCTGATCTACTGTTCCGCCAAAGGCTTTCTCGCCGGGCCGTATGAGAAGCGCACCGCGCTCGACGAGGTCACGCAGATGATGGGCGGCCTCGCCTATATGACCGGCCCGCCCGGCCGGCCGCTGCGCGCCGGCGCGTCGGTGATCGACATTACCGGCGGCATGTTCGGCGTGATCGGCATCCTTGCCGCGGTCGAGCAGCGGCACCGCACCGGCAAGGGCAGCGAGGTGCGCTGCTCGCTCTATGAAACCACGGCCTTCCTCGTCGGCCAGCATATGGCGCAGCAAGCCGTGACCGGCGCCGCCGCGCGGCCGATGCCGGTGCGCATCTCGGCCTGGGCGATCTACGACGTGTTCGAGACGAGCGAGCAGGTGTTCGTCGGCGTGGTCACCGACGGCCAGTGGCGGGCCTTCTGCGCCGCCTTCGGCCTGACGACCTGGCCGCCAACGAGGCCTACGCCGTCAACAACGGCCGGGTGGCGGCGCGCGACGTGATCATCCGCGTCCAGGCCCTGTTGGCCACCTTACCAAGGCGGAGTGCTGGAAAAGCTGGAGGCGATCGGCCTGCCGTTCGCGCCGATCGGCCGTCCGGAAGACCTGTTCGAGGATCCGCACATGGTCGAGGGCGGCGGGCTGGCGGCCATCACCCTGCCGGACGGCGGCGAGACCCGGCTGGACCCTGCCGATCGAGATGGCCGGCCAGCGCTTCAACCAGGCCCATGTCACCCCGGTCCCGGGGGCGGACACCTGGGCCGTGCTGGCGGGGGCGGGCTATGACGCGGCCCGCGTCGCCGACCTGATCACCGGGGCGTGGTGGCGGAGGCCGTGTCGTGAGCAAGACCTTCATCGAGATCAGCGAGGTCGGGCCGCGCGACGGCCTGCAGAGCATCGCCCCGATCATGTCCACGGCCAAGAAGGCGTGGATCGCCGCCGAGGCCGCCACCGGCGTGCGCGAGATCGAGGTCGGCAGCTTCGTTCCCGCCAAGCTCCTGCCGCAGCTGGCCGACACGGCCGAGATCGTCGCTTTCGCCCGCACGCTGCCGGACCTGACGGTGGCGGTGCTGGTCCCCAACGCGCGCGGCGCCGCCGATGCGATCGCTGCCGGGGCGCACAAGCTGACCCTACCGCTGTCGGTCTCGGAAACGCACTCGCTCAAGAACCTGCGCCGCACGCACGACCAGGTGATCGAGGAAGCCGCACGCATCGCCGCGATGATCCGCGAACTGCCCGAGAGCGAGCGTCCGCACTTCGAGGGCAGCCTGTCCACCGTGTTCGGCTGCACATTGGAGGGCTCCGTGCCCGACGCGCAGATCGCCCGGCTGGCCGAGCGCCTGATGGAAGCGGGCTGCGATGAGGTCGGCCTGTCCGACACCACCGGCTATGCCGATCCCTCGGCCGTACGCCACCTCGTCAAGCTGGTGCGCGGCGTAGTGGGCGACAAGGCGCTGACGGGCATTCACCTCCACAACACGCGCGGCCTTGGCCTCGCCAACGTATTGGCGGCGCTGGATTGCGGGCTCGACACGATCGACGCCTCGCTGGGCGGCCTCGGCGGCTGTCCTTTCGCACCGGGCGCGAGCGGCAATATCGTGACCGAGGATCTGGCCTTCATGCTCGAAGCCATGGGCATCGACACCGGCATCGATCTCGACAAGCTCTTCAAGGTCCGTGCGATCGTCGCCGAGGCGCTTCCGGGCGAGCCGCTCTACGGCTTCGTTACCGATGCCGGTCTGCCGTTGGGTTTCGATCCGGCAGCGCGGCGGGAGGCCGCGTAAGGTTCCCGCGCATCTGAGCGGTTCTCGCTGTGCGGACAACGTGATCTCGCTCTTCCATAGACCCCCGTGCGTAAGCTAGCGTCCTGCACTTAGTCCTCCTCCCTCCCTCAAGGACGCTAGCAACATCGTCATGACACATGACCTTAAACGGGTGCCCACCCGCACGGCGGCCGCCTATGGCGCCGGGCAGCTCGGCGCGCAGATCTTCCGCGATACGCCGGCCGTTCTCCTGCCGATCTTCATGACCACGATCCTGGGCATTCCGCCCTGGCTGTCGGGCTTCGTCATCCTGATTCCCAAGCTGTGGGTGATCGTCTGCGATCCGCTGGTCGGCGTCTTCTCCGACCGCAAGAAGGAAGCCTGGGGGCGCACCGGGTTCCTGACCCTCGGCGCGATCCTGACGAGCATCGGCTTCGCAAGCCTCTTCGCCATCGTCGAGTATCCCAGCCCTTATGTCGCGGCAGCGGCGGTCTGCGTGCTGTTTCTGGTCGCCTCGACCGCTTTCAGCATCTACTCGGTGCCCTATCTGGCGGTCGCGTCGGAGCTGTCGAACGACACGCATGAGCGCACCCGCATCCTGACGTTCCGCATGGCGGCGACCATCGGCGGCGTGGTGATCGGTGTCGGCGTGGCGCAGCCGCTGGTCTTCGCGCTTGGCGGCGGAGCCCATGGCTGGCACGTCATGGCGTTCTCCTTCGCGGCGCTCTGCCTCGTCTCGATGCTGATCCCGGCGATCGGCCTGCGCGGCGTGCCGCTGCTCAAGGGCACGCAGGCGCCCGGACGGCTGATGGAGCAACTGGGCTCGGTGGCGTCGAACAAGCCGTTCATGATCCTGCTGGCGACGACCTTCATTCAGGGCATCGGTCAGGCTTCGAGCTATACCGTCATCGGCTTCTACTACGTTTACGCGCTGAACCTGGTGCACATCATCCCGACGTTCGTGATCGCGATGGCCTGCGGCAGCCTGCTGAGCCAGCCGACGTTCCTTTACTTGTCGCGCCGCTTCGGCAAGGAAAAGTGCTACGTCGTGGGTTCGGTGCTGTGGATGCTGGTCACCGTGACCTGGTACTTCGTCGAGCCCGAGAGCCCCGTCGTCATGACCCTGCCGCTGATCGGCGACGTCACGCGCGAGGGCCTGCTGGTGCTGGCGCGCGGCGTGTTCATCGGCGTGGTCAACACCGGCTTCCTGCTGCTCTCGTTCTCGATGCTGACCGATACCGTCGATCTCCATCGCCGTCGCCACGGCTCGGCGAACGAGGGGGTGTTCTCGGGGATCTTCAGCGCTGCCGAGAAGCTGGCCTTCGCGCTAGGCCCGCTGGTCGCGGGGATCATCATGAGCGCTTTCGGCTTCGTCTCCTCCACGCACGGTGTCGTGCAGCAGAGCCAGCACGCGGTGCTCGGCGTGATCCTGCTCTATTCGGCGGTTCCGGTGATCACGCAGTTCCTGAGCCTGCTGGTGTTCTCGCGCTACCGCCTCGACCCGGCCGAGATTTCGACCGGGCCGGAGAACTGGCAGGACGCCGCCCGTCTCGAGCCTTCGCCCGGTCTGGAGCGCTGATCGCGCCATTTCGGTGACGACAAAAAGCCCGCCTCGCACTGCGCGAGGCGGGCTTTTTCATGCTCGATGGGCAGTCCCGGTCAGGCGCCGGGGATATTGCCGCCGTCGACCGGGATGAACACGCCCGACACCGCCTTGTTGGCCGGATCGGCAAGGAACAGCACGCTGTTCGCAATGTCTTCCGGCGTGGCGAGGCGGCCGAGCGGGCTGTAGGTTTCCATCTTGGCGAGGAAGTCGCCGTCGCTTTCGCCGTCCAGCTTGTTGCCCATGAGCATCTCGGTGGGCACCGCGCCGGGCAGCACTGCATTGACGCGCACGCCGTAGCGCCCCGCCGCGCGCGCGGCCGTGCGCGTGGTCATCAGTACCGCCGCCTTCGAGCCGCAATAGGCCGCGCCGGTCGGGTTCGCGGTGATCGACATGCCCGAGCCCATGTTGACGATGGCGCCGCCGTTGCCCTTGGCCTTCATCCGCCGGATCGCGTGCTTGCAGCCGAGGAAAACGCCGTCCGAATTGATCGCGAAGTGCTTCTGCCACATCTCCAGCGGCATGTCCTCGAACGCGATGTTGGGGCGGTAGATACCGGCGTTGTTGACGAGCACGTCGATGCCGCCGAGTTCGCGGTCGATGTAGTCCATCAGCGCGATCCAGGAATCTTCGCTGGTCACGTCGAGCGTGCGCTCGATGACCTTGCCGTCTGCCGAAATGTCGCCCGAGGCGGCCAGGTCGGCGCTGACCACGGTGGCTCCACGCGCGGCGAAGGCGGCGACGATGGCCTTGCCCAGACCGCCTGCGCCGCCGGTGACCACGACGTTCAGTCCGGAAAAATTGTCTTGAATCATCGTGACTTGGTATCCCGAGAAGATGTGTTGTCGGCCTGTCGTCCGCGCAGTTGCGGCCGTGAGCCTGCCTCGCGGTTAACCTTCGTCGTTCGCGGCCAAGCACGGATTCTGGTGGCTCTCCGCCTAGTGATAAATCATCGGCTGGTGATCAACAAACTCGACTCAAATTGTCCGAAACCGCGTCTGAGGCACTTTCACTGGACAACAAAGGTTCGGGGAAAATCGTCATGTCCAGTCGGTTCGCTTTCCTTTTCGGCACTGCTCTCGCCACCACTCTCGTTGCCGGTTTCGCATCCGGGCCAGCCACGGCGCAGGAGGCTCCGCAGGCGTCGTCCGACACCGTTGGCGGCAACGACATCGTCGTTACCGCACAGCGCCGCGAACAGTCTCTGCAGGACACCCCGATCGCCGTCACTGCCTTCAATACCACCATGCTTCAGGATCGTTCGATCAACGAGGTCATGGACCTGGCGAACAACACGCCGGGTCTGTTCCTCAATCAGGGTACGGCTTCGCCGAGCACCCTGCAGATCGCGATGCGTGGCGCCCTCGACCAGAACGGAGGCATGGTCACTTCGGAATCGCCAGTGGCGATCTACATAGACGATATCTACCAGTCGCGTCTGTCGGCTGCAGATTACGATCTTGCCGATATCGAGCGTGTGGAAGTGCTGCGCGGCCCGCAAGGCACGCTGTATGGACGCAACTCCATGACCGGCGCCATCAAGCTGGTGACGCGTCAGCCCAACGGGGAGCACTGGGCCAACTTCGACATCAGCTATGCCAGGTTCGACGAAGTCAAGGCGAAGGTCAGCCTCGGAGCAGCCCTGACCGACAATATCGGGGTCGCCGCTTCGGGATTCTACGATAATCGGGGTGAAGGCTGGCAGCATAACATCTACACCGGCGAAGACGTCACCAAGTACCGTCGCTACGGTGGGCAACTTGCTTTCGGTATCAACAACGTCGATCGTCTTGAAGCGGTCGTCACGGCTCGCTACGCCAAGATGACGAGCGATGGCCAGCACTTCTTGCCGATCGAAGTCACTGCGCCTTACGGTCCAGCTATCGGCTTTTACGAAACCCGTACGACAAGCCAGGGTATCGGTAATAACGAGCAGTATTCGTTCTCTGCACGACTTGGCTACGATCTGACGGACACCATCACCGTTCGCTCGATCACCGCTTATCAGCATCTGGATGAACTGTGGGCGTTGGATTTCGCCGGCGGGTACGTGGCCCCCGGTAGCGATGCCGATCCGATCAATGGCTTCTATCGACGTAGCGCGGGCAAACAGCACCAGCTGACGCAGGAATTCCAGGCATTGCTGAACAGCGCGGATGACAAGCTGCACTTCATTACTGGCCTGTTCCTGTTCGACGAACATGCCGAGCAGCTTACCAACGACGATTACATGGGATACCTGATCAATCCCACGAGCATCGATACGGTTTCAAAGAGCATCGCCGGTTACGCCCAGGGCGACTATGAAGTCCTGCCGGGGCTGACGGCGTCGGCAGGCATTCGCTACTCCCACGATTCCAAGCGTTTTTCGGGCCTGACCCCGGATGCGCTCGGTGTCGAACAAGGCGTGGCATACCGGATCAAGGGCAATGTCTGGACGCCGAAGTTCAACCTCAAGTACCAGTTCTCGCCCGATGCGATGGTCTATGCCACCGTTTCCAAGGGCTATCGCTCCGCCGGCTTCAATTCGCTCAACGCGGGCGATCCGGCGACCTTCGGCAAGCCTTATGCACCCGAATACGCATGGTCCTACGAGATCGGCACGAAGATCGACCTGCTCAACCGGGCGCTTCAGTTCAATATCGCAGCCTATAGCTCGGACCTCAGCGATCTGCAGGTCCTGGTCTTTACGGATACGGCGGGATCGTTCGCTTACCAGAATGCAGCCAAGGCGCGGGTGCAGGGTGTCGAGATAGAGACGACCGTGCATCCTGCGCAGGGCCTCAGTCTGTTCGGCAATCTGACCTACACATACGACAAGTATGTCGATCTGGATCCGTCGTCGTCGGCAGCGCAATCAGGGGCCACGCGTTTGCCGCTGATCTCGCGCTGGCAGTATCAGGTGGGTGGAAAGTACGATCTCGCCGTCGGCAATAACACGCTCTCGGCCGCGATCGACTACAGCTATCGTTCGACCTACAATTCGCTGACTTCGCTTTCGGCGGCTTCGCAGAATCCCTCGATCGGACGGGCCAACGGATCGCTCACCTGGAGCTTCCCGAACGATCGCATGCAAATCTATGCGCAGGCGAGCAACCTGTTCAATTCCAAGGACTGGGCCACGTCCGGCGAGTTCGTAGCCGGTGTGTTCGGTTACAAGATGCCCCTTGAGCCGCGCGTCTGGCGCGTCGGCTTCCGCTACAAGATGTAACCATAGCCCGTACGGCGCTTGAGCAAATGCAAGGCGTGATGCTTCAGCATCGTGGCGCCGAGCCAAAGAACTAGGAGTGATGCAAATGGCCGGAGAGACCGGAATCGCAGAACCGGTGCGGGACGTCGATTTCGGCTCCCCGGCCTTCCTCGAAGACCCGTGGAGCCCGCTGCGCGCGCTTCAGGATCAGGACCCGGTGTTCTGGAGCGACAAACAGCAGGCGTGGATCGTCACGCGCTACGACGATGTCATGGCGACGTTTCGCGACCAGCGCCTGTCCGCCTCGCGGATCGTGCCGTTCCTCTCCACGCTGGTGGCCGATGTGCGCGCCGAGTATCCGCTCGTCGCGCATTTCGAGGAGAAGTGGATTTCCAACGTCGACCAGCCCGTCCACTCGCGCCTGCGGCGGCTGATGGCGAATGCCTTCTCGCGCAAGGTGGTGGACGCCCTGCGCCCCGCCTCTCGCAAGATCAGCGAGGACATCCTGCGCGAAGTTAATGGGCGCGAGGTGGACTACGTGTACGCCGTCGCGCGCGAACTACCGGCGCGTGTGATAACCGCGATGTTCGGCATTCCCGATCACTTGCGCGACCAGTTCGCCGACTGGGCGGGCGCGATCCAGCAGGCCACCGGCGCCGCAGTGTTGACGCGCGAGATGGTGGACCTCTATCACCAGACCCTCGCCGACATGAACGTGGAACTGCTCAAGCTGATCGCCGAGCGGCGCGAGAGCCCGAAGGAAGACCTGCTCAGCCAGTTCGTGCAGGCACGCGACGCCAACGACCAGCTTTCCGACGACGAACTGCTGGGCGCGTGCCACGCCACGATCATCGCCGGGTTCGAGACGACGATGCACATGCTGACGCTGGGCATGCTTGAACTGCACGAGCGGCCCGCACTGCAGGCGCGCCTGCTTTCCAGCCCGGCGGACGCGGCGAGAGTGGTGGACGAATTGCTGCGCTACATCGGCATGGCCAAGGGCATGCTGCGCATCGCTCGCGAGGATTTCGAGTGGCACGGCCGGACGATCCGCAAGGGCGACTTCGTCTACGGCATGAACATCTCGGCCAACCGCGATCCCCGCATGTGGCAGCGGCCCGACGAGATCGACCCGGACCGCGACAACAACCGCTCGATGGCGTTCGGGCCGGGGATGCACTTCTGCCTCGGCCACCTGCTAGCGAAGATGGAGCTGGCGGAGTTCTTCACCGAGCTTTTCGGCAGCTACGACGTGGCGATCCTCTCGGCCGAGAGACCGTGGATCAACAGCTTTACGTTTCGAGGGCTGGATGAACTGCCGGTGCGGATCAGCGGG
Source organism: Novosphingobium sp. (assembly GCA_047605225.1). GTDB lineage: Bacteria > Pseudomonadota > Alphaproteobacteria > Sphingomonadales > Sphingomonadaceae > Novosphingobium. The sequence continues at coordinate 9,288 of JASGGD010000037.1, forward strand.
AAATAGCTGCATCCCTCGTCATTGCGAGCGAAGCGAAGCAATCCAGGGCAGTATAACGCCGCCCTAGATTGCTTCGCTTCGCTCGCAATGACGAGGCGGGGGGTCAAATCCCCAGCGCACCCGGATTGAGCAACCCCTTCGGATCCACTTGCGCCTTGACCGCACGCAGCAGTTTCAACGCGCCCTGATCACGCTCACGCGTGTAGGGATAGAGCTTGCCCACCTGAAAATGGCCCGCTCCGTGGGCATGCATCATACCGATGATCTCGGTGCGGATTTCCTCGACGAGCGCGGCGCCGTCGAGGTTTTCGGCGTAGCGGGGCAGGCCCGCGAGGTAGCCCGGCTCCATCATCCGTTCATGATAGGGCGTCAGTGCGTCCTTCCAGTACAGCGCCGGTTCGTAGAGGAACGTTCCCGCCCCGATCGAGGAGAACATCGCGCCGATATAGGCGCCCTTGCGGTCCATCTCCGCGCGCTTGCCGTCGACGTAGGCGGTGAAGGCGGCATGGAATGCCGCGACGCGCGAGTGCGGCAGCAGGCCGTGCAGCGGCACCCAGCGCTCGCCTGCGGGGCCGAGCATGTTGTGCAGCGGCTGGAACGGCATGGCGCGCACGACCGTCGGCACCGAATTGGCGATCTCGCGCCCGAAGCCGAGCGCGACCTTGCGGATGGCGTCGATCTTGGCGCGCGCCTCGACGGCGGAGTAGCCGTCGGCGATGTAGTGCGCGGCGTAAGGCGCGGAGGCCAGAACCCGCCGCCCCGCCGCCGCCATGCGGACCAGGCTGCGCGCACCCGCCAGCGCGCTGGGCGAGGACTGCCACACGCCCCTGGCCACCGAAAGCATGGTGCCCGTGTCCTGCTTGGCGATCTGGCCTTGCGACAGGGCGAGGTCGAGTCCGAAGGACTTCTCCTCGATCTTCATGCCCGCAATGGCGGACATGCAGCCGTGCAGCGCGGCGAAGTCGGGGAAGGTGAAGGACGCGGTTTCGTGCGCGGGCTTGCGGCGCAGCAGCTTGAGGGTGATCGCGGTCTTGATCCCCAGCGCCCCGGAATCGCCGAGGAACAGCCCGGCGAGGTCCGGGCCGTAATTGCGAAAGCGGCCCCAACTCGCCTGCGATCCGGTCGTGCCCGTGCGCACGAATGTCCCGTCCGGCAGCAGCACTTCGAGCGCGACCACGCTGTCGGCCGAGATGCCGTTGGCGTTGGAGCCATGGCCGTTGGCGTTCTGGCTCACGGTGCCGCCGACGCTGGCGGCAAGCCCGCTGAACGTGCCGACGAAGGGCACCTTGAGGCCGCGCGGGGCCAGCGCATCGTCGAGCGCCTTCCAGCTGATGCCGGGCTCGACGGAGACGGTCATGTCGACCTCGTTGAGCGAAACGATGCGGTCGAGGCCGGAACTGTCGATGACCACGCTGTCCGCGCGTTTGGGCAAATGCGCGTCGGTATAGGACACGCCGCCGCCGCGCGTGTGGATGGCAAGGCCCGCCTCGGCCGCCGCGAGCACGATCGCGTGCAGGTCCTCCACGCTGGTCGGACGAAACACGCCCGCCGGAGTGGCATGGCGGCGATAGACGTCGGAGCCGAAGAACGCCGCCTCGCCGTCAGGCAGGCGCGACGGGGAAAGGGCGAGGGCGTCGGGCAGGGTCATGGCAGGCACATCCTGTTCTGTTCTAACTGGCTTCCGCGACTGGAAAATTCATCGTCATTGCGAGGCCCTGTAAGGGCCGCGGCAATCCAGGGCGTCGCAGCGTCGGTCTGGATTGCTTCGCTTCGCTCGCAATGACGAAGGGGGGAGCGACGAAGTGAGGGGCGAGATGAGGTTAGCCCGGCTTGCGCGCGATCAGCACTTCCCAGCCGCCGCCGGGGGCATATTCGCCCGCCTTGAATTCGCGGTCGGCCAGTTCGTCGGCTTTGGCGGCGTCGTAGCCCTTCGCTTCGGTGCCCGCGTATTCGCGGATGACCATCGGCGCGGTGTCGAAGCGGATCGTTTCCGGATCGAAGCCCGCGTTTTTCGCCAGTCCCACCTGGTCCATCTCGCGCATGGCGCCCCAGAACGGTTCGTTGTTGTAGTACGTCTCGTTGTCGAGGATGAACTGCGTGAACGGGTCCATCAGGTCGAACGGCGGCAGATCGCAGTGGATCATCAGACCGCCGGGACGCAGCAGGCGGAAGCACTCGTCGAAGATCTTCGGCATCGCCTTGCCGCTTGTCTCGTGCAGCAGGATGTGGCTGACGACGAGGTCGAAGGAGCCGTCCTCGAACTCGGTCTTCTCGGCATTCATCTGCGCGAAGTTCACCGTCTCGTCCAGCGCCACCGAGCGGGCATGGGCATAGCGCACCAGAGGCTCGGCCACGTCGATGCCCCAGACTTCGGCCTCGGGGAAGAACTCCTTGTAGGGCAGGGTCGAGTGGCCGACCGTGCAGCCCATGTCGAGCACGCGCGTCGGCACGAAATCGGGCATCGTGCGGCGGATATAGTTCACCACCGATCGGCCCTTGCCATCGTTGAACGGCCCGCCGTAGCCCATGCCGTAGAGGTAGACGCCGCGTTCGTAGAGGGCGCCCGCCGCGAACTGCTCGGCGTCGTTACGCGCGGCATAGCCGCCCGGCATGCAGTGGATGTCGAGCGCGGTGACGTAGCGGGGAACCTCGAAGTGTTCGGGGATGCGCAGTTCGCCGCCCTGTCCCTCGCGCGCCTTCACTTCGGCGGCGAGGCGGGGCCAGTCGCGCTCGATGGTGTCCACCACCGAAAGCCACAGCAGTTCCTGCGCCGTCCGGTTGAGCGCGGCGTAGGACTGGAAGAACGGCTCCTTCTTCATCGCTTTTCGCACGTCGTGGCGGCTGGCCAGATCGACGCCCAGTGACTTCGATTCCGCTGCGGTCTTGGCGAAGAGCGGGGTCAGGCCGGGCAGCACCTCGCGCTGGATGAAGCCGCGCAGGCCCTTGGCGAAGTTCTGGCGGCTCGCCTCGTCGTGGCTGGCGCGCGGGAGAACCGGGTGGTCGGCCTGCTGGAAGACGTTGAGCATCAGTCGAGTCCTGCGAGTTCATAGCGCACCGGCCCGAACGAGCCTTGCAGACGCAGCGGCAGGTAATCGCCCGGCGTCACCCAGAAGTCGGCGTATTCGGGCACGAATTCGCTCCAGCGCACCTTGAAGTGCTCGGCCTCGAAGCTACCCGCGCGCACGGTGATCTCCTCGCGGCCGACGTAAGTGACCAGCGGCGTCACGCAGTGCGCGCGGTAATTGCCCATGCCCCATTCGGAGATAGAGTTGGTCACGCAGGTGACCGGCTTCTCGACGCCCGGATCGGCGGTGCCGCAGGCGGCTGCGACCAGCACGTCGGCAAGGATCGTGTGCATGCCGAGGTAGTCGATGCGCCTGCCCGTCTCCAGCCGCTGCGAGAACCGGCCCGCCTCCTGCGAGAAGACCTCGGCCTCCACTGCCGTCCCGTCGACGCGGAACCAGCAGTGCGCCTTGAGGTCGCCGTCGACGAATTCGCGGGTCTGCGCCTCGATCGGGTTCCAGTCGCCGTCCACCGACCAGGTCGCGTTGCGCAGGACCTTGCGGTCGTCGAACTCGATGGTGGCGTTCATCAGCCGGCCCTTGTCCCAGACCGACATGGTGAAGGCCTCGCGGCCCCATTCCTCGTCGCCTTCCTTGAGGTGGACGACACGGCCGGAGAGATGTTTCGGGATCTGGTAGGTCATGGTCGGTCCTTTGGAAGAGGTCACCAGGGAACGGTGTCGCCGGTGTATTCGAGGAACGGCGCACCCTCGGCACAGGGCCGGGCGGTGCTGACGAGGCGGTAGATGCCGTCCACGCTGTCGGCGACTTCGACGGTGGCGTCAGCGCCGCCCATCCCGGTCTTCGCCCAGCCGGGGCAGATGATCAGGACCGCGCGCTTCCCGCCGTGAGTGACGGCGAAACTGCGCACCAGCATGTTGAGCGCCGCTTTGCTGACGCGGTAGAGGTCCGCGCCCGCCAGCGTGTTGCGCACCATCGAGCCCATCCCCGAACTGGTGAAGGCGAATGTGCCGCCTTCGGGCACCAGCGGTTCCAGCAGGGTGGCGAGGCGCACGCTGCCGATGGCGTTGGTCTTGAGGACGCGCAGGATTTCCTCGTCGGCGCGCTCCCAGATCGGCGCATCGCCTTGCGGCAGGATGCCCGCGACGATGTGCAGCACGTCGATCCGCTGCCCGGCGAGGGCATCGCGCAAGGCGAGCGCCTGCCCCTCGTCGGTGATGTCGAGCGGCAGGACGGTGACGCCTTCCAGCGCCTCCAGCGCGGGAGAGGGGGCAATGGTGGTCGCCACCACGTCCCACCCTTCGGCGCGGTATCGTTGCGCGAGCGCAAGGCCGAGGCCCTGCGTCGCGCCGACGAGCAGGACCCGGCGCGCGCTCACTGCCAGCCGGCTCCGCGCAGGAACTTCGCGACTTCGTCGGCCCATGCCTCGGGCTGCTGGTCGACGATGTCGACGCCGCCGCCTTCCAGCGCTGCGAAGGCGAAGTGCGGGAAGAGTGCGTGGGCGCGCTGCGCGTGGTCGAAGATCATGTCGCCGGTGTTCGACAGGATCAGCGTCGGCTGCTTCACTTGCGCGAGCTGCGGCTCCTGATCGTACATGTAGGCGGCGTTGTGGCCGTACCAGAAGGCGCCGCGCCCGATCAGCGCCTGCACCACGTAGTCGCTGAGGCGCGCGTGCGGAATGGTGCCGCTGGCAAGGTTGTTACGAATGTCGAACAGCTCTGCCATGTGGCCGGCATGCTCGCGCGCGTGGTAGCCCAGTTCCCACTGGTGCAGGTTGTCGAGGAAGTGCTGGCGGTCCTCAGCGCTGACGAGCAGCGGGCCGTTGACGATCAGCGCGGCGATGCGGTCCGGGAACAGCAGCGCGCCCTCGGTCGCCGCCAGCGCGCCGGTATGGTGGCCCAGTACCGCCGCGCGCTCGATCCCCAGCGTGTCGAGGACGGCCGGGATAACCTGCGCATAATCGGTGACAGTCGGAGTGTCCGGCGTCGGGTCGGACATGCCGAAGCCGGGCATGTCGATGCCGATCGCGCGATACCCGCGCGCCGCGAGCGGGGCGTAGACGTTGTCGAACTGGCCCGAGGTCATCGGCGCCTGATGGAACATCAGCAGCGCGGGGCCTTCGCCCGTCTCCTGAAAATGGACCTGCCCGAACGGACCGTCGGCGTAATGACGGCGGGGCCAATTATACTGCATCAAATATCTCCTGTCGCGACCTTGTCGAGCGTCTCGCGGTAAGTCCGGTCGCTGTACTTGTGTTCGAGTTCGCTGCGCCGCTGGCGCGAGAATTGGAAGAGCCTGCCGTAGAAGTCCTGAAGCGCCTGCTCGCGCGTCCGCAGCAGCGCCTCGTCGGGCTGGAGCGCCTCGATCTCGGTGGCGAGGTCGATCCCGTGGCGGCTCATCACCCGCTCGGCGGTGTCGAGCCTTTCGCGCACGACGTGCAGTTCCTGCGCGAGCACCAGCACCATCGACATGACTTCGTCGACGCCTTCGGTCGCGAAGAATTCGGGGCGCTTGCCGCGCACTGTACGGGGAAGTTCGGGATGGTCTGTCATGCGTTCAATCCGTCCAGCGCCGCCAGCACCTGCGCCAGCGGTTCCACGTCGGCATACTTGTAGGCCATGTCGAACAAGTTCACCGCGTGGGCCGTGGGGCTGCGGTCGTAGACGCATTCCTCGGGCACGGTGACGCGGAAGTTGTAGGCGAAGGCGTCCACCACGCTGCCGCGCACGCAGCCGCTGGTGGTGCAGCCGGTGACGACCACGCTGTCGCAGCCCAGGTCGATCAGGTAGCTGGCGAGCGGGGTGCCGAAGAAGGCGCTGGGGTGCTTCTTGGGCAGCAGCACGTCGCCGGGCAGCGGCGCAACGTCCTCGACGAAGCGATAGCCCTCCGCCGCGATGGTCATCAGTTCGGGGACCTTGGCGGCAAGGCGCCCCTGATCGAACGCCTCCTTGGGCGCGACGTGGGGATAGAGCACCGGCAGGCCCAGTTCGCGGAACTTCGCGAGCAACGGGGCGATGTGGCGCACGGCCTCCCACCCGGCATCGCCGCAGCTGGTCCTGAACTCTTCGATGGCCTCCCAGAACGGTGCCTCGCGGGTGCCGATGGTGCGGTACTGGACGTCGATGACGAGCAGCGCCGGACGCTTGCCGAGGCCGCCCGGGCGACCGAAACCGGCGGAGCGGTAGCGGCGCTCCTCCTCTTCGGAGACGATCCCGGTCCATGGTCGATCCGGGGGCTGCGTCATGGCTTCACGTCGCCTTCGTAATGGAGGCGCATCGCATCCCATTCGGCGGTGCGCACAACTTTCTGGCGCTGGACGAAGTCGGCTAGGCGGTCGCCCACGTTCTGCAGCGAACCATCGTCCTTAAGCGCGCCCAGCACCTGCTGCATCGCCAGCACCGAAGCCTGCAGCGCGGCATTGGCGTAGAGGACGAGGCCATAGCCCATGGCCTCGAACTCGGTCGCGGGGAAGGGCGGGGTCTTGCCGCCGTGGACCACGTTGACGAGGTGCGGCAGGCCAGGATTGCGGCCCGGCGCGTCGCGCAGTTCGGCTTCGGTGGTCAGCGCCTCGACAAAGAGGATGTCGGCGCCCGCCTCGGCATAGCGGCTGGCGCGCTCGATGGCGGCTTCGTAGCCTTCCACCGCCTTGGCGTCGGTGCGGGCCATGATCAGCGTGTTCTCGTCGCGCCGGGCATCGACCGCCGCCTTGATCTTGCCGATCATCTCGGCGGCGGGGGCGACGTCCTTGCCTTCGAAATGCCCGCAGCGCTTGGGGAAGACCTGATCCTCGATCTGGATCACCGCCGCGCCGGCGGCCTCCAGACGGCGCACCGCGTGGTAGCAGCTGACCGAATTGCCGTATCCGGTGTCGGCATCGACGACCAGCGGCAGGTCCACCACTGCGGCGATCCGCTCCACCGCCTGCGCCATGTCCGACAGGCCCAGAATGCCGATGTCGGGGAGGCCCAGCTCGGTATTCGCCACGCCCGCGCCGGTGACGTAGAGCGCTTCGTAGCCAAGGTCCTGCGCCACGCGGGCGGCCAGCGGATTGGCCACGCCCGGCAGCAGGACGGCGCGCTTGTCTGCAAGACGTAGCTTGAATTCGTGTCTGGTCATGAGGCCGGAGACTATCGCTGCCGTGACCACGCGGGAGCCGGTGCGCGGCCGCTATCCGGCAGGCGGAGTTTGTTCGGCTGGCGGGGAAAGCCGCGCATCGGGGCTGGTCCGTGAGCGCACCGGCCTAGTCTGCGCGGATGACGCCAGACGAGCGCATCCCTGTCGAAATCCTGACCGGCTTCCTTGGCAGCGGCAAGACGACGCTGCTCAACCGGATGCTGTCGAAGGGCGCCTTTCGCGACACCGCCGTGGTGGTGAACGAACTGGGCGAGATCGGGCTCGATCACCTTCTCGTCGAAACCGCGCCCGGCCAGGTGGCGCTGCTGGAGGGCGGCTGCCTGTGCTGCGCCGTGGTCGACTCGCTGCCCGAGACGCTGCTGGATCTCGTGCGCCGCCGCGCTGGCGGAGACCTGCCGAGATTCGGGCGCATCGTCATCGAGACGACCGGGCTCGCCGATCCCGGTCCGATCATGGAAGTGGTGCGCCGCAGTCCGCTGCTGGCGCATTTCCTGTCGCTGGGCGTGGTCGTCACCGCGCTCGACATGCTGGGCGGCCGCACGCAGGTGGAGCGTCACCCGGAGGCGCTGCGCCAGCTGGTGCTGGCCGACCGGCTGGTGCTGACCAAGCTGGACTTGCGCGATCCCCTCGCGCCCGAGGAATGCGTCTGGATCGCCGGGGCCAATCCGCTGGCGGACGTGGTCACGGCTTCGGACGTCCTCGCCGATCCGGCGCTGCTGCTGGCACCGCCGCGCGGGGCGCGGCCTGCCGTGGCCGATGACCATGCTGCGCATAGCCATGGCGTGCGGGCATGGAGCTTTCCGCTGGACGAGCCGGTCACCCGCTCGGGCCTTGCGGCTTTCGCGACGGCGCTCGATCACCGGCTGGGCGGAGACCTGCTGCGCTGCAAGGGGCTGGCCCGGACGCGCGGCCGCCTGTTGCTGGTGCAGGGCGTCGGCGCGCGGTTCTCGGTGAGCGACGCCCCGCCGTCCGCTGCGGAGGCCGCGCCGCACCTCACCGTCATCGTCCAGCGGCGCGAGGCCGGTGAGATCGCCGCGCTGCTTCCGTGGCTCCATGTACCCGAGGGCACGATGCCCCCATCCAAAGAGGACCTGCAATGAGCGGCTTCGACCTCCTGATCGCCAACGGCACCATCGTCGATCCCATCGGCGGGATGGCGCCGGGCGATATCGCCATCACCGATGGCCGCATCGCCGCGCGCCTGGCTCCCGGCAGCGGGGTCACCGCGCGCGAGACGATCGACGCCACGGGGCTTCACGTCTTCCCCGGGCTCATCGATACCCATGTCCATTTCGGGTTCGGGGAACCGATCACCGAATACACCACCGAGACGCAGCATGCGGCCCTTGGCGGCTTCACGTCGATCCTTGGCTACTTTCTGTCGAGCGATGGCTACGGCGATATCTTCGACGCCGAACATGCCCATGCCCGCGAACGCTCGCACGTCGATTTCGGCTTTCACTTCTCCGTCGCCAGCGAGCGCCACGTCGAGGAAATGGAGCGCTACGTCGCCGACTACGGCGTTACGTCGTTCAAATATTTCATGAATTTCAAGGGCGAGGAAGGCCGCTATCTCGGCCTCGACGGGACCGATGACGGGTACTTCTACGCACTGCTGGAGAAGGCCGCGAGCCTTGGCGAAGTCACCATCGTCGTCCACACCGAGAACATCGAACTGGTCAACCGCTTCCGCCGCGCCAGCATCGCCGGGGGCGGCATGACGCTGAAGGACTGGAACCTCTCCAAGCCCGCGATCACCGAGGCGGAGAGCACCATCCGCGCGCTCTATCTGGCGGAAAAGCTGGGCGCGCGCATCTATATCCCGCACATCTCCACCCGCATGGCGCTGGACGAGGTACGCCGCTGGCGCGACCGCTACGACCGGGTGACGGTGGAGACCTGCCCGCACTACCTGACGCACGACTGGGATGCCGACATCGGCTCGATCGGCAAGGCCAACCCGCCGTTTCGCAGCCCGGACGACGTCGCGGCGCTATGGGAAGGGCTGGCCGACGGCGCCATCGACGTCGTCGCATCGGACCATGTTCCGCGCAAACGCGCCACCAAGGAGAAGCCGGTGTGGCAGGCCTCGCAGGGCTTCCCCGGCACGGCGACGATCCTGCCGGTGCTGCTCGACCAAGGGTATCACAAAGGGCGCCTCTCGCTGGAGCGGATCGCGCAGTTGCTCACCAGCCGTCCGGCGGAAATCTTCGCGATGAAGGGCAAGGGCAGCCTCGCTCCCGGTGCCGATGGGGACGTAACGCTGGTGGACCTCGAGCAGAGCCGCGTGGTCGATCCGGCGGTGCTGGCTTCGTATTCGGACTATAGCCTCTACGAGGGCTGGACCCTGCGGGGCTGGCCGGTGCGGGCGATCCTGCGCGGGGAGACGATCATGCGGGATGGCCGCGTCACGGGCGCCGGGGGGTATGGGCGTTATCTGGAACGGCGGGGGTAAAAGTGACACGCGCCCACCCCTGCCCCCTCCCGCGAGCGGGAGGGGGATGAGAGGACAGCGCCATGTTCCCCCTCCCGCTTGCGGGAGGGGCGCGAGACTTGGCGATTTATCGCCTAGTCGCAGCGGGGTGGGCCTCTCAGCTCTCGCCCAACCCCAGTTCCCCCAACTGCTCCGCCCAGTCGCGGTGCCATTTCTGCACCAGAATCTCGTTCGCCCCGAACACGGCGCTGAATCCCTCGGGCGCGTTCAGCAGGTTACGATAGGCGTCTTCGGAGACACTGTAGTCCTCCGTCCGCACCACATCCTCGATGAACCCGTGGAGCACCTGCCAGTCCTCGTCCGGCTGCGGGCCGTCGGCGTGGCCGGGGCGGTAGGTGGCCATGCGCGTCACCGTGCTGCCGGGCGTCTCGCCGGGGTAGAGGTGGTAGAAGCCGTAGAACATCTCCCCGTTCGGCCCCGAAGAGACGTTGAGGTTGATGTTGGGAAAGATGAAGTAGTTGCCGCCGAAGTTCTCGTCCGGCCACTCGGTTTCCGGCGCGTCGGCGAGGGCATACCAGTCCTTGCGCGGAAAGCCCATGCGGGCGTGGCGCTCGAACGGGGTCAGCGCCATGACGTTGGAGACCAGGCGCGGGGCCACCGTGGTCGCGTGCAAGGTCGCGAAATGGTAGCTCTCGCAGTAGGTGTCCCAAGCGCATTTCCAGTTGGTGCGCGTCTCCAGTCGGCTGTGCCGCATCGGCCGGGCGCGGCCGAGTTCGAGGTGTTCCAACTCCGCCGCAAAGGGGCCGAGCCATTGCGCCACGTCGATCGGGCTGCCTGCGGGATCGGCGCGCACGAAGACCATGCCCGCCCATTCCGCCACCGGCAGCTCGACCAGCCCGCGCGCCTCGCGCTCCATCCCTGCGAAGCCCTCCGCGCCGGGCAGGCCGATCAGCTTGCCCTTGAGGTCGAAAGTCCAGCCGTGGAAGCGGCAGGTCATGCGCTTGCGGCTGTCGCATTCGGTTACGAGGCGCGCGGCGCGGTGCGGGCACATGTTGAGGAAGGCGCGCACTTGCCCGTCGCCGTCGCGCAGGATCACGATCTCGGGGCCGAGGGCATCGAACAGCAGTTTATCGCCCGGCTCAGCCACGTCGAGCGAGAGACACGCCATGATCGGCAGCTTGCGGAACGCCTCCCGCTCCCGGGCATGACGATCGGGATCGACGTAGGCCTGGGCGTCGATCTCCATGACGGTCTCGGCCAAGTCCGTGCGCCCGTCGCGCAGGCGCTCGACGAGGGCGCGGCGCAGCGAATTGTGGGAGTCCCGCCGGGCTGCAGAGGGGGCGAGAGAAGGATCGGCGGTCATCGGATCAGTGTCCCCGGTAACGGATGAAGGCGAGGAGGCTCAGCGCCTTGAGCACGGCCGGGTAGACCGCGAAGCAGAGCACCAGCGTGGTGAGGGCGCCGGGCGACTGCGGCACCACGCCGCTGCCCTTGGCGCCGACGAACCCGCCGAGGCTGAGCAGCACGCCGGTGATCGCCGGGCCGAGCGCGAAGGCGACTTTCTCCAGCGCGCTGAACACGCCGGAATAGACGCCCGCGCGCGATGCGCCGGTGGTCTCGCGGTCGTGCTGGATGGTGTCGGTCAGCATCGACAGCGCCATCAGCAGGTACATCGAGTTGAACAGGCCCCACAGGAACCCGCGCAGGGCCATCAGCACGATTCCCGGTGCCGGGCCCGATGCGGAGATGCCGAGGTGCGCGGCGATCCAGGCGTTCTCGGTCGGTCCGGCGGTGATCCACGAGAGGCAGAACAGCGACCAGCCGAGCACCCCGGTGACGAACAGTGCGCGCTTGGAGAAGCGGCGGCTCAGCCAGACTGTCAGCGGCTGGGCGACCAGAACCGAGGCGGCGGCGAAGACATTGACGATGGCCAGCGCGCCCGCATCGTGCAGGACGTAGAGGAAGAACAGGCCGAACACGGTGTAGGTCATGCCCTGCGCCGTCAGCGCGAAGAAATAGGTGGTGGACAGGCTCACGAAGCCGCGGTTGCGCCAGAGCGCGAGGATGTCGGCCTTTCCGGTCGCACCTTCGGGGCGGGGCAGGGTGATGAGGCGGGTGCGGCGCACGGTCGCCCAGGTCACGCCCATGCTCACCAGGCAGACCATGCCGTAGAGCATCCCCATGCGGTTGAAGCCGTGCCAGCCGTCTCCCAGCCACTGCGCCACCGGTAGCGCATAGCCCGCGCCGATGGCGACGCCGACGGCCAGGAAGACGAGGCGATAGGCGAGGATCGTCGTGCGCTCGCGCGGGCTCTCGCTCATCTCGGACGCGACCGAGAGGTAGGGCACCGAGAACAGGCTGTAGGCCGTGGAGGCGAGCGCGAAGGCAAGCGACATGTAGGCCGCGCTGGCCAGCGGGGAAGCGAAGTCCGGCGCGCTGAACATCAGTACGAAGGCGAGGCCCGAAAGCAGCGCGCCCGCACCGAGGAAAGGCGCCCGGCCCCAGCTCGCAGCGCGCCGGTCCGACCAGCCGCCGACGAGCGGATCGCAGAACACGATCCACGCCTTGGGGATCAGGATCGCGATACCCGCCATCCACGCCGGGATGCCGAGCACGGTGATCATGTAGATCGGCAGGATCAGCGCCGGGGTATCGCGGAAGATCTGTGCGCCCACCGCCCCGCTGCCGTAGCCCAGCCGGGTGGCAAGGCTGACGCGCGGGGTCGAGGCCGATGGCGTGGTCATGGCGGCGTCGTAGGTCGCTTCGAGCATCAGCGTTCCTCTTGTGCGGCGATCATGGGTATCCCGTCTTCGTCATTGCGAGGGGCGTAGCCCCGCGGCAATCCAGTGGTGGGCCAGCGGTGGCGCGATCCGCCCTGGATTGCTTCGCTGCGCTCGCAATGACGGGGGTGGGGACTGTCATGGGTCAGGCCTTTCCCGGATAGGCGCTGGCCACCGAGCCGGTTGCGGGCTGGTGCAGGGCCTTGGGCATGGAGTATTCGAGCAGTCCCTCGTCGCCGTACTCGCGTCCGAAGCCGCTTGATCCCGAGCCGCCGAACGGCAGGTCGAACGAGAATCCGGCTCGGTTGTGCGCGTTGACGAGGCACAGTCCGGCGGGCAGCGAGGCGGCGAGGTTCCACGCCCGATCCGCGTCGGCGGACCATACCGAGGCGCTGAGGCAATCCCCGTTGGCCGCCCAGCGGCGTACATCGGCCTCGTCGTTCCAGGTGACGACGGGGACGATCGGGCCGAACTGTTCGTCGCGCACGAGTTCGGCATCGTCGGTCAGGCCGGTGACCAGCTGGGGCGCCACGAAATAGCCCTGCTCCCGGTAGTCGGAGAAATCGCCGAGCAGCGGCACGACCATGCCGCCGTCGCAGCGCGCCTGCGCCGCGATGCGGCTGATGCGGCCTTGCGCCTGCGCGGTAATGACCGGGCCGACATTGGTGCGCGGGTCGAGGGGATCGCCCATGTGCAGCAGGCGCCGCGCCGTCTCGACATAGGCATCGACGAAGCGGTTGGCGACGGCTTCGTGGACGTAGAGGCGCTTGGCGGCCATGCAGACCTGCCCGGCGTTGAGAAAGCTGGCCCAGACGAGGGCTTCCATGCGGGCGGTGGTCGGCTCGAAGTCTTCCAGCACGATCAGCGGGTCGTTGCCGCCCAGTTCCATCACGCTGGGGATGAAGCGGTGGCTGGCCTGCCGCAGCACCGCGCGGCCGACCGTATTGCCGCCGGTGAAGGCGACTTTGGCCACTTCGGGCGCGGCGATCAGCGCCTCGCCGGTCTCGGCTCCGCCATTGACGGCGCGCAGCAGGCCGGGCGGCAGGTGCGCCGCGATCATGGCGACGATGGCGCTCAGGGTCAGCGGCGCGAAGGGGGAGGGTTTCACCAGCACCGCGTTGCCCGAAAGCAGGGCGGGCGCGATCTTGGTCATGGCGAGGATGATCGGCGCGTTCCACGGCACGATCGCCGCGATGACGCCGTAAGGCGCGCGCCTTACCACGCGCCGCCCCGGCCCTTCGCCGCGAACGTCGTCGGCAAGGAGGCGGCGGGCACGGCCTTCCATGTCGGCGGCGAAGGCGAGCGAGAAGCGGATTTCCCCGGCGCATTCGCCGACCGGCTTGCCCATCTCGCTCGCCATCGTGCGGGCCAGGGTGTCGATCCCCTCAACCGCACCGAAGGCCGCGCGCAGCATCCCGGCGCGCATCTCGAAGTCCAGCGCGGCCCAGTCCCGTTGCGCGGCTGCTGCGGCAGAGGCGGCTGCGAGGACGTCGGCGGGACTGTCGCGGCGGATGCGCCCGGCCAGTTCGTCAGGCCGGGCGGGGTTCTCGCGCAGCAGCCACTTGCCCTGCGCGTCCGCCATGCTTGACGCGGCGAAGTCCCCCAACTGCGGATGGCCGGTCTGCGAATGCGGGGCCAAAGCCGTCAGCCTTCCTTGAGGAAGCGGACGCAGGCTTCGGTCCACTCCTCGGGGAATTCCTCGATGGTGTCGAGCGTACCGCCTTCGATCCGGTAGTCGGGCACCTTGCCTTCGAGGAAGTGCAGGCACTTCATGATGCCCGGCGCGGAGAGGTCCTTGTCGCCCCAGACGATGAAGCCGGGCACCGTCACGTCGAAGCGGAGCTGCTTGAGCGTGTCGAGCTTGCTGGCCGCGTAATACGATGCCTGCGCGTTCTCCCCGGCGGTGAGGGCGGCGACGTAGAGCTTCTCGAACGCCTTGAGGTTGTTCACTGGCGAGACGTTCTTCCAGCGCAGCTGCCACAGGCGGGTCAGGTGGCTGCCGTCCTCCTCGGCGATGGTCGTCGGCGCGCGCATCGGCACCACGCCCTCATCGGGGTGGAGGAGCACCGGGCCGGAGAGCACGAACTTCTTGACGCGCTCCGGGTACTGCGCCGCCAGCTGGGTGGCGAAGTAGGCGCCGGTGTGGACGCCGATCACCGAGATGGGATCGGTCAGTCCCATGTCGTCGAGGAATTCGACGATGGTGCGCGCATATTCCTCGGGCTCGACGAGGCGGCCGGGCAGGTCGGACATGCCGTAGCCGATGGTGTCCATGCAGATCGCGCGGAAGTGTTTGCCCAGCATCGGCAGCACGGTGTCGAACATGCCGCTCGACTGCGGGGCCTGATGGAGACACAGGACCGGCTCACCCTCGCCATGCTCGCGGTAGTGGAGCTGGCCGAGGAAGCAGCTGGAATAGCCGCGCTTGAAGTTGACGGGCGCGGTATCGATGGTCGGGATCATGACGGCTCCTGCTGGCTGGCCTCGGGCGCGAGCGGCAGCTCGGCGAGGCTTCGGAAGATGGTGGAGACGAAAGCGGCGCGGCTTTCGCGCATCGCGGCGGTTTCGTCGGGGGTGAAGGTGAAGCTCTCGATCGCCTCGGGACTGACCGCGCCCTGTGCGGCAAGGACGCCTTCCAGCACGGCATTGCGGCGCCTGAGCACCCAGACTTGCGCCGCCATTTCGAGCATGACGTCCACCATCGCATCGAGGCGGCGGTCGCCGAGGAACGGGCGGCCGTCGGCCAGCCCCTCGCTCTTGTCCAGCCAGCGGCGCAGGTCGGTGACTTCCTCGGGGCTCATGCGGATTTCCTGCAGACGCGGATCTGCAGCGCTCCGGTGGAGGTGGCGGCAGGACGGTAGTCGGGATCGACGTCGTCGAAGTGCGCCTTCAGCAGCGCGGTGAAGTCGGAGTGGACGAAGGCGGGGGCGTAAGGCTCGCCGTTGTACCAGCTGTCGAACAGGCGCATGCAGTGGCGGCCGCTGAGTTCTTCGGCCGCGATGTGCGGGAAGTCGATGATGGTGAAGGTGCCGCCCGGCTTCAGGATGCGCGCGGCTTCCCTGACGACGCCTTCGGCGACTTCGGGCGGCAGTTCGTGGAACAGGATCATCGCCAGCGCCGCATCGACGCTGTTGTCGGCGAAATCGAGGGCGGCGGCGTCGGCTTGCGTGAAGTGGACCTCGATCCCCAGTTCCCGCGCGCGGGCATGGCCGTAGCGCAGCATCGGCGCGGCAAGGTCGATGCCGTGGACCTTGGCTTCGGGGAAGCGCAGCTTGAAGGCGGTGGTGGACTGGCCGACGCCGCAGCCAAGATCGACGATGCGCTGCGGTGAACCTTCGATCGGGCACCATGCGGCCATGACGTTGTGCAGGCGGTCGTCGTCGTTGCCGCCGGTGAAGAACACCTTGGAGCCGTAGTGGAACACGAACCCGGCGAGCGCGTCGTCGTGGTAGTTGCCCGGCTGCAGGTGGATGTCCTGAGCGCGGAAATACTCAGGATAGGCGAAGTCCGGGTCGATGCGCAGCAGGTGGGGGGCGGCGGCCTCGGCCTGCTCCAGCCAGTGCTCCAGTTCGCCCGCGATGCGGCGATAGGTGTCGCCGGTGCCGCGCCACATCATCATCTGAGTCGAGCGCATCATGCGCCGCGCCATCTGCGCGGCTGGCACGTGGTCGAGCGCGTCGAACAGCGCCTTCACGGCCGGCCGGGGCGACTGCGCGGCCATCTTCTCGCCAATCGTATCGCCTGACCGGACGAGGCGCGGCACCATGCGCGAGAGGTTGAAGGCGCGCATGCCCTCGACGAAATCGACGTAGCTCTCATCGTCGAGGCTGGCCGCGCCGCGCAGGGTGCCGATGGGCGGGCGGCTCACGCCGGGACGCTTTCGCGGACCTTGAGGATCGCGCCGTAGAGTTCCGGGCGCGTGTCCATGATGAGGTCGGTCGCGCCCATCAGCCGCTTGTCGCGGTTGGGGGCGAGGTCAACTTCCACGGTGAACGCGCCGGTGAGCGAGGACGCCATGTGGCGGTCGGGCGCGTTGACTTCCTTGGTCTGCGGGAAGCGGTATTCCGGCGGGGTCGTGCAGACGGTGCCGGGCTTCGCGCAAAGGCTGTCGGCGCGCGCCGCGCTGATGATGGTGACGTGGTTCTCCGCCGAACGCGCGGTCAGCATGAGTTCGTGGTGCCACCCCTCGCGCCATGCCGCCGGGCAGGCGATGAGGTCCGCGCCCTTGCGGGCGAGCACGCGGGCGGCCTCGGGAAACAGCAGGTCCTCGCCCAGCAGCAGGCCGAGGCGGCCGAACGGGAGGTCGAAGACCGGCAGGTCGTCGCCGAGTGCCATCTCGTCAGATGCGGGGTCGGCATGGATCTGGCGGTATTCGCCGATCACGCCTTCGGGGCCGATCAGGACCGCGCGGTTGACGCGCTTGCCGTGCTCGCGCCCCGGCAGTCCGGCGACGAGATAGGTCCGGGCTTCGGCAGCAGTTTCGACAAGGGCTGCGGTCGCTTCGTCGAGGCGGGTGTCGTCGCCGCGGTCCCACGCGAAGAATTCCGGCAGCACCGCCAGCCCGGCCGGGGCCGATGCGATCATCGTCACCGCCTGCGCCAGCCGTTCATCGAAGGTCGCGCCGTCCGGCACGATGGTCGTCAGCGCGACCTTGCCTGCAGGCGCGCGGCCTTCGGCCAGCGCGGCCAGCCCGGCGTTGTCCTCGCCCATCAGCGTGTAGAGTTCGGGCCGCCGCCGCGCCATGCGGTCTTCGCGTTCCAGCGTCGACAAGTCGATGTCGGCGAAGACCAGTCCGATGTCGTCATGCGTCGCGCGGGCCAGCGGCACGCCGTCCGGACCGACGATCTGGCTTTCCCCTGCGCCCTTCACGAAGTCGCGGGTCATGCCAGCGGCGTCGATCAGGTCCTGCAGGTCCTGCCCCTTGACCATGTCCCCCACCCGGTTGGCGGAGATCATGAAATAGCCGTTCTCGGCCGCGCGCGCCGGGATGTGCAGGTTCGCCTCGTCCACCCCGTTCGAACAGAGCGAGTTCAGCACGATATCCGCCCCCAGGCATGCCATCGTGCGCGAGGTTTCCGGCACCAGCCCGTCCATGCAGGATATCATGCCGATCCGCCCGATCGCGGTGTCGTAGACGCGCCCGTCCTCGTCCGAGGGGAAGAAGGCGTCACGCTCGATCCACATCAGCACCTGCTTCTTGTTGGAGCCGATGTATTCGCCGTCAGGCCCGATCAGGTGGTTGACCATCCACGCCTTGGGGAATGGCCCGCGCACGGCGGCGTTGAAGCCGATGAACAGGCCATGCTCGCGTGCCTTGGCACGGATCGCCGAGACCAGCGGGCCTTCGAGCGTGACCGCCTCGCGCCATGCGTGCTCACGGTCGGTATAGGACGTGGGGTAGTTGCAGCACTCCTGGAAATGGACCAGCCTGGCCCCGCCCGCTGCCGCCTCGTCGGCAAGGCGCAGGATGTCGGCAAGGACGCGGTCGGTGTCCTTGCCGGTTTCGAACTGTGCTGTAGCTACCCGTAGCATCGCTGCGCGCCTTTCGGATCAGAAGTCGAATTCGAGGGTGTCGCCGAAAGTCTTCTGGTCGAATTCGGCCAGCTCGTAGGTCACGCCCTTGGCATGGCCGATCACGCGGGCGCAGATGCGGTCCTGCCCGGTGGTCCAGACCTCGATGTCGGCGTCGATCGCGCCGGTGTGCCAGAGGTAGTGGTCGCAGACGAACTTGCCGGCGGGCACCTCGATCTCCTCCTCGCCGATGTATTCGATGGCCAGCGTCACTTCCTTGCCGTGCGTCATCTGGCCGCCGTTCCAGGTGGCCGAGGTGGTGAGGATGCGCACGTGCTGGGTGCCTTCGACCGTGCGGTCGCACTGGGTGAACTTCCAGCCCTCGACGACGGTGGGGTGATAGCCGAGGACGAGGTCGGCGCCGCCGGGAAGCTGGGCCTGCTCGATCGGGCTGCCGTCCGGCGCGATCAGGAGCGAGGTCACCTCGTCGCCGACCACGCGGCGGACCAGCACGCCCTGGAACTCGCTGCCGACGAACAGGCGCAGGTGGCCGTCCATCGGCATGAATTCGGTGTTCACGGTCTGGGTGACGTGGCGCACCAGCGAAGTGCCGGGAAAGCGCGTCATCGACTGCGCGGTATGAGTGCCGTCGGGGTTGGTGGTGACGATGAAGTTCTCCCACTCGACCCACTTCGAGCGGTCGTCGCTGGGGCCCATCACGTAGCTGCCGGTGGTACGGGTAAGCGGCATTCGATCTACCTCTCTGTCGATCCGGATGGACGGCCCGGATGCTCGGGGCTGCGTCCATTTGCGGTGTTCGACGTCGAGGCTGCCTCACACTGGGCATGCGGCAAATCGAGGCTGGTGCCTCTGGCCACCAATCGAGGATTTATCGACTGGTGGGGAATTTCGGCATTGGGTCTTGGCGCGTCAGAGCGGCGTCGCGGTCACCACCATGCGGCCGAGGAACACGGGCTTTTCGGTGCCGATGACCGGTGCGCTCGGCGGCATTGCCACGGCCGCCACGCTGGTCAGGATGGCCGAAGATACGGCAAGGGCAGCGAAGGCGGGGAGCAGGCGGGTCATCTGGCGGCGTCCATCGTCGGTTTTCGATTGGGCCGGTATGACGCAGCGCTGTCGCAGGATTTTGCCGCGACTGCATCAAGCTGTCCGAAAGTGTATTGAGCGGTAATCTCAACAAGGTGCCGCAAGTCGCGCGCGATTGGCCCGGCATTGCAATCGTTCCGCAGCGTGGGCAGGGTTCTCCACCTGCCGATCATTCGGGGCGCGACCCTGTCATTGCGGGGCTCGCGATGCTTGCTAGTCGCCAATCTAACGGAGATTGGGTTCATGACTTATCGCCTGGGAGTGGACGTCGGAGGGACGTTTACAGACCTTTTGCTGCTTGATCAGAAGCACGGCTCGTTCTGGCGTCACAAGACGCCTTCCACCCCGCATGACAGCTCGGAAGGCATCCTCAACGGCCTCGGCGCGATCTGCGAGAAGGCGGGCATCACGCCCGCGGACATCGAGTACTTCCTGCACGGCACCACCGTCGCCACCAACGCGGTGCTCGAAGGCAAGGGCTCGCGCGTCGGCCTCGTCGTCACCGAGGGTTATGGGCAGGTCATGCAGATCGCGCGCTCGTTCGTGCCCGGCGGCCTGGCTGGCTGGATCGTCTGGCCCAAGCCCGAGCCGCTCGCCGCGCTCGAGGACACCGTGGAGATCGCAGGCCGCATGGATGCCCAAGGCAACGAGATCCGCCCGATCGACGAGGCGGGCATCCGCGCCGCGCTGGAGAAGCTGAAGGCGCAGGGCGTCGAGGCGCTGACGGTCAGCCTGATGAACGGCTACCTCAACGGCGCGCACGAGAAGCGCGTGGCCGAACTGGCCGCAGAGATCATGCCCGACGTGCCGATCTCGCTCAGCCACCTCGTCCTGCCCGAGATGCAGGAATACGAGCGCACGCTGACCACCGTCGCCAACGCGGCGGTGCGCCCGGTCGTGGGCAAGTATGTGCGCAACCTGCGCGACAACCTGCGCGCCGGCGGCATGGCGGGCTCGCTCTCGCTGCTGCGCTCCGACGGTGGCCTCATGTCGTCCGAGAAGTCCGAGGAACAGCCGGTCGCGCTTCTGATGTCCGGCCCCGCGGGCGGCGTCACCGGGGCGCTGTGGGTCGGCAAGAACGCCGGCATCCGCAATATTCTGACGCTGGACGTGGGCGGAACCTCCACCGACGTCGCGCTGATCGAGAACCTGGAGGCGCGCCGCGTGCGCACCACCGAAGTCGGCCACCTGTCGGTCCGCGCCTCGGCGCTGGACGTGAAGACGGTGGGCGCGGGCGGCGGTTCGATCGCCTATGTGCCCGAACTGACCGGCGCGCTGCGCGTGGGGCCGCAATCGGCGGGCGCGGTGCCGGGTCCGGTGGCCTATGGCAAGGGCGGCACCCTGCCGACCGTGACCGACGCCAACGTGGTGCTCGGCTACCTGCCCGAGAACCTGCTGGGCGGCACCTTCAAGCTCGACCGCGAAGGCG
>JASGGD010000038.1:0-29560 GCA_047605225.1 Novosphingobium sp.
CGTCGGTGAGGTCGCACAGCACGAAGCCGCCGCCCAGTTCGGTCGCGATCCGCGACAGCTCCTCGGCCCCGCGCCCGGCGACGACGACTTTCGCGCCTTCGTCGCGCATCTGGCGGGCGATCACCTGTCCCATGTTGTCGCGCCCGGCGGCGCCGAGCACGAATGCGCGTTTGCCCTTCAGGCGGTCCCTGTTCATCGTGTCAGCTCCTGCGGATTTTCGAGCAGGCGGGTCAGTTCCGCCAGGAATGATGCGCCCACGGCGCCGTCGATGGCGCGGTGGTCGCACGAAAGCGACATGTGGATTCGCCGCGCGTTCACCAACGCGTGGTCCTGATGGAACGTCTCGGACCGCGCCGCGCCCACGGCAAGGATCGCGCCCTGCGGCGGGTTGATGATCGCGTCGAACTGCGTGATGCCGTACATGCCCAGGTTCGAGATCGAGAAGCTGCCGCCCTTGAACTCCTCCGGCGTCAACTTGCCTTCGCGGGCCTTCGCCGCCAGCGCCTTCACCTCAGCCGAGATGCGTGCGACCGACTTGGTCTGCGCCGCGCGCACGATCGGGGTGATGAGGCCCTTGTCGGTGGCGACGGCGATAGCGATGTCGCTGTCGACGAAGCGGTGGATCTCGCCTTCGTGGACCTGCACGTTGCAGTCGCGGTGCTTCTGCAGTGCCAGCGCCACGGCGCGCACGATATAGTCGTTGACCGAGGGTGCCTCGCCGGTCGCGCGCTTGGCATCTTCGCGCATGGCGAAGAGGGCATCGACGCGGGCTTCATTGCGCAAGTAGAAGTGCGGGATCGTGCTCTTGGAATAAGCCAGCTGGCGCGCGATGGCCTTGCGCATCGACGACATCTTGACGATCTCGCGCTCGCCGTCTCCGGCGCTGCCCTCGACGGTGAAGCTGGCGGGGGCAGGGGCCTGCGGTGCCGGAGTCTCGACCACGGCGGGCTTTTTCAGCGCTTCCACATCCGCCTTGCAGATGCGTCCGCGCGGCCCGGTGCCGGTGACGCCGTCGAGTGAGAGCGCATTCTGCACCGCGATCCGCTTCGCCAGAGGCGAGGCGTAGACGTGATCGAGCGCGGCTCCGGTGGGGGCGATGTCCACCGCAGCGCCTTCCGGCAGCGCCTGACTACCGGCCTTTGCTTTATCCACGTCCTGCAGGGTGACGCGGCCGTTGCGGCCCGATCCGGCGATGGCGGTCACGTCCACCCCAGCTTCCTCGGCCTTGCGGCGGGCTTCGGGGCTGATCGCCATGTCCGCCGGGATTTCTACGGGCTTCGCAGCAGGGGTGGGCGCCAGAGCGGGAGGGCTCGGCTCTTCCGCCTTGGGCGCAGCAGATGCCGTCACGCCCTTGCCGGAGAGGAACGCGTCGATCTCGTCCGCGCTCGCCTCACCCTCGGCGAAGACGCCGAGGACGGTGCCCACCTCCACCGTATCGCCTTGCGGCACGATGATGCGGGCGAGGACGGCGTCGAACTCGGCCTCGTATTCGTTGGTGATCTTGTCGGTTTCGATGAGCGCGATCACCTCGCCTTTGCGGAATGCGGCGCCTTCGGCCACGTTCCAGTCGGCGATGGTGCCCTCGGTCATCTCGATGCCCCACTTGGGCATCGTGAATGCGCGCAGCTTTGCCATTGTCAGCATCCTCCCCCTCAGCCCCGGAACCCGACCGTCGCCTCGATCGCGGCGGTGATCCGCTCGACCGAAGGGAGGTAGGCGTTCTCCAGCGCGGGCGCGAAAGGCACCGGCGTGTGCGGCGGGGTTACTTGCGCGATCGGCGCCTTCAGCGCGGTGAACGCCTGTTCGCTGACAAACCCGGCAATGTCGCGGGCAAGGCCGCAGCGCGGCGGGTTTTCGTCCACCACGATCAGGCGGCCGGTCGCTTCCACGGAATCGAGGATCGCTTCCTCGTCCATCGGGCTGGTGGTGCGCAGGTCGATCACGTCGCAAGACACGCCGCGCTGGGCGAGGGCGTCGGCCGCCGCCTCGGCGCGGGCCACGAGCTGACCGCAGGTGACGATGGTGGCATCGGTGCCTTCGCGGACCATGCGGGCATGGCCGAAGGGGATGGTGTAGTCCTCCTCGGGTACTTCCTCGCGCATGGCGTAGAGCGCCTTGGGCTCGAAGAACAGCACCGGATCGTCATCGCGGATGGCGGTGGCGAGCAGGCCCTTGGCTTCGCGCGGGGAGGACGGGATCACGACCTTGAGGCCGGGGATCGCGGTCATCATCGCATAAGCGGCCTGGCTGTGCTGCGGCCCGGCATTGCGGCCCGCGCCATAAGCCACGCGGATGACGGCGGGGCACTTGGTCGCGCCGCCGAACATGTAGCGGAACTTGGCCATCTGGTTCCAGATCTGGTCGAGGCACACGCCGATGAAGTCGGCGAACATGATCTCGGCCACCGGGCGCAGGCCGGTGAGGGCAGCGCCCGCCGCCGCGCCGATGATGGCGCTTTCTGAGATCGGCGTGTCGATCACGCGCCCGGCGCCGAACTGGCCATAGAGACCTTCGGAGGTTTTCCAGATCCCGCCGATGGCTTCGGGACCGCCGGCGGTGCCCATGCCGCCGACGACATCCTCGCCCAGGAGGATCACGTTGGGGTCACGCTCCATCTCCTGACGCAGCGTGAGATTGATGGCTTCGCGAAACTGCATTCTGGTCATGGCGGGCCTCAGTAGGAGACGTAGACGTTGGTGAGGACGGCGGCGGCATCCGGCACGGGTGCGGCGCGTGCGTCGACCACCGTCTGTTCGATCAGCTGGGCCACTTCGGTATCGATGTGGTCCAGTTCGGTGCCATTGAGTACCTTTGAGCCCGTCACGCTTTCGCGGAAGATTTTCAGGCAATCGCGCTCCGCACGAATGCGGTCCAGCTCGCCTTTTCCGCGGTAACGCTGGGGATCGCCTTCGAAGTGGCCGAAGAATCGCTCGGTATCGAACTCGATCGCGGCGGGCTTTCCGGTCTCGCGCACATAGGCGAGCAGATCGCGGAAAGTGGCCTCGACCTCGAAGAAATCGCAGCCGTTGGCGCGCCATACCTTCATGCCGAACGCCTCGGCACGGCTGGCGATGTCGCCTGCGGTGGAAGTCGCGTATTCGGGGCCGGTGTGCTCGGAATAGTGATTGTTTTCAAAGACGAAGATGGCGGGCACCTGCAGCGCCACGGCCATGTTCATCGCCTCGAAGGTGGTGCCCTGATTACACGCACCGTCGCCCGAAAAGGCAATGGAAACAGCACCCTTACCGCGCATCTTCGCGGTGATCGCCGCCCCCACCGCAATCGGCGCACCCGCCCCGACGATGCCGTTGGCGCCCAGCATGCCCTTGCTCACATCGGCGATGTGCATGGAGCCGCCCTTGCCATGGCAAAGGCCATCGGCGCGGCCGTAGATCTCCTTCATCATGCCGCCCACGTCGCAGCCTTTGGCGATGCAGTGGCCGTGGCCTCGGTGCGTCGAGATGATGCAGTCGTCGTCGGTCAGGTTGATGCACACACCCGCCGCCACGGCTTCCTGTCCGGCATAGAGGTGCGTGAATCCGGCGATGTCACCGGTCTGGATCTCGTCGTGCAGACGTTCCTCGAAATCGCGAATCGTGCGCATCTGACGATACGCCTGCAGCATGGTGTCGCGGTTGAGCTGCATCCTTTTCTCCCGTTCTTGCCTGTGCCCGGCGGCGCATTCCCGCGCTTTCGGATCATTTACAGTCCTACGTGTCTGAAAAATTCCAACGTGTCCATACGAAACAGAATTGCTTGCTTTATGACGCTCGGTGTCTAGAATGGCCGCAAGCGAAGGTCCTCAAAGGGCCGGGCGGGGGAAGGAGCGTAAGTTTGAAGCTGCAGTTCACCGAAGAGCAGGCCATGTTCGCCGACACCGTGTCGCGCCTGCTCGAAGGCCGTTACGATTTCGAGCATCGCCGCGCCTTGTTGAAAGCTGGCCCCTCAATGGATGCCGGCCTGTGGGCAGCGCTTGCTGAACTGGGCGCGTTCCATCTGTTCGTGAGTGAAGAGCAGGGTGGCCTCGGCGGCGCTATGGCCGATTGCGGACTGCTTGCGATGCATCTGGGCGAGCGCCTTGTCACCGAACCTGTCGTCGCTCTGGGCATGATTCCCGCCCGTCTGTTTGGCGCACTCGGTGTCGAAGATCGGCTGGAAGGGCAGCTTGAAGGAGCGGTGCGCACGCTGGTGCTCGACGCCCGTGCGCAGCTTTCGGGCAATCCCGAGGGTGCCAATCTGAACTTCTGCCTTGCCGAAGGCGCAGCTGCTGCCACTGACATCGGCGTGCTGACCGCGGACGGCAGCTTGTGGGGCATCGCCGCCGACGCGCCGGGTGTGACGATCACTCCGTTGCGCATGCTCGATGGCCGTCTGTCGGGTGACGTGCGGATTGCGGGTGCGGGCGGTTTCCAGCGTCTTGCCGATGATGCGACGGCGGCATTCGATCGAGTGTGTGCCGAGGTCGCGGTGGTCGAGCAGTGGTTCCAGCTTGGCTCCATGAAGTCCGCACTCGCCGCCACGGTTGCCTATATGAAGGAGCGCCGCCAGTTCGGTCGGATGCTGGGCGCGTTTCAATCGGTACAGTTGCGGGTGGCGGAAATGGCCGTCGCTTGTGAGGAAGCGCGTGCTGCCACGCTGCTGGCCGCCGTCCGCTTCGATGCCGCGACCAGCGAGGATACCCGCGCCAGTGCCAGTGCCTCCGGCAAGCTGCAGGTAGCTCGCACTGCGCGCGTGGTCGCCGAGGGGGCGGTGCAGTTGCACGGCGGCATCGGCGTCTCCGAGGAGCTGCCGATTTCCGCGCACTATCGCCAGATGCTCGCCTTCTGCGCGCGGTACGGCACGCCCGATGACGCGGCGCTGACGATCGCCCGCACCACCATCGATACCGGCTCCTATGCCCATAGCGCCGTGCTGGGAGAGCCTGCGTGACCGACCTTTCGCTCACCCCCGAACTCGCCGCTTTCCGCGCCGAAGTCCGCGCGTTCCTGGCCGAGAACCTGACTGACGAACTGCGGGCCGGACAGGCCGCCGTCAGCGCCGTCTATCCTGAACCCGAAGTCTCGCTGCCGTGGCAGAAGCTGCTGGCGGCAAAGGGCTGGGCCGCGCCGGTCTGGCCCGAGCGGTTCGGCGGCCCCGGCTGGAACGCCATCCAGCGCTTCATTTTCGAGACCGAATGCGCGCTGGCCGGAGCCCCGCTGGTCTACCCCATCGGCATCCGCCTCGTGGCGCCGGTGGTGCAGGCCTTCGGCTCACCCGAACAGCAGGCCGAGTGGCTGCCGCGCATCCTTTCGGGCGAGGATTACTGGTGCCAGGGCTTCTCGGAGCCGGGCGCCGGGTCCGACCTTGCCTCGCTCTCCACCCGCGCGGTGGAGCAGGACGGGCGCTATGTGGTCAACGGCAGCAAGATCTGGACGACGCACGCCCACCACGCCAACCGCATCTTCGCGCTGGTGCGCACCGCCTCCACCGGCAAGCGGCAAGAGGGCATCACCGCACTCGCCATCGATCTCGACAGCCCCGGCGTGGAAGTGCGCCCGATCATCTCGATCGCGGGCGACCATGACGTCAACGAGGTGTTCCTCACTGACGTCGAGGTGCCGCTGGCGAACCGGATCGGCGCCGAGGGCGAGGGGTGGAAGATTGCCAAGTACCTCCTCGAGTTCGAGCGCGGGACCGGGCTGTTCGGCGCGCGGTTGCGCTCCTCGCTCAAGCGTGTGATCAGCGTGGCAAAGGAACGCGGCGTCATCTATCGCTCGGACTTGCGCCGCACGCTGGCCGAACTCGTCAGCGAGATCGACTGCTTCGAGATGCTCGAACTGGCGACGCTAGGCGAGATCGAGCCGGGGCAGTCGCCGGGGCCGGTGGCCTCCGTGCTCAAGCTGCGCGCCAGCCGTCTCAAGCAGGCCATCGGCAATGCCGGGGTCGCCGTACTGGGCGAGGAAGCGCTGGCGTTTCAGGATGCCGGTCCGGGCATGACCGACACGCTGGTCGGCGATGCGCTCAATTCGCGGGCGGCGACGATCTTCGGGGGGGCTTCCGAAATCCAGCTTTCGATCATCGCCAAGTCCCTCGCCGGGCTATAACGAACCACAGGAGAGAACATCCATGCAACTGGCAGTCCAGAACGATCAGTCCTACGACGAGGCCGAGTGGGAAGTCCGCAAGGATCTTGCCGCCTGCTACCGCCTGATCCATCACTACCGCATGTCCGACGGTATCGCGACGCACATCTCGGCGCGCCTGCCGGGGCCGGGCGAGCGCATCCTCATCAACCCGTTCGGCACGCTGTTCAACGAAGTGAAGGCCAGCAACCTCGTCGCCGTGACGCTGGAGGGCGACGTGCTGACCAAGGACGGCGTCATCAACCCGGCGGGCTACCTGATCCACAGCACCATCCACGCGGCGCGCGAGGATGTGGTCTGTGTCCTGCACACGCACACGGCGGCGGGCGTCGCCGTTTCGGCGCAGGAAGACGGGTTGCTCCCGATCAGCCAGCAGGCCGCGATTGTTGCGCGCCGCACCGCCTATCACGATTACGAAGGCGTCGCGCTGATCGAGGCGGAGCGCGAGACGCTGCGTCGCGACATCGGCGACAAGGACGTGCTGATCCTGCGCAACCACGGCCTGCTCACCACAGGACGCACCATCGGCGAGGCGTTCTATCTCATGCTGATGACCCAGCGCGCTTGCGAGATCCAGATCGCCGCGCAGTCCGGCGGGGCCAAGCTGCGGATGATCCCCGATGAAGTGGTCGATCTTGTTTACAGTCAGACCTACAACTATGGCGGCCAGATCAACGGCACGATGGACTGGGTGGCGCTCAAGCGCGAAGTGGAGCGCTTCGCGTCCGACTACGCTGACTGACCTCACAGGGGAGCAATGCTCCCCCTTTTTATTGGCGATCTCGTGGTTTGCGCGTGGCCGAAAAAATGGGGCCGGACATCCTGGATGTCCGGCCCCTCAGTCTTTGGTGGTTTGCGGAGAGGAAGCCACCGGGAGAAACAGGTTCAGTTCGCCCCGCGCATGATCCGTGCGGCGTTGCGATGCCAGTGCTGCAGGGCGATCTCGTTGGCGCCGAGCACTGTGCGGAACGATGAAGGCGCCCATTCGAGATTGCGCTGGCCGGTGGCCGAGACGCTGTAGTCCTCGGTGGAGACGACCTTGTCGATGAAGGCGTGCATTTCCGCCCACTTCTGGCGATCGACATCCTCGCCCGCATGCGCGGGCTGATACGTGCGCATCAGCGTGCGCGAATCCTGCGGCGTGGCACCGGGGAACACGCGCGAGACGCCGTAGAACTGGCCGATGCCGGGGATGCTGTTGACGTTGATGACGACATTGGGAAACAGCATGTAGAGCCCGCCGTAGTCGGTATGCGGCCACTCCTCCTCGGGCGTGTCCTGATAGGGCATGAACTCCTCGCGCGGGAAGGCGAGGCGGGCATGAAGGCCGTAGTTGTCGTAGACCATGATGTTCGACGGCGCGAGTTTGCCGATGGTCTCGGGGTGCAGCGTGGCGAAGTGATAGCTCTCGCCATAGGTGTCGAGCGCGTATTTCCAGTTGGCATCTGCCGTGATCTCGGACGATGCTATGCATTCCGCCTTGTCGAGTTCAAGGTGCGCGATCTCGGGCGCGAATTCGCCCAGGTGGGCGTCCACGTCGATCTCCTCGCCGCCCGGCGTCGCGCGCACGAAGACGAGGCCGTACTTCTCGGCACAGGGCACGCGGACGAGGCCGAGTTCCTCGCGCTCGATCCCGGCGAAGCCTTCCTTGCCGGGCTGGCCGATCAGCTTGCCGTCGAGGTCGAACGTCCAGGCGTGGAAGGGGCAGGTCATGCGGCTGCGCGCGTCGCATTCGGTGACGAGACGCGCCGCGCGGTGAGTGCACATGTTGAGGAAGGCGTTCACTTGCCCCTGCTTGTTGCGCACCAGCAGGATCGGCGGGCCGAGCACGTCGAAGGTCATCTTCGCGCCCGGTCCGTCGAGATCGCGGCTGAGGCAGGCGACCACCGGCATGTCGAGGAACATCGCCTTGCGCTCGCGCTGCGCATAGCCGGGGTCAGTGTAGATCGAGGGATCGATCTGCATCGGACCCTCGGCGTCGAGGTCGGTGGTCTTGTCGCGCATGTGCCGCAAGGTGCGCCGGCGCAACTCGTAGTGCGAGTGCAGCCGGGCCTCTTCGGCCTCACGGCTCGGGGCCAGCACATCCTCGTCGGCCATGGGCTCAGGCCTCTACCGGCGCGGTGAAGAAATCGGCGCGGGGGGTGCCGGTCTCGTCGTAGACCGGCTCGTCGTGCGCGACGAGGTACTTACGGCTCTTCGATTCGATCGGCCCGGCCGAGCGCAGCTGGGTACGCATCTCGGTGTAGTTGGGCAGGGTGAAGTGGTGGGCGAGAGCGGCCTCGTCGGTCCATTTCTCGAACACCTCGACGCGGCCCGGGTTCAGCGGGTCGAGCGCCCAGCTGTAGGCAAGGCAGCCGGGTTCTTCCAGCGAGGCCTCGATCAGCGGGCGCGCTTCATGGACGATGCGTTCGGCATGCGCCGGATCGAGTTGCATGGTGGCGACGATGAGAATGGTCATGATTTCAGCTCCCGTGCGGAAAAGGTACGTTGCTGGAACTGCCAGCCGGCGTCGGAACGGACGAGGACGTCGTCGTAGCGTCCGGCCTGAAAACGGCGGCTGCCGTCCTGCATTTCCAGATGTTCGAAAGTGTAAGTGACGACCTCTGCCCGGTCGCCGTCGATGCGGATCGAGCCGGGGTTAGCCATGAACATGACTTCTGCGAAGCCATCCATCGCCTTGCGCCAGAACGGCAGGATCTGGTCATGCCCGACCATTTCGCCACCGCGGAAACACCAGCGACCGTCAGAGGCCCAAGTGGCAATATAGGCATCCGCATCGCGGCGCATCACGGCGTCGCTGTAGCGGTCGATCAGTTCGCGAATGGCAAGGCGATCGGCCTCTGGCCCGATGAACACCGGCAATCTCCTCTCGTTCTGCCATTATCAAAGCAGTTGTGATGGTTCTAAGCAGGATGGATTGTTTTGTAAAGAGGCCGATCGATGAGTGGTCGGGCGAAGTGCGGCAGGCCTCCCGAGGAAGGCCTGCCATACCGTCACTTGAGGTTGATCTTCACTTCCCTGATCTCGCCCGGGAATTCGGCAGGCGACTGGTAATCCGGCAACACCGGAGACGTGGTGTCCGCGCCGATATCGAAGCCTTCGGTGTGCGACAGCCAGCGCGGCATCGTCTCTGCGATGCGGCCCTGCGCGACCTGCTTGCCGTCGGCCAGGATCGTCGCCACGCCGCCCTTGCCCATGCCGTCGCCGTCATACTTGAAATCGACGACGACATGATGCGCGCCGGGGCTGAGCGGCTCGGTCGCGCGGACGATCGAAATGCGCGGCGGCGTCGCGTTGTGGCCGAACTCCAGCTTTCCATCGACCATGGCGAAGCTGTATCCGCTGTACTTGCCGCCCTGCGCGACGATCGCGCCGGTGCCGCCGCCTTGCGGCACCGTGATGTCCGCCTCGATCGTGAAGGAGCGGTTGACGATCGGCGGGGCGGTGTTGAGACCCACCCGGCGCACGCGCGAGCGGTAGACGAACTCGCTGCGTCCGTCCGTCAGCGAGGGCCGTCCCTGCATGCCGAAGCCGGCGATGCTGTTGTGGATCGGCAGGATCTGGTTCTCCGCCGCACGCTTCCAGAACAGTTCCTGCATCTCGGCCAGCTTCTCCGGCTTCTTCGCGGCGAGGTCGTGGGCCTCGGAATAGTCGTTGGTGACGTCGTAGAGTTCCCACTTGCGCTGGTCGGCGGTCAGTTCGACGGTCTTCCCGGTTTCCCAGGCGAAGCGGGCGGGCGTCGTTCCGGCGAACCAGCCGTCCTTGTAGATGCCGAAGTTCATCAGCATCTCCATCACCTGCTCGGTGCGGCGCGACGGCGCCTTGGGCTGGGTGAAGGTATAGGCCATCGACACGCCGTCGATGCGCTGCTGCTTCACGCCCGCGAACTCGGCAGGCGGGGCGATCTTCGCCGCCTCAAGGATGGTCGGCATGATGTCGGTCACGAAGTGGAACTGCGATCGCACGGTGCTGCCCTGCTCGATGTGTCCCGGCCATGACATGACGAGGCCATTGCGCGTGCCGCCGAAGTGCGATGCGACCTGCTTGTACCACTGGAACGGTGCGTCCATCGCCCAGGCCCATGGGGCGGGCATGTGTGCATATAGATCGCGGGTGCCGATCTTGTCGATGTTCGCCAGCTTCAGTTCCATCGATTCCGGCTTGCGACCCAGGAATGCCTGCTCGTGCAGCAGACCGTCCAGCGTGCCTTCTGCGCTCGCGCCGTTGTCGCCCTGAATGTAGATGACGAGCGTATTGTCGAACTGGCCGATGTCCTTGAGGTGTTGGATGACGCGGCCAATCTGGTCGTCCGAGAAGGCCAGCGTAGCGGCGTAGGCTTCCATGTGGCGGGCATAGAGCCGCTTCTGGTCGGGGTTGAGGCTGTCCCAGGCGGGCAGGCCGCTCGGCCGGGGTGTAAGCTGTGCGTTCGCGGGAATGATGCCCATGCGCTTCTGGCGCACGAAGGTTTCCTCGCGCAGCTTGTCCCATCCGCCGTCGAACTTGCCGCGGAACTTCATGAGCCATTCCGTCGGCGCCTGATGCGGCGTGTGCGCTGCACCGGGCGCATAATAGGCGAAGAAGGGCTTGTCGGGCGCCAGCGATTCCTTCTGGTCGATCCATGCGATCGCTTCGTTGGCGAGGTCTCGGTCGAGGATATAGTCGGTGCGTCCTGTCCCCGGATCGACGGGCGTGGTGTTGCGCACCATTGCCGGGACGAACTGGTCAGAGTCGGCATTCAGGAAGCCGTAGAAATACTCGAAGCCAAGCCCCGTGGGCCAGCGGTCGAACGGGCCGACCGGGCTCTGCTCCCAATCGGGCGTGATATGCCCCTTGCCGAACATCGCGGTGCTGTAGCCGCCGTCGCGCAGCAGTTGCGCGACGGTCGCGGCGGACTTGGGGATGATCGAGGTGTAGCCGGGGTAGGAGGTCGAGTTGTTCGTGACCTCGCCCATCCCGACCATGTGCGGATTGCGGCCAGTGAGCAGGGAAGCGCGCGTGGGCGAGCAGAGCGCGGTGGTGTTGAACTGGTTGTATCGCGTGCCTGCCTTGGCGAGCGCGTCGAAGGCGGGCGTGGGGATTGCGCCACCGAACGTGCTGCTGGCGCCGAAGCCCACATCGTCGGTCATGATGAGCAGGACGTTGGGCGCGCCCTTCGCGGCATGTGGCAGCACCGGCCAGGCTGGCGGCGGTGCTCCGGCCTCGGGCGAATGGGCGGTGATGATAGTGCTGGACACTTGCTGAGCTGCGGCCGCGCCACAGGATAGAGCCAGGCTGCCGGCTCCCCACAGAGCATGGCGCAGGGCCCGGCGTCCGAAAGCTATGGATGCGGTGCTGCTCAACAACGGGTCTCTCCTGAATGGCTGCGAATTGGCTTCGCATGCGTGTGCTGGTCGCGCGGAACGCGAATGTGAAAGTCATATGACTTTTATATCGCCAACCTCATGGCTGCAAGATGATTTTATATCACGTAATACAATTATACGGCAGACTTGGCCGTCTGGGCGTGGAGGGGTTGGTTGGCACGGCAATTCTGGTATTCTGCACGGAACGCAGGAGGGAATGGCCGAAAATGGATGCCAAGCTTTCAGAAGATGTGACACCGCGTTTGCGCCTGCTGCATGCCGCGGAAGACCTTTTTTCTCGTAGAGGTATTGATGGCGTTTCTCTGAGGGAGATCGCCGTCTCTGCCGGCAATCGCAACAATTATGCAGTCCGCTATCATTTTGAATCGAGGGCCGGACTGATCCAGTCGATTTTCGACTATCGGGTGTTCCAGATGGAAACCTTGCGGGCGGCGATGCTGGATGAGGCAGGGGTTGCGAACCGGTTGAGTGACCCGCGCGCGCTTCTCGAAGTCATGTGCCTTCCACAATTGAGCTTTGTGAACGATCAGGGGCGGCACACGTATGCGGGCTTTCTGCTCCACTACCTGATCTATCATCGCCCTTCGGGTATGGCGCACGTGATCGACCGTGATGACGAAGCGCCCGGCAACCTGAGGAAGCTGCTTGATCTGCTCCATGGGTTGCTTGGGCATATTCCCGAATACGTCAGACGCTACCGGGTGGTATCCTGCAATATCATGTTTGCCAGCGCGTTGGCGCGGTGGGATGCCACGCCCCCGGAACATCGCAAGGGAATGACCCTGGGTGCGATACTGGAAGACACTCTGGCGGCCATGACTGCGGCATTCTGCGCGCCTTACCGCCCTCGTGCCGGCGAAGCGGCCTATTTCACAGGTGAGTTTTGACCGGTTGCCCAAAGGCAGATGCCGCAGCTTCCTTGTTTAGCGTGATCAGGCCAGACAGCTGCGGTCGATCTGACCGATACGGGTAGTGCCGGTGAGCGCCATGGCCACGCGCATCTCGGCTTCGATCAAACGCAGCATCTTGAGTACGCCCGCTTCGCCATTCGCCGCCAGAGCCCATGCCCAGGCGCGCCCGAGAAGCACGCCCTTGGCACCCAGCGCCAGCATCCGGACGACGTCGAGGCCGGAGCGGATGCCGCCGTCCGCCAGCACCGTCAGCCTGTCGCCCACGGCGTCGACGATCGGAGGCAGGGCGCGCGCGCTGGAAAGCACACCGTCAAGCTGGCGCCCGCCGTGGTTGGAGACGACGATGCCGTCGGCACCCAGCTCTGCAGCTTCTTTCGCATCTTCCGGGTCGAGGACACCTTTGATTACCAGTGGCCCGGTCCATTCGGAGCGGATGAAATCGAGGTCGCTCCAGTTGATCGCAGAGTCGAAATTGTTGCGCATCCACGCGAAGAAGTCCTCGATCCCGGTCTTGCCTCGGAGCACAGGGGCGACATTGCCCAGCGTATGAGGACGGCCCATGATCCCGACGTCCCACGCCCAGCCTGGGCGCACGGCGGATTGCGCGAGGCGCCGAAGTGCGCCTTTCGCGCCGCCTGATCCGGCAAGCCCGGTGTGATAGTCGCGATAGCGGCTACCAGGCACCGGCATGTCGACGGTGAAAACGAGCGTGGAGCATTTCGCTTCGACGGCCTGCGCCAGCAGGTCTTTCATGAAGGCCCGATCGCGGATCATGTAAAGCTGGAACCAGAACGGGCCGCTCGCCGCCCGGGCAACCTCGCCGATGGTGCATGCGCCTACTGTGGAGAGCGTGAAAGGCACTCCGACGCTCTGCGCGGCTCGCACCGCCTGCGCCTCGCCGCGCCTGGCATTCAGGCCGGCGAGCCCGATCGGTGCCAGTGCCAGCGGCAGGGCCAGCGTCTGGCCGAACAACTCGGTCGTCAGGTCCAGTGCAGATACGTCTCGCAGCACGCGCTGGCGCAGGGCAAGCTCGGCGAGGTCGGAGACGTTACGGCGCAGCGTCGCCTCGGCGTAGGAGCCGCCGTCTATGTATTCGAACAAAAAGCGCGGCAGTTTGCGGCGGGCGGCTTCGCGAAAGTCGGGGATCGAGGCGGTGATCATCGGGGATTCTCGTTTATGAGTTTACGCCATAGTCAGTCTCTTGCGAGCCTGGCGAAGATCCCGACGACCGCAAAGCAGGTGAGGGGAAGCAATAGCGCCATCTGCAGGTCCGTCCATTCACTGAACAGTCCCATCAGGGGCGGAAACACCGCGCCGCCGATGATGGCCATGATGATCAGCGAGGAACCCAGCGCGGTCCCTTCGCCCAGGTCGCGGATGCCGAGCGCGAAGATCGTCGGGAACATGATCGACATGAAGAAGCTGGTGAGCGCAAGCATCGCCACCGCCGCGCTGCCTGGGAGCGTCATGGCGAGAGTGATCAGCGCGAGGTTGGCCAGGGCGAAGGCCCCCAGCAGCCGGGTTGGTTGAATGCGCTGCATGAGTGCGGCGCCGACGAAGCGCCCGCTCATGAACAGCAGCAGGCTGCCGGAAAGGAAATAGGCTGCGGTTTTTTCCGGCGTTGCGGGCATAAGGTGCTTCACGAAGTCGACGAAGTAGCTCCAGATGCAAACTTGCGCGCCGACATAGAAGAACTGCGCGATTACTGCGCCGACCAGTTGTCGTTCACGCAGGGCGGCGCGCAGCGCGCCGCCGCTTCGGGCGGCGTCCGGGCCGGTGGTTATGCCCGTGTCACGCGGTATAGTGGGTAACGGCACCCGGGCGATGGCAAGCGCGAGCACGATCACGAAGAGCGCGAGAGCGAGGTAGGGGCCTTGCACCGAGGCGGCTTCGTAGGCGCGGTAGGCCTGCAACCGGGATGCAGACATTGCGGCGATGTCCTGTTCGCTGTGCTCGATACCGGAGAATATGAAGAGGCCGCCGATCGTGGGCGCGACGACGGCGCCCAAGCCGTTGAAGGCCTGTGCCAGCGTCAGCCGCTGAGACGCGCGTGCGGGATCGCCGAAGCGGGCAACGAAGGGGTTGGCGGCGGTCTCGAGGAAGGCTGCGCCCGATGCCAGCACGAAAAGAGCGAGCAGGAACGCCCAGTAGCGATGGAGTTCTGCGGCCGGATAGAACAGGATGGCACCCACCGCATAAAGCGTCAGGCCGATCAGCAGGCCCGCACGATAGTCGAGGCGTCGCATCGCCAGCCCGGCCGGGATCGCCCATATGAAATACGCGAGATAGAACACGAACTGGATGAACCCGGCTTCCGCGCGGGACAGGGCGAGCGCCTTCTGGAATTGTCGAATGAGAATATCGTTGAGATTGTTCGCCAGTGCCCAGGTGAAGAACATGGCGGTGACGAGCGCGAAGCCGGCCCGATAGCCGGGAGTGACGAAGCGAGCCCGGATGCGCAAGACGTCGCTCACGTTTTCGGCATCCGGCCGTCCCGTCGTGGCGCTGGGCGGCATGCTGATACCCATAGAATTCCTCTCCCGTCCCGCTTGCATCCTGTCGTGGTGCATTGGCGATGACAACGACGGTCACGAAGGCAGCTTTATTTCCGCCTTGCGCCGCATTGAATATAGCGCTAACTTTCACATATAGAATGAACTGTCAAATACGATAACTTAAGGGGCGAGGCTTGGGCATGGGAGGTCGGATCGATGCGCATCAGCATTTCTGGCGATACGACGCCGCCGATTTTGGCTGGATCCAGCCGGGTTCGATCCTCGGCCGCGATTACGCGCCTGACGACTTGCGCGGGGATCTGGACGACGCCGGCATTGCTCGGACCATTGCGGTCCAGGCCCGGCAGAGCGAGGATGAGACCCGCTGGCTGCTGGATCTCGCCGCGTGCAATCCGTGGATTGCGGGCGTGGTCGGATGGACCGACCTGCGTGCCGCCGACGTTGCCACTCGCCTTGAGGCCTGGTCGGGTGCGACGCTGTTGATCGGTTTTCGCCATGTTGTACAGGACGAACCGGACCCCCGCTTTCTTCTCGATCCGTCCTTCCAGCGAGGCGTCCGTGCCGCGCTTGAATACGGGTTCGCCTATGATCTGCTGATCCGTGCGCCGCAGCTGGAGCATGTGCCGGCTTTCCTCGACGCGGTAGGTGCACGGGAAGGCACAGGTGCCTCGATCGTGATCGACCATGGAGCCAAGCCTGCCATTGTCGACGGCGAATGGGAACCATGGGCCGGGCGGATCGCGGCGGTGGCTCGCGAATACCCGGTCCATTGCAAACTCTCCGGCCTCGCTACCGAAGCTGACCCGGCCGCGTGGCGGAAGGAAGAGGTGATGCGGTACATGGCGCACCTGCTCGACTGCTTCGGGCCGGAGCGGCTGATCTATGGTTCGGATTGGCCGGTATGCCTGCTCGCGGCGCCTTATGCGCGCGTGCATGCGATGGTCGAAAGCTTGATTGCCCCGCTTGGGATGAGCGAACGTGCGGCGATCATGGGAGGTAACGCGGTGCGCGCCTATGCGCGCATCCAGGCGCAATTACAGGGAGAGGACGTACAGTGAGCCTTGAAGATTTCGCCGTTTCCCGCCGCGAACTGGTGGCAGGCAGCTCGACCGTTGCGGCGTTTTCGCTGCTCGGCGTACCGACTGCCGACGCCGCTGCTGCCGACGTTTCCGGCATACCGGGCGATGACGTGCTGTGGTATCGCCAGCCCGCGAAGGAATGGACCGAGGCGCTGCCCGTCGGCAACGGTCGCATCGGCGCGATGGTCTTTGGCGGCGTAGCTGAGGAGCGGCTGCAGCTGAACGAGGATACGCTGTGGGGTGGTGGCCCCTACCATCCCGCCAACCCCCAGGCGAAGGCCGCACTGCCGCAAGTCCAAAATCTGATCTTCGAGGGCCGCTACGACGAGGCGCAGGCGATCGCCAAAGAGAAGCTGATGGCGGTGCCGGTGCGGCAGATGTCCTATCAGGTGCTGGGCAACCTGCTGCTCTCCTTCCCTGGACTGGGCGAGCCGGCTAGCGGCAGCTACCAGCGCCGGCTGGACCTCGATGCGGCGCGCCATACCACTCGCTTCACCGTGGATGGCGTCGATTATGAACGCACAGTCGTCGCATCTCCGGGGCAGCAGGTTATCGCCGTGCGGCTCAAGGCATCCAAACCGGGCAGGCTGGCGTTCGACCTCAGCATGGATGTGCCGCAGACGCAACATACCGTGCGTGTCCTGCCGGGCGACGTGCTGCTGCTGGAAGGTACCAACAATACCCAGCATGGCATTGCCGGAGCGCTGAAGTTTCAGGGCCGCGTAAAGGTGATCGCGATGGGCGGCAAGGTCACCGCCGGGGCCGATAGCCTGTCCGTGCGCGACGCCACCGAGGCGACGATCCTTATCGCGATGGCGACCAGCTACCGCAATTACGCCGACGTCGGTGGTGATCCCGAGGCGATCACCAGCGCCCAGATCACGGCCGCCGCGCGCAAGACGTTCCGCGCCATCGCCGACAAGGCGACGGAAGACCACCGCGCGATCTACCGCCGCGTCTCCATCGACCTCGGCCGCAATGCCGAAGCGGACAAGCCCACCGACGAACGCATCCGTCAGTCCGAAAGCGTCAGTGACCCGGCGCTGGCCGCGCTCTATTTCCGTTATGGGCGCTATCTGCTGATCGCCTCGTCGCGGCCCGGGTCGCAGCCCGCCAACCTGCAGGGCATCTGGAACGACAGCGTCAATCCGCCCTGGGGATCGAAGTACACGATCAACATCAACACCCAGATGAACTACTGGCCGGCCGAGCCGACCGCCATGCCCGAGATGGTCGAGCCGCTGATCGCCATGGTCCGTGACATCGCGCAGACTGGCGCGCGAATGGCGCGCGACATGTACGGCGCGCGCGGCTGGGTGTGCCATCACAATACCGACTTGTGGCGCGCCACCGGCCCGATCGACGGCCCGCAGTTCGGTCTCTGGCCGATGGGCGGGGCATGGCTGTGCCTGCACTTGTGGGACCGTTACGACTACGGCCGCGATGCGCGGTATCTCGCCAGCGTCTACCCGATTCTGAAGGGCGCCTGCGAATTCTTCCTCGATACGCTGGTGAAGGACCCGAAGACCGGGTGGATGGTCACCAACCCCTCGCTCTCGCCCGAGAACAATCATGGGCACGGCGAAGGCTCGCTTTGCGCGGGGCCGACGATGGACATGCAAATCTTGCGCGCGCTGTTCACCGCCACCGCGCAGGCGGCAGGCGTGCTGAAGACCGACGCGGCTTTCGTGGCCGAGGTCGATGCGATGAAGGCAAAGCTGATCCCCAATCGCGTGGGGGCGCAGGGCCAGTTGATGGAGTGGAAGGACGATTGGGACGCAGGCGCAAAGGACCTGCACCATCGCCACGTCTCGCACCTCTTCGGCCTGTTCCCCGATGCACAGATCACCCCGGACGACACCCCCGAGCTTGCTGCGGCGGTGAAGAAGTCGCTGGAAATCCGCGGCGACAAGGCGACCGGCTGGGCTACCGCATGGCGCATCAACTTGTGGGCGCGCCTGCGCGATGGCGACCATGCCCATGCGATCCTGCGCTTCCTGCTCGGGCCGGAGCGGACTTATCCCAACATGTTCGACGCGCACCCGCCGTTCCAGATCGACGGCAATTTTGGCGGCACTTCAGGCATCACGGAAATGCTGATGCAGAGCATCGGCAGCAGGATCCATCTGCTCCCGGCGCTCCCCTCGGCCTGGCCGACCGGGTCGATCCGGGGGCTGCGCGCGCGCGGCGCCTGCATGATCGATCTGTCGTGGAAGGGCGGTGCGCTGGCGCAGGCGCGCGTGGTCTCGGCCATCGGCGGCAGTCACGAGGTCCGCTGCGGGGAGGTACGTCGCACCATCGATTTCAAGCCGGGCAAGGCGGTCGTGCTGACCGGCCCGGACCTACGCACCATATAGAGGAGCCAACATGAGGTTAGCCGGAAAGAAGGCGGTGGTGACAGCCGCCGCCGCCGGGATCGGCCGGGCCATCGCCGAGCGCTTCGTCGCGGAAGGCGCTACCGTCCATGCCGTGGACCGCGATGCGGACGGGCTCGCCACGCTGGTGGGCGTGACCCCCCACATCGCCGATCTGACCGACCCGCAGACCGCCGCCGCGCTGGCCGGAGCGACCGGGGAGGCGGATGTGTTGGTGAACTGCGCCGGGGTCGTCTTCCCCGGCACGCTGCTCGATTGCACGGAGGCGCAGTGGTCCGCCTCGCTGGACCTGAACGCCACCGCCATGTTCCGGCTCATCAAGGCGTATCTGCCCGCGATGGTGGAGCAGCGCGCGGGCTCGATCGTTAACGTGTCCTCGGTTGCGTCCTCGATCATCGGGGTGCGCAACCGCTTCGCCTACGGCGCGAGCAAGGCGGCGGTGATCGGCATCACCAAGTCGGTCGCGGCGGACTTCGTGGGTGACGGCGTGCGCTGCAATGCCATTTGTCCGGGAACCGTCGAAAGCCCTTCTTTGCGCGCGCGGATGCAGGCGCAGGCCGAGACGACCGGCGAGAGTTTTGAGGCGACTCATGCCGCGTTTTCCGCGCGCCAGCCGCTCGGCCGTCTTGGCCGGCCGGACGAAATCGCCGCGCTCGCGCTCCATCTCGCGTCGGACGAAAGCGCCTTCACCACCGGCACGACTGCCGTGATCGACGGGGGGTGGACGGTCGAATGACGCGCATCACCGGCCTTCGCACGGCGGACATCCGCTTTCCCACCAGTCACGCGCTGGACGGTTCGGACGCGATGAACCCCGATCCGGACTATTCCGCCGCTTACGTGATCCTCGATACCGACGACGGACTGGAGGGGCACGGGCTGACCTTCACGATCGGGCGCGGGAACGAGATCTGCGTCGCTGCGATCGAGGCGCTGCGGTCGCTGGTGGTCGGCCTCGACCTCGACTGGGTGCGCGCGGATCCCGGCCGCTTCTGGCGTCATGTCACCGGCGACAGCCAGCTGCGCTGGATCGGCCCGGACAAGGGGGCGATGCACCTCGCGACCGGCGCGGTCGTCAATGCGGTGTGGGACCTCTGGGCGAGGGCGGAGGGCAAGCCGGTGTGGCAGCTCGTCGCCGACATGAGCCCCGAGGAGATCGTGCGCTGCATTGATTTTCGCTACATCACCGACTGCATCACGCCGCAGGAGGCGCTGGACCTGCTCACCGCGCAGGCCGAAGGCAAGGCGCGGCGCACGGAGCAGCTGCGCGCCTCGGGCTACCCCTGTTACACCACTTCGGCGGGCTGGCTGGGCTATTCGGACGAGAAGCTGCGGCGGCTCGCCACCGAGGCGGTCGAGGCGGGGTTCCGTCACGTCAAGCTCAAGGTCGGTCGCGATCTGGAGGATGACATCCGCCGCCTGCGCATCGCGCGCGAGGCGGTCGGCCCGGACTGCCGCCTGATGATCGACGCCAACCAGATCTGGGAAACCGGGCAGGCGATCGACTGGATCAGGGCATTGGCTTTCGCCGATCCATGGTTCATCGAGGAGCCGACCAGCCCGGATGACGTCGAGGCGCACCGCATGATCCGCAAGGCCGTCCATCCGATCCGCGTCGCTACCGGCGAAATGTGCCAGAACCGCGTACTCTTCAAGCAGTTCATCATGCGCGGCGCGATCGACGTTGTGCAGATCGACAGTTGCCGCATCGGCGGCGTCAACGAGATTCTCGCGGTGCTGCTGATGGCGGCGAAGCACGGGTTGCCGGTCTGCCCGCACGCGGGCGGGGTGGGGCTGTGCGAATATGTGCAGCACTTGTCGATGATCGACTATCTGTGTTTCTCCGGCACCATGGAGGATCGCGTGATCGAATATGTCGACCATCTCCACGAGCACTTCGTCGATCCCTGCGTGATCCGCGATGCGGCCTACATGCCGCCGACGCGGCCCGGTTTCTCGATCGAGATGAAGCCGCAATCCATAGCGCAATATCGGGTGGACTGATGGACCTGGAACTTCACGGAAAAGTCGTCGTCGTGACCGGCGGCGGGGCGGGAATCGGCGGCGCGGTTTCGCTGGGGCTGGCGCGAGAGGGGGGCATACCGGCAATCCTCGGCCGCAGCGCGCTGAAGGGCGAATTCGAGGCGGAAATCCGCGCGCTGCAGCCCGCGACGATCTTCGTGCAGGTGGACGTCACCGATGACGACGCCTGCCGCGACGCGGTGGCGCGGATCGTTGCCGAGGCGGGCGGCATCCACGGGCTCGTCAACAATGCCGGGACCAACGACGGTGTCGATCTGGAAGCCGGCACGGCCGCGTTCATGGCCTCGGTCCAGTCCAACCTCGCGCATTACTACGGTATGGCGCATCACTGCCTGCCGCACTTGCGCGCCAGCAGGGGTGCGATCGTCAACATCTCGTCCAAGACGGCGGTGACGGGGCAGGGAAACACCAGCGGCTATGTCGCGTCCAAGGCGGCGCAGTTGGGTCTGACGCGCGAATGGGCTGCAGCACTGCTGAATGACGGCGTGCGCGTCAACGCGGTTTTACCTGCGGAAGTCATGACGCCGCTCTACGCTCGCTGGATCGAAAGCTTCGACGATCCGCAGGCCAAGCTGGAGGAGATCACCCGCCGCATCCCGTTGGACCGCCGCATGACGACCGACCGGGAGATCGCCGACACCGTTCTATTCCTGCTTTCCGCGCGGTCGAGCCATACGACGGGGCAATGGATCTTCCCGGATGGCGGTTATACGCATCTCGACCGATTGCTGACCTGACACCCTTTCATTCGGCATTGCTGGCATGATGAAGCGACCCGGGCAGTCCCCAGCTGCCTTGGGTCGCTTTTTCATATATGCCGATGTTAATTTCATATCCAAAAATGAGTTGCAGATATGGTAATGTTAGCGATATATCGGTCGCAGCAGCCGATCGGATTCGGCGCACATTGGGAGAAGCCCGTTGCAGAGCATGGCGAGGATCAGTTGCGTCGAACCGGGCAGGCTCGTGCTCGACGCCTGCGCCGTGCCCGTCGCCGCGCTGGGAGAGGCGCTGGTGCGCATCCGCCGGGTCGGCATCTGCGGCACCGACTATCACATCGTGCGCGGCACCCAGCCCTACCTGTCCTATCCGCGCGTCCCCGGCCACGAACTGGCCGGAGAGATCGTCGCGGTGGGTGAGGGCAGTGCATGGCGGGCCGGGATGCAGGTCTGCATCATGCCGTACCACTCCTGCGGCACCTGCATCGCCTGTCGTCAGGGCAAGCCCAACTGCTGCACCGCGATCAGCGTGCTGGGCGTTCACAAGGACGGCGGGCTGGCCGAATATCTCGCCATCGACGAGCGCTACCTGATCGCCGCCGACGGTCTGTCGCTCGACGACATAGCGATGGTCGAATTCCTGTCGATCGGTCGCCATGCCGTGCGCCGCGTGGCGCTGCAGGCGGGCGAACGGGTGCTGGTCGTCGGCGCCGGACCGATCGGCATGGCGGCCGCCTTCTTCGCTGCGCGCGAGGGGGCGGAAGTGACCGTGCTCGATGGCAATGCCGCGCGCGTGGCGCTCTGCGTAGAGAGACTGGGCGCAGCCCACGGTCAGGTGCTGGATGCCGACACCCCGCAGCGCCTGTCCGCGCTGACCGGCGGGGAATTCTTCGACTGCGTGTTCGACGCCACCGGCAATGCCGGGGCGATCGAGGCGGGCTTCGCCTATGTCGCGCATGGCGGGCGTTATGTGCTGGTGTCGATCGTCACCGCCGACATCCGCTTCAGCGACCCCGAATTCCACAAGCGCGAGATGAGCCTGCTCGGAAGCCGCAACGCCACGCACGAGGATTTCGCCCATGTCATCGAGGTTCTGCGCGCGCGCGAATTTCCGCTCGACGCGGTGGTCAGCCACACGCTGCCCTTCGCCGACGTGCCGGAAGCGATCGCGGGGCTGATGGAGCCGGGCGCGGGCGTCATCAAGGCGCTGGTGGTTCTGTGAAGGAGGATATTACGTGAAGTTGCTCAGGTTCGGCGAAGCAGGACAGGAACGCCCCGGCGTGCTCGACGCGCAAGGGCGCATCCGCGACCTCTCGGCCCATGTCGACGACATCGCCGCCGATGCACTGACCGCCGAGGGCCTTGCCCGGCTGCGCGCGCTCGATCTCTCCAGCCTGCCGGTGGTGGAGGGCGAAGTGCGCCTTGGCGCCTGCGTCGGGCGCATCGGCAAGTTCGTGTGCATCGGCCTCAATTATCGCGATCACGCGGCCGAGAGCGGCATGCCGATTCCGGCCGAGCCGGTCGTCTTCAACAAGTGGACCAGCGCGGTCTGCGGGCCGAACGACGACGTGGTGCAGCCGCGCGGCTCGGATCGGCTCGACTGGGAAGTCGAACTCGGCGTGGTGATCGGCAAGGCCGGGGCCTACATCGAGGAGGCTGATGCGCTCGACCACGTCGCCGGTTACTGCGTGGTCCACGACGTCAGCGAACGCAGCTTCCAGTTCGATCGTGGCGGCACCTGGGACAAGGGTAAGGGCTGCGACACCTTCGGCCCGACCGGCCCCTGGCTGGTCACCGCCGACGAAGTGCCCGGCATCGCCGCCGCGCGCATCTGGCTGGAAGTCGATGGCGAGCGGCATCAGGACGGCACCACTGCCGACATGATCTTCACCGTCCCGCAAATCATCGCGCACTTGTCGCAGTTCATGAGCCTGCAGCCGGGCGATGTGATCTCGACCGGCACGCCCGCCGGGGTCGGCCTTGGCCTGAAGCCGCCGCGCTACCTGCAGCCGGGCAACGAAGTCCGCCTCGGCATCGACGGCCTTGGCGAACAGCGCCAGCGCATCGTGGCCCCAAGGTAACCTGCATGAATGGCCGGCCCCCGCAAAGATCGGGGGCGGCAGAGGAGAGGAAGACGACAATGAGGTATCTGCACCAGACCGTATCGCTGATCGCCCTGCTGACGGCGAGTGCCGCTGCGCCCGCTTTCGCGCAGGACGCGGGCGAGCCGGAGGGCGTCGCTACGCCGAAAAATGATAGCGCTACCGAACAGGAAATCATCGTCACCGGTATCCGCCGCAGCCTTGAGGACGCGGCGAACATCAAGCGCGCGGCGCCCAATCTGGTCGAAGCGATCTCTGCCGAGGACATCGGCAAGTTCCCCGACCGCAATCTGGCGGAATCGCTGCAGCGCGTGACCGGCGTTCAGATCACCCGCAACAAGGGCGAAGGCAGCGGCGTCAGCGTGCGCGGTCTTTCGGAGAACTTCACCCGCACGCTCTACAACGGCCGCGTGCTTACCTCGCCCAACGGTACGCGCGGTTTCTCGTTCACCTCGATGCCGACCGACTTCGTCAGCACCGTGGAAGTCAGCAAGACCCCCACCGCCGACATGATCGACGGCGGCCTGTCGGCGACGGTCAACGTCAAGATCAACCGCCCGGCGGACGTGGGCAAGAACATTGTCACCGTGGTCGCCGAAGGGCTCTACGAAACGAACCCGAAGAAAGTGACGCCGCACGTCTCGGCCTTCGTCAACCGCGTATTCGGCGACGGCAGCTTCGGCGTGAACCTTGGCGTGAACTATGAGAAGCGCAAGGTCATCCAGGCGGGCTTTACCGGCTACGGCATCGAGCAGCGCAAGGAGAACGCGACCGGCGGTTACGACTACAACCTCGATGGCACGCGCTCGGACACGGCCTATGGTTTCGATCACGCCACCACGTTCGTCTCCGACGAAGGCGATTTCGAGCGCAAGGCGGTGGTCGGCGGCGTGCAGTGGAAGCCGGCCGACAACGTCAACCTCTACGCCGATGGCCTCGCCACCTGGTTCACCGACGGCTTCAACCGTTTCGAGCACCAGCTGCGCTGGACCAATATCGGCGGCCCGACCGGCGCCGTGCGCGGCAGCACCGTGAGCGAAAACAACCTGCTCACTTTCCTCGACGCGGA
Organism: Novosphingobium sp.; assembly: GCA_047605225.1. Classification (GTDB taxonomy): domain Bacteria; phylum Pseudomonadota; class Alphaproteobacteria; order Sphingomonadales; family Sphingomonadaceae; genus Novosphingobium. The sequence goes on from JASGGD010000038.1 coordinate 24,300, forward strand.
CGGGGTGGATCACCAGTCCAACAACCTCGACTGGGTGACCAAGGACCGCACGCTCAACTTCGCGGTAGGGGGCGACGCCACTTTCGACCGGCTGACCGTCTCGGGCGAGGCGACGTATGGCCGCTCGGTGCGCAACGTGTCCGACCGCAATTCCTTCGCGCCGATTTCGCGCGCTTCGGCCTCATACGACATCGGCGGCGATCTCGGCGGCGTGCCTGAAATCGCGTACACGCGCGGCTACGATCCGCTCGATCCCAGCACTTTCTACTTCCGCAGCTTCTCCGCCATCCGCGGCCAGAAGACGACCGAGACGAACAAGAGCGGCCGTCTCGACCTGAAGTACGATTTCGACGTTGGATTCATCCGCTCTATCAAGGTGGGCGGCTACTACGGCGAGGACGAGATCGAGTTCGGCGCCCGCCCGCGCTACTTCGTGAGCCCGCAGGTCCTGTCCGAAATCTACGGCACACCTTACCTTTCCGGCGTCGAGGGCGGGGCGATCTCGGCGGCGGACCTGCTCAAGGTGGTCGATTATTCGCGCTTCATCGGCGATGGCCTGGGCGTCTTCCTGGTGCCCGATTATTCCAAGCTCTTCGCCAACGTCAGCCTCGACGACGTGCTGGCGAGGGGCACGCTCACCATCGATCGCACCAACCAGTTCACGGTGGGCGAAAAGGTGCTGGCCGGTTATGCCCGCGCCGATTTCGCAACCGCCGACGACCGCCTCTCGGGCAACATCGGCTTGCGCTATGTGCGCACGCGGGTGACGTCGGACGGCTTCGGCGCGGACATTGCCAACGCGGAACTCCAGAACGACAGCATTACCCTGATCGTGCCGGACAGCGGGCCGATCGCATTCAGGAATTCGTATTCGAACTGGCTGCCCAGTTTCAACATGCGGTTCAACGCGACCGAGAACCTGATCGTGCGCATGGGCCTTGCCCGCGCGATGACGCGGCCCGATCTCAACCGCCTCTCGCCCTCGGTGGCGATCAACGCCAACGTGCGCACGATCACCACGCAGAACCCCTTCCTCAAGCCCTATCTCGCGGATCAGGCGGATCTTTCGCTGGAGTACTATTTCGGCAGGACCGGATTGCTGTCGGCGGCGGTGTTCTACAAGGACGTGAAGAACTTCATCGTCGATACTACCTCGGTCGAGACGCGCACCATCAAGTCGACGCTGACCGGCACCGTGACACTCGATTTCCGCACCTTCCGCCCGGACAACGGCGAGGGCGGCAAGATCAAGGGTATCGAACTCAACGCGCAGGTGCCGCTCGACATGCTGCCTTCGCCGTTCGACGGCTTCGGCGTGACGTCCAATCTGACCCTGCTCGACGTCAGCGACGTGGCGACGGTGGCGGATGGTCCGAAAGTGCCGATCCCCGGCGTCTCCAAGCGCAGCTACAACCTCGGCGCCTATTACGAGAAGGCGGGCTTCGGCATCCGCGCCAATTACTCGTATCGCAGCGCGGCGGTGAACAGCGTGGCGGGCACCTTCGGCGATGGTGACAGGCAGAAGCCTTATGGCCAGCTCGACATCTCGGCCAATTACGACGTCAGCGAATTCCTATCGCTCACCTTCAACGCCAGCAACGTCACCGGCGCCACGCTCAAGCGCGAGACGCTGCAGGGCGTGTTGCTGAGCGAGTACGATTTCGGCCGCCGCTTCACCGCAGGCGCGCGCGTCAAGTTCTGACCCGGCTACTCCCCTGTCGGCCGCAGCCTATCCCCGCTGCGGCCGATCTTTCTTCCGCCCCGCCAACCGAGTTGCGCGCGCCGGAGCGCTCCCCTATCCGCAGACATATGGCCCAGACAGACGAAGACGGCGAAGACGGCACCTCCGGCGGCAAGCGGGCCTATTCCGCGCCCGCGCTGGAGAAGGGCATCCAGATCCTGGAACTCTTCGCTGCGGAGCCGCGCGGCCTGACGATCAGCGAGATCGCGCTTAAGCTGGGTCGCTCGATCAGCGAGGTGTTCCGCATCATCATCGTGATGGAGCGGCTTGGCTGGCTGGCCAAGGACCCGGCGAACGATCGCTACGCCGTGACGTACCGCGTGCTCGACGTCGCCTTTCGCGCCACGCCCGCGCAGACGCTGAGCAACGTTGCCGCTCCGGTTATGTTCGAATTGTCGAGCGAGACGAACCAGTCGTGCCACCTCGTCGTCGAGACCGGAGGTCGCGCGACGGTGATCCATCGGCAGGAGAACATGGGGCCGGTCGGCTTCGGCATCCGTCTGGGAACCGTCGTAGATCTGGTCACGAGCTGCTCGGGCCATGTACTGCTGGCATTCGCGGCCGAGGACCGCCGGGCACGCGTGCTCGACGGGCTGGAGGTCGGACCCGAAGCACGTGCCCGCCTCGAGCGGCGGTTCGAAGCCGTGCGGCTGCAGGGCTACGAAATGCAGCCCAGCGCCCGTACGGCGGGAGTGACCGACATAAGCTTTCCCGTCTTCGGCTTCGACGGCCATGTCTGCGCCGCGCTAACGATACCGTTCCTCGTCACCATCGATGGCTCGCAGAAGACGGGCCTTGACGAAACGCGCGAGGTGCTGGGGCGGGCGGCGCAGAGTATTTCGCACGGGCTGGGCTGGTCGACGCCGGCATAGCGTCATTTCCCCCGGGCGGCCTGCGGGCTTGCGGCTCAGGCCTCGGCGAAGATCAGCCCGTTCGCGCCGGATATGTCGGGCAGGGCTTCTCCCGCGCGCAGGCGGGCGATGACTTCGGGTTCGCGCGCTTCCATGGCCTCGGCGCGGTCCATCAGGGCGGGCAGGGTGGCGGAGTCGAGGACCACCACGCCGCATTCGTCGGCGAGGATCGCGTCGCCGGGTTTCACGCTGACGCCGCCTACCTGCACCGGCACGTTGATGGCGCTGGGGAGCGAGAGGAACTTGGTGGTCAGCGCGGTTTGCCCCCGGCACCAGACGGGCAGGTCGAGGCGGCGGATCTCGGCGAAGTCGGTGGCCGGGCCGTCGATCACCACGCCTGTGATCCCGCGCAAGTGCGCCGCCGTGGCGGTGACGCCGCCCCAGCAGGCATGGCGATCGTCGCCGCAGCGGTCGATTACGAGGACGTCGCCGGGACCGGCGAGGCTGACCGCATGATGCAGCAGCGTCGAGTCCGCGCCGGGGATGCGCACGGTGATCGCGCGCCCGGCCACGCGCCTGCCCGGCACCACGGCGGCGACCGCGCGGTCCATGAAGCCGTGGTGAAGGATATGGCCGAACGTCGCCGCCTCGATCCGCGACAGGCGGGCGAGGAGGTCGGGGGCGAGCGGGGCGGGCATCGGCTGGATGGTGAACATGGGCGATCAGGTCTCCGGAAGCGGGGGTGAAGCAGGCGGCAGCAGTCCGTGCTCGTCCTTGAGCGAGGTGCCGGTGAGGCGGCGGTGGCGGGCCTGCGTCATCAGCCAGGCCAGCTTGTCCGCCGCCTGTTCGGGCGAAAGGCCGTGCGGGGGGCGGATATTGGAGACGCAGTTGCGCTCCGCATCGCTGCGGCCGATGCGGGGCGCCCACGTCAGGTAGGCGCCGAGGCTGTCGGGCGAACTGAGGCCGGGCCGCTCGCCGATCAGCACCAGCACGAGGTCGGCCCCGAGCAGCGCGCCGATCTCGTCCGCCACGGCGACACGGCCCTGCGTGACGATCGTGGTCGTCGCCCAGGTCCAGTCGCCCAGCCGCTGCATCATCGCGCGGACAAGGGCGGCGGCGTGGTTCTGGACGGCGACGGCGGAAAGCCCGTCGACGATCACCAGCGCGGCGTCACAGGGGGACGCTGGCACACCCTCCAGCACGCCGCGCGACCGCTCGCTCAACCGGCGACCGAGGTCGGGGCGGGTGAGGTAGTCGGCGCGGGTCCGCGCGGCGCTTTCCAGCAGCAGCGGGGCTTGAGGCAGGGCGCCCGCCAGCGCCTCGGCATCGAGCGCATGATGCACGGCGTCGCGGGCAAGCGCATGGTCGAGCTGGAACACGAGCAGCGCCGAGGTCGGCAACCCGGCGCCGCTGCGGCCGAGGCCGATGCGCGCAGGGGTAGCGCTGCGCAGGCGGGCGGGCGTGTTCCCGTCGCTCACGGCTTCAACTCCGGGAGCGCGAGAACGCCGGGCGCCTTGTCGAACGCCACCTGCCGCAGCCGCCCGTCGCCCTCCAGCAGGCCGACCGAACCGAGCCACGCCTCGAACTCGGGCGCGGGGCGCAGGCCCAGCGTGGTGCGGGCATAGAGCGCATCGTGGAAGCTGGTGGACTGGTAGCCGAGCATCACGTCGTCGGCGCCGGGCACGCCCATCACGAAGTTCACTCCCGCCACGCCCAGCAGCGTCAGCAGCGTGTCCATGTCGTCCTGATCGGCCTCGGCGTGGTTGGTGTAGCAGACGTCGCAGCCCATCGGCAGGCCCATCAGCTTGCCGCAGAAGTGGTCCTCCAGCCCGGCGCGCACGATCTGCTTGCCGTCGTAGAGGTACTCCGGCCCGATGAAGCCGACCACGGTGTTGACCAGCAACGGCGAGAACGCGCGCGCCACAGCATAAGCGCGCACTTCCATGGTCTGCTGATCTACCCCGTGATGCGCGTCGGCGGATAGCGCCGAACCCTGCCCGGTTTCGAAATACATGACGTTGTCGCCCACCGTCCCGCGCCCGAGCGACAGCGCCGCCTCGCGCCCCTCGCGCAGCAGGGAAAGGTCGATGCCGAAGCTGCGGTTGGCGGCCTCGCTCCCGGCGATCGACTGGAACACCAGGTCCACCGGCGCGCCGCGCTCGATCGCCATCAGGGTGTTGGTGACGTGGGTGAGCACGCACGTCTGCGTCGGGATCGCGTGGGCGAGGCGGACCTGCTCCAGCATGTGCATCAGCGTGCAGGCGGCATCGACGCTGTCGCTGGCGGGATTGATGCCGATCACCGCGTCGCCGCAGCCCATCAGCAGCCCGTCGAGCACGGCAGCGGCGATGCCGAGCGGGTCGTCGGTCGGGTGATTGGGCTGCAGCCGCACCGCCAGATGCCCCTTGAGGCCCAGCGTGTTGCGAAAGCGGGTGACGACCTCGACTTTGGCGGCGACGGCGATGAGATCCTGATTGCGCATCAGCTTTGAGACGGCGGCGACCATCTCGGGCGTCAGGCCGGGACTGGCGGCGAGGATCGCGGTGCCGCTGGTGGTGTCGGCCAGCAGCCATTCGCGAAAATCGCCGAGGGTGAGGTGGGCGAGCGGCGCGAAGGCCGCGGCGTCATGGCCGTCGAGGATCAGCCGGGTGACCTCGTCGGTCTCGTAG
>JASGGD010000039.1:0-29186 GCA_047605225.1 Novosphingobium sp.
CTGGAGCATCTCGTCGGCGGTCTTGAGCACGCGGCTGTTCATCTCGTAGGCGCGCGGCGAGGTGCTGGCGCGCGCCGATTTCGAGACGCAGCGCGTCCCCGCCGCCATCGCGCGCGGCGCCCTCTCCCCGGCCGATGCCGCCGGGCAGGAAACCACGCGCCGGATCATGGCGGGCTCCGCCGTACGCGCCGCCGACGTCGCCGCGCCGCGCCTCGTGCGGCGGGGGGAGAACGTGACGATCGCGCTGGTTTCCGGGGCCTTGCGCATCACCTCGCCCGGCCGCGCGCTCGCCGATGCGGGACGCGGAGAGCCGGTGCGCGTCCTCAATCTCGCCACCAACCGCACGCTCGAAGGCACCGCCGCCGCAACCGGCGAAGTGCGCATCGCGCTTCCGTAGGAATCCTCATGAACAAGCGTCTCGCCGCCCTCACCTGCGCCCTTCTCTCGGCCAGCCTGCTGGCGGGCTGCGGCTCGGTCGGCCGCCTCAAGAACGTCGGAAAAGCGCCGAAGATGAGCGATCCCGGCGCCCCGGTCGCCCCGCGTATCGAGCCCTCGCTGGGCAACCACGCGAGCGCCGACCGCGCCCCTGACGGCAGCGATCCCAAAGTCGCCGAGGCCGATCGCGGCGCCTCCCTCTTCCGCACCGGCGGCGGCGCGTTCTTCCGCGACCAGCGCGCCTCGCGCGTCGGCGACATCGTCACGATCCGCATCAACATCGCCGACAATGCCCAGGTCGCCAATGCCACCACGCGCACCCGCGACGGCAGCGAAGCGGGCGGAATTGCTGCACTTCTGGGCCTTGAAAGCCAGATCAGCAAGGTCCTGCCGGGCAATCCCGACCCCGCCAGCCTGGCCAGCACCAGCTCAAAGTCGAGCGCGGTGGGCGTGGGCAACACCGCCCGTTCCGAGCAGATCAACATGACCATCGCCGCCACCGTGGTCGGCGTCCTGCCCAACGGCAACCTCGCCATTCGCGGCAAGCAGGAAGTGCGCGTGAACTTCGAGCTGCGCGAACTGGTGGTTTCCGGCGTAATCCGGCCCGAGGACATCGCCCGTGACAACTCCATCCGTCACAGCCAGATCGCCGAGGCCCGCATCAGCTACGGCGGCCGCGGCCAGCTGACCGACGCGCAGCAGGCCCGCTGGGGCCAGCAGATCTACGACGCCCTGTTCCCGTTCTGAGCGGCACATAGCGGCACTCAACGGCACCTAAGAGGGGCCTAACGGCTCCGAAGGACAGCGCCCGTCATCCCAGCGCAGGCTGGGACCGCTAGCCGTGAACCGCCCTCCCGGCGTCGGGGGTGGCTCACGGCGAACCCTTGCCTAAAGACCGATAACTGCGTTCAAACGAGGCTGTCGACCTTGGCGCGGCCTACCCCGGCAAGAAAACCCGCGACCGCATCGGCCCATGCCTCGGGCTGCTGGTCAACGATGTCGACGCCGCCGCCTTCCAGCGCCACGAAGGCGAAGTCCGACCGCAGGGCGTGGGCCTTTACCGCATGGTCGTAGATCATGTCGCCGGTGTTGGTGAGGATCAGCGCGGGGCAGGCGAGTTTCGCGATCCCCTCGTCATGGCGGTACTGGAAGGCGGCGTGGTGGCCGTGCCAGTAGGCGCCCTGCCCTTCGAAAGCCTGCACCACGAACTCGCAGACCCGCGCCGCCGGGACGGTGCCTGCGGCGAGGCGGGTGCGGGCAGCGTGGACGTCGGCGAACTGGGTGCCGTCGGTGCGGGCGGTAATGTCCTGCTCGCGCAGCCAGCCATTGGCGAGGAAGTCGTCGCGTTCCTCCAGCGTCAGCGGCATCGGGCCGTTGAGGATCACCGCAGAGACGCGGGCGGGGAACTGGATCGCCGCCTCGGTCGCCACCATCGAGCCGGTGTGGTGGCCGAGCACCGCCGCCGCCTCTAGGCCCAGCACGTCGAGCACCGGAGGCACGCAGGCGGCCCAGTCCTCCACGCGGGGCACGCCGTCCACCGGATCGGACATGCCGAAACCGGGCATGTCGATGCCGATGGCGTGGAAGCCGCGCGCCGCCAGCGGTTCGTAGACATTGTCGAACTGCGCCGCCGTCATCGGTGCCTGATGGAGCAGAACGATCGGCGCTCCCCCCTCTCCGGCGTGGCGGAAATGGACTTGCCCGTAAGGCCCCTCCGCATAGCCGCGCCGTGCCCAGCGCGCGCTCATGCCGGCACCTTGGCGAGCACTTCGCGGCCCAGCTTGCGGCCGAAGGTGATTGCCGAGGAGACGATCGACCCGCTGAGGAACCCGTGGCCGAGGAAGCCGATGCCGATCACCTCGCCCGCCGCATAAAGCCCCTCGATCGGCGAGCCGTCGGCGCGCACGACGCGCAAGTCCTCGTCCACCTTGATGCCGGGATAGCAGCTGATCGAGCAGCCATAGTGGCGCACCGCGTAGAACGGCGCCTCGGCGATGGGCGCGGGCATGTGCTTGCGGCGAAACATGTCGCTGCCGACGGCCTGCCCGCGGTTGTAGAGCTCGATGGTGGTGCGCAAGCTGGCCTCGGGCATGCCGGTGCGCTCCGCCAGTTCCTCGACGCTGCCCGCGACCACGAAGTCCTCGCCGCCCTCGCCCGCGAACAGGGCCTCGACGGTTTCCGCGGGCCAGCGGAACAGGGGCTTGGACGCTGTGCGGATGGCCTCGTCCCAGACGATCCAGAAGGCCCAGTTGGGCTGCGCCATGACCGCGCGTTCGCGCGCGTCGATGCTCATCTCGTCCTCGGGCATGAAGCGCTCGCCGCGCTCGTTGACGTAGATTTCCCAGGGCGGGCGGCGGGTGGGCAGCACGTCGCTGTGAATCCACGCCGAGGCCTTGCTGTCGAGGTTGCGGGTGCCGCCGAAAGCGGGGAGGCAGTATTCGGTGAACCATACCGAGCCGCCCGCCGCGCGGACCGGATCGAGCGCGTCGCCGCGCACCGTCTCGACATGGTAGCGCAGCGGCACATGGCCGTGCAGCTCCTGCCAGTGGCGCGCGCTGCCGCTGAAGCCGCCGGTTGTGAGGATGACGCTCTGGGCGGAGAGGGTGACCGGACCGCCGGGCATCTCGGCCTGGATGCCGGTGACGCGACCTCCTTCCGTCACGAGATCGGTGAAGCGGGTTTCCAGCATCACGGTGAGCAGGCCGGTCGGCTCCAGACGCGCCAGTTCGCGGCGGAAGGCGTCGAGCACTTCGATCCCGGCATTGGTGCTGCGGTACGTACGTTCGACATTGTAGAGGTCGTGCTCGGGGGCGAAGTGGGGGACGCCGTCCATGCAGGTCCACCCGATGGATTCGAGCCAGTCCACCATCGAGGCGGCTTCCTCGGTCCACTTGCGCAAAAGCACGTGGTCGCCGGTGCCGTGGTTGATGCGCAGGGCGTCGGTGAAGTGGTCCTCGGCGGAGTCCGCGATCCCGGCACGGCGCTGCAGGTCGGTGCCGCCCGCGCTGATCGAGGCGCTCGACAAGTGCAGCGTGCCGCCGATGTCGGCCGCCGCTTCCACCAGCGCCACCTTGAGGCCGCGCTCCACGGCGCCGAGGGCGGCGGGGATGCCCGCCGTGCCTGCTCCGACCACGATCACGTCAAATTCCGGATACACGCCGCATCTCCGCTGTTCTTGAAGGCTGAAAAATGGGCGGCCCGCGAAAGGCGGACCGCCCTGCCGGGAGGTCAAAGGTCTTTCGAAGTGTCCATCTGCTTCACGTTCGCCCCGCCGCGCCTTTCGAGGGCGCCGAAAGTGCGCTTGATGAAGATGTCGCGCTCCTCGGCCCAGGCCGCTTTCTCCTCGGGGCCGGGCAGATACTTCTCGACGTCGTCGCTGGAAACGCCCGCCTTTTCGAGCACCTTTTCCAGCGTCATCATGCGGCGACGCACGGTCCACAATTCCGCCCCCAGCGCGATGACGACGTGCATCAGGTTGTCGACCGTCTGCTCCGGGAAGGCGGAGATGTTGTCCGAATCCGCGAAGATGAAATCGTCGGCGGCGGACTTGTATTTCTGTTCGGCCTGGGTCGCCATGATCGCAATCGTCCTCTCTCAGAATTCGTAGCTGAAGCGCACGCCCATGCGCCGCTTTTCGGGCAGGGCGAGACGGATCTCGTTGGTGGTGAGGGTGACGAGGTCGGTGGCGCGGCCGCCCACCATCGTCTGCTCGTTGAACAGGTTGGTGACGAAAGCCTCGACAGCCAGCCCGCCGTCCTGCCGCGCGCCGAGGCGCAAATCGACCTTGTCGTCATTGCGGCTCCAGGCGGCATTGTAATTGTCCACGTACTGGCGGCCGCGATGGCGGTAGTCGACGCGGGCATAGCCGGACCATGCATCGGAAAGCTGGCGGTCGTACTGCACGCCCGCCGTCCAGGTCAGGCGCGGCACGCCCGAAAGCTTGTTGCCGGTGGCGTCGGAAGTGCCCGCGATGTTGAGGCATTCGGCGCAGATGAAGTTCTTGATCTTGCTGTCGGCCAACCCGAACGAGCCGTTGAGGCTGAGGCCCTCGGTCGGGGTGACGTTGCCTTCCAGCTCCACGCCCCACAAGTTCACCGCGCCCAGGTTCTCGACCACGCTGAGCAGGTTGATGGTGGAGGAACCGTCGGGATAATACGTGTAGCTGTTGGACACCTGCCCGTCGCGGTACTTGTCCACGTAGACGGCGGCGCGGATCGAGGCCTTGCCGTTCAGGAAGGCGGACTTGATGCCGGCCTCGTAGTTGTCCAGCTTTTCCTGCTTGTAGGTGGAGCCGCCGGTGGTGGCGATCTGGGCCTTTTCGGTCGTGGTCAGCGCGTCATAGGCGCCGTTGAAGCCGCCGGGACGGTAGCCCCGCGAGAACAGCACGTAAGCGGTGCTGTCGGGCGCGAACTTGTAGTCCACGGTCAGGCGCGGCGAAAAGCTCTTGAAGGTCGCCTGCTGGACGATCGGGCTGTCATAATAGACGCCCGAGGAGGAGGCGAGAACCGACATGCGGATCTTGTCCCACTGATAGCGGCCTTCCGCGCTGATCGTCAGCTGCGGGGTCACGTCGAAGTAGACCGCGCCGAAGATCGCCGGGGTCTTGGGCTTCTGGTTGGTCAGCGTCGAGCTGTTGCCGCTGCCGTAGACGTTGATGCCCCAGATCGCACCGGAATCGTAGTCGGCGGTGAAGTAGCTGGCGCCCACCGTCCAGCGCAGGGGCTGATCCTGTGCGGAGGTCAGGCGCAGTTCCTGGCTGAAGTCGGTGACCATGGCCTGATAGTTCAGCAGCCACTTCACGTAGCTCGGCGCGGCAGCCGCAGAGGAAAAGGTGTTCGCGATGCCCGAGGTGTCGCGGAAGGTCAGGTCGAGCCCGGTCTGGGTCTTGTCGCCGTGATAGGCGGTGATCGAGCTGAGCATCATGCCGCCGCCCAGTTCCCAGTCCATCCGCAGGTCGGCCTGGATCGTCTCGCGCTTGAGGCCGGTAGACTTGTTGAAGCTGGGGTCGAAGATCGTCGGGTAATTGCCGCTGTTGGCGATCAGCACGTCATAGGCGGTCTGGTCCAACTGGTAGTTGCCGCCGATCAGCGAGGCGGGCAGCTTGCTCGGCAGCTTGCCGCAGTAATAGCCGCCCGAAGTGCCGCCGAGGTCGCAGTTGAACTCGCTGGACTTGAGCGCCGCCTGCGCGGGCGGGCCGTCCTTGCTGATCGCGTAGGAGGCGAAGCCGGTGATCTTGAGCGTCGAGATCGGCTCGAACAGCATCTGCGCGCTGATAGCGTCGGTCTTGCGATCGCCGAGGTGCTGGCTGCGGTCGGCGGAGTTGCGGTACTGGCCGCCCTCGAAATCGTGGCTGGCGCCGAGGCGGAAGGCCAGCATCTGATCGATGACGGGGATGTTGACGCTGCCCGACACCGCGTTGGAGCCGTAGTTGCCCGCCATGCCCTTGACCCGGCCGGAGAAGTCGTAAGTCGGGCTCTTGGTCACGAAGTTGACCGCGCCCGAGAAGGTCGATCGCCCGAAATAGGCCGCCTGCGGGCCTTTCAGCACTTCGACCCGCGCCACGTCGTCGATCGCCGGGACCGAGGCGTTGATGACCGGGGCGCCGTCGATGAACACGAGGCCGCCCTGCGAGATCGGCGAAACGTTGCCGAGCGCGAGGCCGCGGAAGGTCAGGTTGTTGATCGAGCGGTCGTTACGGCCCGAGCCGCCGCCCGCCTGGTTCTGGAACTGGAAGCCGGGGGTCGCCGCCGAAATGTCGTTGAGCGACTTGATGTCCTGCGTCTCCAGCGCTTCGGCCGAGAAGGCGGAGATCGCCAGCGGTACGGATTCGAGCCGTTCCTCAGTGCGGCGCGCGGTGACGACGATGGCGTTGTCGGGCTCGCTCGCCGACTGGGCCAGCGCCGGGGCGGGCGCGACGAACGTGCCTGCCATGAGGCCCGCAAGCGCGGTTGAAGTGCTCAAGTGGAACCTGGACGCGATGCTGTGGTGACGCATGAATAACCCCCCTTGGGTTCGTGTCTTTTTTCCGATCCTCTCCATCGGCGCCCTCTCCGGGGCTTCGTCGCACTATCGAGACTGTCTGTAGCGGCCGCGCCGGACAAGGCGGCGGCGGGTTCTAGCTGTCATGACCGGGGTGATGGGTCCGGCTTGGCCTCACCTCGTCATTGCGAGCGCAGCGAAGCAATCCAGGGCAGTCCAGCGCCGCCCTGGATTGCTTCGCTGCGCTCGCAATGACGAAGGTTCGGAAACCTACTCCGGCTTGCGGGCGATGTAGCAGGCGATGCCCCAGTGGCGGTTCTCGCCCTTCTCCACTTCGAACCCGGCTTCGCGCAGGGTCTCCATGAAGTCCTTGGCGGTGAACTGGTGCGACCAGCGCTCGGCGTTGTAGACGTGGTCGATCCAGCCCATGAACCGGCGATAGGGCTCGTTCGAGCGGGCGCGGCCGGTGTGGAAGTCGGTCACGTCGAAGACGCCGCCGGGGCGCAGGATGCGGAAGGTCTCGGCGCAGATGTCCTTCGCGCCCTGCTCCGAGACTTCGTGGAAGAGGATATAGGCGGTGACGATATCGACGCTGTCATCCGCGAACTTGGTGTCTTCGGCGAGGCGCTGCGCGAAGTGGACCGGCGTGCCCAGTTCCACCGCACGGGCATGGGCATAGCGCACCAGCGGCCCGCCGACGTCGAGGCCCCAGACTTCCGCCTCGGGGAACGTCTCGGCCAGCGCGACGCTCAGGCGGCCGATCCCGCAGCCGATATCGACGATGCGTCCGATCCTGCCGTCCGCCGGCTTGGCGACGGTGCGGGCGATGCCGAACTGGAACTCGTCCTCGTTGTTCTGGCCCTTGTAGAAGGTGTTGGTGCCGTAGTGGTAGAGCGGCCCGGCGAAGTCGTTGCCGGTATAGCCGCCGGGCTGGATGTGGATTTCGTGCTTGGTGTAATCGGGCATGTCCATGCCGGTATTCAGCTCCAGCGAGCCGGGGCCGCTGACGTCCGCGTCTTCCATGCCGCCCATGTAGAAATCGGCGTGCTGGCTGTAGTGGTCGAGCACGTTCTGCCACATCAGTTGCTGGCTCGACAGCCAGCAGCGGATCCGGGCGGCGATCATCGGGTCCTTCTCGAAGGCGCCCCGGAAAGCATCGAGCGGGGCTTCTTCCGTATTGAGGCGCAGGTCTTCGAGGATTTCGTCGGCGCTGGCCCGCGCGGACTTGTCGAGATCGCCGTAAGTCCAGTCGCGAAAGCCCAGCACGAAGTCCTGGTAGCTCTCCACGTCGAGGCTGCGCACGCGGCGGTTGCGCTCGGAAAATCCACGGTCGATCAGCATGGGACGACTCCTGAAAAAGGGGTGCGGCAGGCCCGGCGCAAGACGTCTCGGGCTGCTCGTGGGTACAGCGTAAGTCCCGGCGGCGCGGCGAGGCAATAGTGCTGAAAGGCATATCTGACCCGCCTTTTGAGCATGGCTTAATCGCTGGAATCGCAGCCGCCTTTTCGTATCCTGTCACCTGACCCGACGCGGCCGAAGCGCCCTTCCGGTCACTCCTCGACATGGAAGGACCGGCATGGACACTGCACCGGAGGGAGCTGCGATTCAGGCGCGGATCGGGCCGATCACGCTGATGCCGGGCATTCCGCGCCGGGAGGTCTTCGTGTTCCTGCTGGTGACGGGAATCGCGGTGATGATGACCGCGTTCATCGCCCTCATGCAGCCTTACGTGTTCACCGAAATGGTCGGCGTGCCGCGCGCCGAGCAAGGGCGCCTCGCCGGCCAGCTGATGACGGTCCAGCAGGCGGTGGTGCTCGTCTGCGTCAGCTTCGCGGGCGCGCTGGCTGACCGGATCGGGCGCCGTGCAATGGTGATCTTCGCGCTCGTAGGCTACAGCATGGCCGCCTTCGCCTATCCGCTGGCGGGCGGCGTGGTGGCGCTGTTCGTCATCCGCTTCTGCTTCGGCATCGCCTCGAGCGCACACACCGCAGGCGGGCCGCCGAAGTTCTTCGACTATGTCGACAACGCCTCGCGCGGGCGGTTCATGGCGCTGGTCATGGTGTTCTACGGGCTGATCAGCGTGCTGATGGTCGGCGTGATCGGCGCGGCACTGCCGGGCTGGCTGCATTCGGCGGGCTACGACACCGCGCTGGCGGGGACATATGCGCTCTGGGCCTGCGGCATCGTCGGCCTCGGCGCGGCGCTGGTCGCGGCGATGTTCCTGATGCCCGATGCGCCCGCGAAGGACCGACGCAAGAGCGCCGCGCCTGCCAGTCAGGGCTTGCGCGAACTGCTTGGCGGCTTCTGGCGCGTGGTCGCCCATGCGCGGACCAACCGGCGCTTCGGGGTGCTGCTGCTGACCTCCTTCGTGGTGCGTACCGACGAGGCGGTGGTCGGCTCGTTCCTCGCCTTGTGGATCACTCTTCGCGGCGCGCAGGAGGGGCTGGGCACGACCGGCACCGTCGCCATCGCCGGCACCGCGCTGGCGCTGATGCGCGCCTGCTCATTCGTGATCCCGCCGATCCTGGGCGTCCTGCTCGACAAGTGGAACCGCACCACGATCTACGTCATCAGCCTCGTTCTGGTAGGCGTATCGTTCCTCTGCGCGCCGCTGGTGACAAGCGTGACGGGCTGGGAAATCCTCGCCCTCGCGCTGTTCATCGGCATTGCCGAGAGCACGCAGACGATCGCCCAGCAGGCGTTCTTCGGACAGGAAGCCCCCGCCGACCTGCGCGGCACCGCCTATGGCCTGCTCGCCTTCTTCGGCACCGCCAGCGTCGTCGTCGTCTCCCTGGCCTCTGGCTACCTGTTCGACCTCGTCGGGCTGACCGCGCCTTTCGTGCTGATCGGGCTGCTCCACGTGATCTTTTCCGCCCTCGCCATCGGCTACCTCGCCCTTGGCCGGGCCGACAACCCAATGGGCGAAAACCCCATGACCGATGCGACAGGAGTGACCGGGTGACTGCATATCGACGGCTTGCACGAGCCGCGACCGGAGAGGTTCCAAATGCGCAAGAACAAGAGCACGAAACCACGCGCGCCCGCTTCTGGCTTGCGCTCTCGGGCCTGCTGCTGACGGCGGCGCTGGCGGCGCTGGACAACTTCATCGTCAATCCCGCCCTGCCCCACATCGTCAGCGAGTTCGGCGCACTGTCGCAGCTGTCTTGGGTGATGACCGCGTTCATGCTCGCCTCGACTGTGACGATGCCGCTCTACGGCAAGTTCAGCGACATCCATGGGCGGCGGCCGCTGTTCACGCTGGCGATCCTGGTCTTCCTCGGCGGCTCGGCGCTATGCGGGGCGGCGCAGTCGATGACGCAGCTGATCGTGTTCCGCGCGATCCAGGGCATGGGCGCAGGCGGCGCTTCGGTACTGGCGCTGACGACCTTGGGCGACCTCGTCACCCCGCGCGAGCGGCCGCGCTATCAGGGGCTGTTCAACGCGACTTACACGCTCTCCAGCATCGCCGGGCCGGTGGTCGGCGGCGCGGTGACCGAGTGGATGGGCTGGCGCTGGGTCTTCTACATCAACCTGCCGGTCGGCGCGGCGGCGCTGGCGATGGTGTGGCTGACCCTGCCGCGCAATCTGGCGCCGCGAAAGGGCCACGCGATCGACTTCGCGGGCGTCGCGCTGCTGGTCTGCGGGACGGTGGCGTTCCTGCTGTTCCTCGGCATGCTCGACGGCAGCGCGGCTTCGACGCCGCTGGCGATGGCCGGGACGGGGGTGCTCTGCGTCCTCGCCTTCGCCGCGCTCTACCGGCAGGAAAAGCGCGCGGCCGAGCCGGTGCTGGCGGTGCATCTCCTTGAAAACACCGTGTTCCGCCGTACCGTGGTGGCGAGCACGATGATCGGCCTCGCCTTCTTCGGCTCCTCGGTGTTCCTGCCGCTGTTCTTCCAGACCGTCGGCGGCCACTCGACCGCGAGTTCGGGGCTGATGATCCTGCCCCACCTCATCGCGGGCACGACGATGTCGCTGCTCGGCGGGCAGGTCGTGTCGCGGACCGGGCGCTACAAGGCGCCGATCGTGGGCGGCATGGTGCTGCTGGCGATTGGCTTCTTCGGCATCGCGAGCGTCACCGCGATGGGCCTCGGCGATCCGGCGTGGATCTGCTGCCTGCTGCTGATGGGCTCGGGCGGCGGCTTGTGCATGCCCAACCTGACGGTGGCCGTGCAGAACTGCGTCCCCCGCGCGGAGCTGGGCACCGGCACCTCGACCCTGCAGTTCTGCAACCAGTTGGCGGCGGTGGCGGCGGTCGCGGGCTCAGGCCTGCTGCTGACCCACCACTTGCGCGACTACGCCCGCGCCGCCCTGCCCGCCCCGCTGGCCGAGCGCGTATTACGCGAGGGCGTGGCGCTGATTGCAGCGCTGCCCCCTGCCCTGCACGATGCGGTCGTGGCGATCTACGCCAACGCCTTCATCGTGACCTTCGTGACGAGCGGCGTGCTGACCTGCCTGGCGGTCGGCGTGGCGCTACGGATTCCGGAGATTCACTTGGGCGATGGGGAGTGAGCCCTCACTCGTCACCCATACCCCTCGTCATTGCGAGCGCAGCGAAGCAATCCAGGGCGGCTCAAGACTGCCCTGGATTGCTTCGCTACGCTCTCAATGACGAAGGTTGAAGGATCAGCGCACCAGCCAGAGGATCGCCGCCCACAGGGCAAGGCTCAGCGGCAGAGCGGCGGCCATGCCTTCCCAGATCGCCCATTCCCCATCCGCAACTTCGGCGGAAAGGCCGACATCGAACCCTGCTTTCATCGCAACCCTCGAACTGAGCCCGCTGAACGAATCGCGCCCCGTGCGCATCGCTCAACAATCGTTTGCACGATTACGCGACTACAGGTTAATGCGGAGTTTATCGAGTTGCCGGAAGCACGCGGGATGACACGGTTTTAACTGCGTAACCAGTTGACGATGTCGAGGCCGTCGACGCGCTCGAACTCCCGGACATTATCGGTCACCAGCGTCGCGCCAAGATTCAGGGCATGGGCAGCGATCAGCATGTCGTTGCCACCGATCGGCACGCCCCGCCGTTCGAGGTCCGCGCGCAGTCGTCCGTAATGCTCATCGGCATCGTCGCCCAACGGCAGCACCGACAGGAGTTCGAGCACCGCCTCAAGCTGTGCGCTCAGTCGCGGCGATCCGCGCCGCCGCGCGCCATAGCGCAGTTCCCCCGCAACGATGATGCTGGTGGCGACTGCGTCCTCGCCGACTTCGGCGATGCGCTCGGCGATCGCGCCTTGAGGGTGCCGGATCAGGTCCGACAGGATGTTGGTGTCGAGCAGGAACATGTGGTCAGAGCGTTACAGTCTCGGGCGGCAGATCGTCGATCGGGCCGAAGTCGTCGTCGATCGGCTCCAGCGTCTTCAGCCGCGCGAGCAGCGACGGCGGTGGCGCAGGTTCGATGATGATGCGTCCGCCTTCCTTGCGCATGATCGCGTCTTCACCCGGCAGCTCGAACTCGCGCGGGATGCGCACGGCCTGGCTGCGGCCGTTCTTGAACAGTTTCACGTGGCGTTCGACGTTCATGGCGACTCCTTGGCATATGCCATAGCATATGCCTATAGAGCGGTCGAACGAAACTCGCGCCTCACGCCCGGATCACATCCCAGGTCAGCGGCCCGGCGAGGCGCTGCAGCGTCTCCTTCACCACGCCCGCCAGCTGCCGCGCCGGGGCGGCGTCGGAGCGCTGCGGGCCGGTGCCGACGTAGAGGGTGCGGTGGAAGATGTCGTCGGTGAAGCTCGCCACGTCGAAGTGATCGCGCAGGCCGTGCCGCACCAGCGCCGAGGGCGGCAGCACCGCATGGCCGAGGCCGACGTTGACCATCTGCAGGATCGAGGTCAGCGAATCGACCTCAACCGCGATGTTCAACTCCACCCCCCGCGCCCGCGCCGCCTGTTCCAGATCGCGGCGCAATTGCTGGTTCGGCCCCGTCGTCACCAGCGGCAGCTTGAGCAGGTCGTCCATCCCCACCGGCGAATCCGGTCCCTCCCCCGGCGCGCTGACGAGGACGAGGTGTTCCACCACCACCGGGTCGGACAGGATGCTCTGATTGCGGATCGGGGTGTAGAGGATCGCCACGTCGAGCCGCCCCTGCTGGATCTGCTCGGCGATGTCGCTGCTCAGGCCCTCGACGATGTGCAGCTTCACATCGGGGGTATGCCGGGCGAAATGCTGCGCGAGATCGACGCTCACCGCGCGGCCGACGCTGGTGGGCATGCCGATCGCCGCCGCGCCGACGAGCTGGCTCTTGAGCTGGTTGAGTTCGCTGTACGTCGTCTCGACCGCATCGCGCACCGTCCGCGCGTTCTTGAGCAGGCACCGCCCGGCCTGCGTCAGCGTCACCCCCCGCCCGTTGCGGTAGAACAGCGGCAGGCCCAGTTCCTCTTCCAGAGTGCGGACCTGTCGGCTCAGCAAAGGCTGCGAAAGCCGCAGGCTCACCGCCGCGCGGGAGAAACTGCCCAGTTCGGCGACCGACATGAAATACTCGAATTTCCGTATGTCCATGACTGACCCTCATGCTTGCTGCGCATAGCTGTTAGGCAGGTGCCGACCAACCGCGCTTCCTTATTCCTCCTGATCACATTATCTTTTTGTTTTTATTGTATTTATTATCGAATTTCACGTTAAATCACCGTCATTCGCGGTGCCATCGTGCGTTCGCGGCCCTGTGGCATGGATCGCAAAACTGTGTTTTCCTGCCACCTGCAAAAACAGCGCATTTCGGCAGCCGAACAGATCGCGGCGTGGAACCTGGATTCCGCGTGCGAGAAGGCTTGCCCACCGCGCACGGCAGCAAGGGAATTCCATGGCGCGCAGCAGCGATCCATCCGCTCTCGATACCGGAAAAACCGTCATCCTCGCCTTCGCGATCGGCGCGGCGGCGATGAACGCTTCGGGGCAGATCGTCGCCGTGCTGGTGCTGCGCTTCCTGACCGACAATCTGGCGATCTCGGCCGGGATCGCCGCCGCCCTCTTCGCGGTGGTGAAGATCTACGACGGCTTCGTCGACCCCTTCGCCGGATACCTCAGCGACAACACTAAGAGCCGCTGGGGCCGCCGCCTGCCGTACCTGTTGCTCGCCTCGGTGATGATGCCGGTGGCGATCGTCGGCATGTTCGCGGTGCCCGACATCGGCAACGGCGTGCTGCTGCTGATCTACGTCGGCTTCATGCTGGCGCTGCACGGCACCGCCTATTCGCTCTACTCGGTGCCCTCCTCGGCCATGATCGTCGAGGTCTGCGACGGCTACCATGCCCGCTCGACCATCCTTGCCTACCGCACATACGGCGGTTTCGTGGGGCAGGTGCTGGGCTCCTCGGTGCCGCCGTGGCTGCTGCAGGCCTGGGGCGCGGGGCGAGACGGGCACGCGGCGATGGGCTGGGTCATGGGCGGCATCGTCTTCGCGCTGTGCATCGTCACCATCCCGATGCTGCGCTCTGCCCGCGCCACGACAAGCGCGGCGAAGCACCCCGGCCACTTCGTCGACCAGTTGAAGGTCGCATGGCGCAACCGGCCGTTCCGCATCATGGTCTTCGTCCACGTGATCTTCATGATCGGCGTGGCGACCGCCAGCGTCTCCAACGCCTACTTCACCCGCTACGTCCTGCAGCGCACCGATACGTGGCTGGGGCTGTTCTACGTGTTCCTGACCGCGGGCAACATCCTCGCCGTGCCGGTCTGGCTGCGGCTGTCCAAGCGCTTCGACAAGAAGAACACTTACGTCGCCGCGCTCGGCCTTTACGGGCTCGCGGTGCTCAGCTGGGTCTTCGCCGGGCCGCACGAAACGCTGTGGGTGCTGGGCGTGCGCGTCACCGTGATCGGCGCGATGATGAGCGGCGTGGTCCTGCTCGCCGCATCGATGCTGACCGACGCGGTGCGCTACGACTACGTGACCACCGGGCTGCGGCGCGAGGGCGCGTTCTCCGGGTTCATGAGCTTCGTCGACAAGGTCTCCAACGCGGCGGGCCTGATGATCATGGGCGCGACGCTGTCGGTGATGGGCTATGCCGCCTCGACCGGAGGCGCCACGCAGGAACAGAGCACCGGCGCGGTCATGGCGATCCGCATCTGCTTCGCGATCATCCCCGCCCTCGCCCCGCTGCTGAGCATCCTGCTGCTCAAGGGCTACAACCTGACCGAAGCGGACCTTGACGAGATGGCGGCGCCGGTTGTGTCCGAAGCTACCGTGCCGGAAGCGGTGGCCGATGCCGTCCTCGCTTCCGAGCCCGCGCATCACGCAGCGCCAGCGCTCGACCGCACGCCGAGAGAAGCGCGCGCCTGATCGCGGCATATGCATGGCCGAGCGTCGGTCATTTCTCAGGTCTCCTTGCCGATTACCTGACGATTCTTCCCCGTAGCCTATTGAGGCCGGAGGCAGTCGTCAGGTTCAATCGCGCAAGAGGGGTATGTTCGCCTGTCGGAGAAGCGCCGCAGGCACCTTATTTTCCCGTTTGCAGGGAGCGCCCGACAACTCAGCGCGCGTGCCTTCGACGGTAAAGGGGTCTGGGGCGATGGCCCCAGGTCTTCATTTTTTCCAACCTTCACCTGTTTACCTTCGCCGAACTCGCCTTCGGCTTGTTTCCCCGGGGAAACATCGAAAAGCGACCAGGAAAAAGTTGAAAAATTGAACGATTTGCGCGATTGAAAGCACAAAGATGCTTCAATGGAGCGCCGCGTGGCCGAATCGAATGCAATCCTGTCCCAGATAGGCGATCTCGCTCAAGCGGGTGAGAAGATGATCGAGCGCCTGCGCCGAAAAGCCTTCCTGCCCGAAAGCCGCAAGGGTCTCAACGTCCGCTTCGGCATCGCCGAGGCCGCGCAGCTGCTCGGCTGCTCCACCAACCGTATCCGCATGGCCGAGGACGACGGCCGCCTGCCCCCTCCCCCCGCCGGAGAAAACGGGCGCCGCCTCGGCTATTCGGTCGAGGAAATGCTGCATATGCGCGAGGTTCTGGGCGCCTCTCCTGCCCGCGCGCCGCTGGACGTGCCCGCCATGATCGCGGTGCAGAACTTCAAGGGCGGCGTCGGCAAGTCCACGGTGACGACCCACCTCGCCCACTATTTCGCGGTTCAGGGCTACCGCGTGCTGGTGGTGGACTGCGACAGCCAGGCGACGACGACGACGCTGTTCGGCTTCAACCCGCACTTCAACATCACGCGCGAGGAAACGCTCTACCCCTACCTGTCGATCGACCCGACGCAGGCGGATCTGCTCTACGCCGTCAAGCGCACGCCCTGGCCGAACGTGGACCTGATCCCGTCCAATCTGGAGCTGTTCGATGTCGAATACGAACTCGCCGCCGCCGGAGCCGATGGCCAGTCGGTGCTCGCGGCCCGCTTCCGCAAGCTCAAGCAGGGACTGACCGACCTCGCGCGCGATTACGACGTGGTGATCCTCGACCCGCCGCCGGCGCTCGGCACGATCAGCCTTGCGGTGATGCAGGCCGCCAACGCGCTGCTGGTGCCGCTGGCAGCGACGACGCCGGACTTCTGCTCGACCGTGCAGTTCCTCTCGATGATGGATCAGGTGCTGGAACAACTGACCGGCGCGGGGATCTCGGTGGACTACTCGTTCGTACGCCTGCTGTGCTCGAAGTTCGACGGCAACGACCCGAGCCACGAAATGGTCCGCGCGATCATGGAACAGACCTTCGGACCTGCCCTGCTGCCGGTGCCGATCCTCGAAAGCGCGGAAATCAGCCACGCGGCGATGCGGATGATGACGATCTACGAGCTGGAAAAGCCGATCGGAACGCCGCGTACGCACAAGCGCTGCCGGGCCAATCTGGACGAGGCGCTGGGGCAGATCGAACAGCTGGTGCGGACTGGATGGGGGCGTAGCCAGAGGGTCGATGAAGAGATGTTGGTCAATGGTTGAAGAAGGAAAGGTGCGAGGGCCCCAATCTTCAAACTTGGCGCCCTCGCGCTCCCCATACCGTCGTCGTCGCGCGCGCAGCATCCTTGCGCCGTGGCCCCCTGCCCTCGTCATTGCGAGCGCAGCGAAGCAATCCAGGGCAGTCTCAAGCCGCTCTGGATTGCTTCGCTGCGCTCGCAATGACGATGTGTGGGTGACGCGCCGCAGGCTTTTAATGTCTCCCGGCTCACCGTGGGCGCGCAACGCAGCGTCGCGCGTGCCCTCGACGGTATTGGGGTGCAGGGGTGATGACCCCTGCTTTTCCTCTTTCCTACACTCGACTCGTTCCGCATACGTTCTCGCCCGCAGTCTTCCGAGGTAACTCATGGCCCGCAAGCAATCCGACTATCTCGCCGCCCTGCTTTCCGAGGACGAAGCCCCCTCTCCTGCCCCGACGCGCGAGCCTGACCGCGCCCGCGGAACCACGCTGCTCGGCCGGGAAAGCGCCCTCGCCCGCGTCGCCACCGGCGAAGTGCGGCAGGTCACGCAGCTGTTGCTCGACCCCGCGAAGGTGCGGCCGTGGAAGGGCAATGCGCGCAGCTACGCCCACCTTTCCGAAGAGTCCTGCCGCGAACTGATCGACTCGATCGTCGCCGAGGGTGGCCAGAAAGTCCCCGCCGTCGTGCGCCGGATCGAGGGCGATGCAGTGCATGACTACGAGGTCATCGCCGGAACCCGCCGCCACTGGGCGATCTCGTGGCTGCGCGCGCATTCCTATCCCGACATGCAGTTCGTGGCGCAAGTCGCGCAGCTGGACGACGAAGCCGCCTTCCGCCTCGCCGACATCGAGAACCGCGCGCGCAAGGACGTCTCCGACCTCGAACGCGCGCGCAATTATGCCGAGGCGCTGAAGGCCCACTACGGCAACCACCTCACCCGCATGGCCGAGCGGCTGAAGCTGTCGAAGGGCTGGCTTTCGAAGATGCTGAAGGTCGCGGCCCTGCCCGACGCCGTGGTCGCCGCCTTCGCCTCGCCCGCCGAAGTTCAGCTCAAGCCCGCCTATGCACTGGCGCAGGCGCTGGACGACAAGGACAAGGCGGGTGCGATCCGCAAGGAAGCGACGCGGCTCGCCAAGGAACAGGCCGCGCGCCGCGATGGCGACCGCCCTGCCATCGCCGCCGCCGACGTGCTCAAGGCGCTGCTTGCCGCTCCCGAGGCCGAGCGGGAGAAGCCGGTGCTGCCGAGCATTCCCAACAGTCGCACCGGGCGTCCGGTGGCCTCGCTGCAGTCGCACAACCGGCAGGGGCTGACCTTGCGGCTTCACGCCGGGTCGGGGGCGAACTTCGAAGAGACCGTCAATGCGGTGCGGGTGCTGCTGGCGCAGCTGGAAGCGGAAGGCAGAGGGTTGCAGGCGTGATCGAAGTCGAAGGAGTAGGGCGAGGGTTAACACCCTCGCGCTCCCATTACCGTCGTCGTTGCTCGCGCCGCCCCGTCAGCCCCACATTGCGCCGCAGGCTTTCAATGTCTCCCGGCTCGCCGTGGGCGCATGACGGCGCTGCGCGCGCGACCTCGACGGTATGGGGGTTTGGGGCCGTTGGCCCCAAGTTTCCCTCTTCTTCTGACAATGTTTCCCCGGGGAAACGAGCCGAAGGCGAGTTCACCGAAGGTAAACACGCCGCATGACCCGCGCCAAGAAGACCACCGTTAGCGAGCAGTTCGACCTGTTCCTCCCCTACATCGCCGACCTGCCCTTGCGCGATCAGCGTGAGATGATGGAGCGGCCGTTCTTCTCGCTCGCCAAGACCAAGCGGGCCAAGCCGATCGACTACACCAGTCCCGACGGCAAGGTGCATGTCCATGTCAGCGCCAACCCCGATTACGGCATGGCGACGATCTGGGACGCCGACATTCTGATCTACTGCGCCAGCGTGCTGGCCGACATGGCGCGGCGCGGGGTCAACGATGTGCCGCGCAAGTTGCACCTGATGCCCTACGACCTGCTGCGTGCGATCGGGCGGCCGACGACCGGGCGGGCTTACGAACTGCTCGGGCAGGCGCTGGACCGGCTCGTGGCGACGACCATCAAGACCAACTTGCGAGCGGAGAACCGGCGCGAGGCGACGTTCTCCTGGCTCGATGGCTGGACGCAGCTGGTGGACGAAAAGACCGAGCGGTCGCGCGGGATGACCATCGAGCTGTCGAACTGGTTCTGGGAAGGCGTGATGATGAAGGGCGGGGTGCTCTCCATCGACCGCGCCTATTTCGACATTACCGGCGGGCGCGAGCGGTGGCTCTACCGTGTGGCGCGCAAGCACGCGGGCGGGGCAGGGGAGGGCGGTTTCGCGATCTCCATGCCGGTGCTGTTCGAAAAGTCCGGGGCGGAGGGGCAGTATCGGCGGTTCAAGTTCGAAATGCTCAAGCTGGCGGAGAAGGACGACCTTCCCGGCTATGGTCTGAGCGTGGAGACGGCGAAGGACGGTGAACCGATGATCCGCATGAAGCGGGTGGACGGGAAGGGCGGGGCGGAAGTGTCATTGCCTGCGGCGCCGAAGAATGAAGGAAGTAAATGCGAGGAGCAAAGCCCCTCGCGCTCCCAGGAATGTCTGCCTCAAGACAGCCAGCAGCCTCAGAGCCATGACGCGGCGGTGCGCCGGGAGACCCTGCACGATGGCAATGCGCAATCCGCCGAGGCTGCACGCGCAACGACGCCAGTAAAGGGGTCTGGGGCGATGGCCCCAGGACTTCCTGCTTCTCTTTCTGTTTCCCCGGGGAAACGAGCCGCAGGCGAGTTCGGCGAAGCCAAACGAGACGAAGAAACCATCGACGCCCGCAAGTTCATCCGTTCCGCCGTCGCGGGCCTCTCGGACAAGGCCACGCGCGGTTTCATGACCGACGAGACCATCGACCTGCTGCGCCGTGAGTGTCTGGGCTGGGACCTTCACGCTCTCCATGCCGAGTTCGAGCGGTGGGTGAATGCCGATGTGGACCGCACTCCGGCCGACTGGCAGCGCGCGTTCGTCGGGTGGGTTCGGCGTCATCATGCGAAGCACCGTCACCAGCTTCGCGGATGAGGGGCGTTCCAGAAGTGTCGTGTCGGATGCGGGCACGATTCCCGGCACGCGCGAAATCCGACTCGATTGAACGTCGTTTGCAGAGGTTCGGCAAAAAGTGATTCAAAAGTCGCTCGGGAGGATCCTGCTTCGACACTCCGGGAACGCCGGGGAGGGGGCTTTCGACCTTTCGGGAACGGGTCTACGATCCTTCGGGAACGGGAGCGCCGACACTTCGGGAACGCTGCGACGACACTACGGGAACGGGCATTTTGTCCGACTCGCCGAAATTGCTTGCTGCGGTGCGGTCGCTGGCGGGTGTAACCTCTTTAACAGATTCCCTAAAAACCCTTCTAACCCTTAGTGAAGCCTATGGCTTTTGGGGAATTGGGGGAGGGTGCCCTGCACGCGACTCCGGGTGCGCATGGCTTGCTGCGTTGCAAAATTGCCGCGCCATTTTTCGCAACGCACCGTTCCGTTCATTGCGGTTGAATGACAGCGCTGGTCAGCCTATCGGCCCCCCCATCCCAAAACATGCCTACCTCAGGGGGTAATCTTGAATACTGCTCGCTTGCGTCGTTTTACGGCGGTTTCCGTCCTCGCGATTTCGGCTTCGTTCGCTGCTCCTGCCCTTGCGCAGAGCACTGCTCCGGTTGCCGAAGAGGGTGACAACGCCATCGTCGTGACGGCGCTGCGCCGCGAAGAGCGTGCGCTGGACGTGCCGGTCGCGGTTTCGACGCTTTCGGGCGAGAAGCTCGATGTGCTGAACTCCAGCGGTCAGGACATCCGCTTCCTTGCCGCGCGCGTGCCCAGCCTTCAGATCGAATCCTCGTTCGGCCGTACCTTCCCGCGCTTCTACATCCGCGGCCTCGGTAACACCGACTTCAGCGCCGACGCTGCGCAGCCGGTTTCGGTGGTGTACGACAACGTCGCGCTGGAAAGCCCGATGCTCAAGGCCTTCCCGGCCTTCGACCTCGAGAACGTCGAAGTCCTCAAGGGTCCGCAGGGCACCCTGTTCGGCCGCAACACCCCCGCAGGCGTGGTCAAGCTGACCTCCAAGCGTCCGACCGAGGAAGTGGACGGCCACGTCAGCGCTTCGTGGGCGACCTACAACACCGTCAACCTCGAAGCCGCCGTCGGCGCGCCGCTGACCGAGCATCTGCGCTTCCGCGTGGCGGGCCTCGTCCAGCGCCGTGACGACTGGGTCAAGAACGACAACGCCGATACCATCAACGAGAAGAAGTTCGAGGGTTACCAGGACTACGCCGGCCGCTTCCAGCTGGAGTACGAGAACGGCCCGCTCGACATCCTCGTCAACGCGCACGCCCGCTCGCTGAAGGGCACCGCGCGCCTGTTCCGTGCCAACGCGATCAAGGCCGGCACCAACGACCTCGTCGACGGCTATGACATCGAGCACGCCAATCAGAACGGCTCGAACCCGCAGACGCTGGAAAGCTGGGGCGCCAACGTCCAGGCCAGCTACGAGTTCGACGGCGCCGGATCGCTCTACTCGATCACCGCATGGGAGCGCGCCAGCGTCTTCTCGCGCGGCGACATCGACGGCGGCACGCCCGATAACACCCCGTTCCAGGTCCAGACCGGCGGCGACACCACGCCGAAGGAATTCAGCCAGGAACTGCGCTTCGCATCGAAGAAGTTCGGCGACGTCAGCTTCCAGGCGGGCGCCTACTACTTCAACCAGAACCTCGAGAGCGAGAGCGGTTCGTGGTCGAACACCAACGCCTACTCGCCCACCAGCATCTCGCACCTCGACAACGAGACGTATGCGTTCTTCGGCTCGGTCGAGTACACCCCGGTGGACGCGCTGATCCTGCGCGGCGGCCTGCGCTGGTCGCATGACAAGCGCTATGCCGTCCTTGTCAACGGCGACGACATCGATGCCACCACCGGCCGTTCGACCGGCAGCACCAACGGCTCCAAGTGGTCGTGGGACGGCAGCGCGACCTTCAAGCTCTCCTCGTCGAGCAGCATCTACGCCCGCGTGGCCTCGGGCTACCTCGGCGCGGCGCTGAAGAACGACACCACCGCCGGTGTCGCGACGATGGCCCGCCCGCAGACGACGACCTCGTACGAAGTCGGCTTCAAGACCGAGCAGCCCGGCCTGTTCAACTTCTCGGTCGACGGCTACTACTTCGACACGAAGAACATCCAGCTGACGGCGGTGGGCGGCAACTCCAACGTCACGCAGCTGATGAACGCGAAGAAGGCGATCGGCTACGGCGTCGAGGCGGAATTCTCGGCGACCCCGATCGAGAACCTCGTCCTCACGCTGGGCGGCAGCTACAACTACACCGAGCTGAAGGACAAGGACCTCTACGTCGCGCCTTGCGGCGGCGGCTGCACCGTGACCGACCCGCTGGTGACCGTGAACGGCACCACGCTGGCCTCGATCGACGGCAACAGCCTGCCGCAGGCTCCGCGCTGGATCGGCAACGCGACGCTGCGTTATGCCGTGCCGCTGGGCAACGACAACGAGATCTTCGCCTACACCGACTGGTCGTACCGCTCGAAGATCAACCTGTTCCTGTACGACTCGATCGAGTTCACGGGTAAGGCCTACCTCGAAGGCGGCGCGCGCGTCGGCTACCGCGACAACAAGCGCGGCTACGAAGTTGCGGCCTTCGCCCGCAACATCACCAACCAGATCCGCGTCGTCGGCGCGATCGACTTCAACAACCTGACGGCGATGCTCAACGAACCGCGCATCATCGGCGGCGAGTTCCGCTTCAACTTCTGATGAAGCGAAGGGCGCCGGGTCAAACCGGCGCCCTTTTCGTATGGTCCCATGCCTGCCCATGCGTGAGAGGGTAGGGGCCGTTAATTATCCCGCCCCCACCCTTCGTCATTGCGAGCGCAGCGAAGCAATCCAGGGCGATTGCGCACTGCCCTGGATTGCTTCGCTGCGCTCGCAATGACGAAAGGTGGTGTGATCCCTTTGCCCTCCCAACAAGGACAACAGATGCCCCCCCTGAATGCCGTGACCCGTCTCGTCTCCTCGCTGTTGACGGCGGCGGCGGTCTGCTTCGCCCTGCCTGTGCAGGCGCAGGACAAGCCCGCCCCGCAGAAAGTCATCATCGATGACGAGGGCTTTTCGCTCATGCACATGATGCTGCTCAATTCGCCGCAGATCGACGTGGTGGGCGTGACCAGCGTGACCGGCAACTGGTGGGCGCCGCGCGGTGCGGCGATGCAGCTTCGCGGCCTCGAACTGATGGGCCGCACCGACGTCCCGGTGGCGCAGGGCGCGATCGATCCGCTGATGAACACCGAGAAGGCGACCGAGCGCTGGGAAGCGCTCTACGGCAAACTGACGTGGAAGGGCGCATGGATGAAGCAGTGGGTCGAGCCCACGCAGCAGTCGACGCCGCCTTATTACACGCCTTACGACCTCTCGAACCTGCCCTGGGGCGCGCCGAGCACCAAGGTCGCCTCGAAGATGGCGGCGGTGTTCATGATCGAGATGGTTCACAAGTACCCCGGCCAGATCACCATCGTCGAGGGCGGGCCGATGACCAACCTCGCGCTGGCGCAGCGCCTCGATCCCGAATTTGCCAGCCTTGCCAAAGGCTTGATCTACATGGGCGGCAGCTTTAATCCGCACCGCGTGCTGGATGACCGCTCGGCCGTGGAGTTCGCGCGCGAGTTCGCCAACTCGCCCCGCCGCGAATTCAACATCCGCCTCGATCCCGAGGCCGCCAGCATCGTCAGCCGCGCGCCGTGGAAGCAGATCACGGTGATCCCGGTCGATCCCTCGACCGCGACGCAGCTGAGCCGCAAGCTGCTCGACCGCGCCGCGAAGGGCGCGAAGCCGGAACTGGGCAAGGCGATCGCGGGCTTCGAGGCGGGCTTCCCGCTGTGGGACGAGATCGTCGCCGCCGTGCTGCTCGATCCCTCGGTGGTGACCGAAGCGGAAGACCTCTACGTCGATTACGACGCGGCGTTCGGTGCGACTTACGGCGATACCCTGAGCTGGCGCGAGCACTACCAGCCCGGCCTCGGCGAGCAGAAGGCGCGCGTGGTGATGTCGATCGATCCGCGCAAGCTGGACGAGATCATCGTGAAGGCGGTGGCGGCGAAGTAACGGGCAGAGGAGGGCGGCAGGCCCACCCCGTCCGGCTAATTCGCTGCGCTCATAAGCCTTCCGGCCCTCCCGCAAGCGGGAGGGCTAGTCGCGTGTTCCCCCTCCCGCTTGCGGGAGGGGAGCGAGACTTGGACCGCAGGTCCTAGTCGCAGCAGGGTGGGCCTCGACCTAAACCTCTTCCCCCCGGCTCAGTGCGATCAGCTGCGCGAGACCGTTGGTCCGCGTCTTGGTCACGATCGCGGCGCGGTGGTCCTCCACCGTGCGGGCCGAGATCGCCAGACGCTCGGCGATCTCCTTGTTCGAATGGCCGCGCACCAAGAGGTCGAAAACCTCCCGCTCGCGCCGGGTGAACGCCTGCGTCACGGCGGCGATGCGCCGTTCGCGCACCGACCACGCCAGCCCCTCGCGCACGGCGGTGAGCAGGCGCGGCTCGTCGATCGGCTTTTCCAGATAATCGAGCCCGCCATGGCGGCGCACCGCGTCCACCGCATGTGCCGTGGTCGGCCAGGCGGTCATGAACACCAGCGCCACGCAAGGGTCGGCGGCGCGCAGCATTTCCGCGAAGGCGAAGCCGTCGGTCTCACCCATCTGGATGTCGCTGACGACGCAACCCAGGGATAAGCCGGGAAGGGCGGCGATCAGTTGCGCCGGGGCGGTGAAGGCCCGCGTCTCCAGCCCGTTGCGCGAGAGCAGGCGCGCGACGGTGGCGGCAAGGTCCGCATCGTCGTCGAGCACGGCGACATAGGGGAGGGCAGGGGTCATGCAGGCACTCCGGCAAGGGGGACGAGCGGCAGCGAGAGGACGAAACGCGCGGTTCCCGGCCCATCGGCGCGGACGAGGGTGCCGCCATGAGCCTCGACGATGGTGCGCGCGATGACGAGGCCCACTCCCATCCCGGCGCCTTCCGGTATGGCGGAGCCCAGCGGATTGACGACCTCGATCCGCGCTTCGTCCCGCACCGCCCGGACGGCCAGCGAGACCGGCTTGCCGGGGCTGGCGGCCGCCGCATTGCGCAGCAGGTTCACCAGCGCCTGCGTCAGTTCGATCTCCTGCGCATGGACGACGAGGTCGGGCGCGACCGGGGCGACCTCCAGCGTCGCCCCGCAGCTGCGCAGTTCGGCGGCGACGATCTGGCGCGCGGTCTGCACCAGCATCGCCACGGGCAGGGGGGAGGGCTCATCCACGTCGCGGCCGCCGAAACGGCGCAGGCGACGCACGAGGTCGGACAGCGCGCGGGCCTTGCGGTCCACCAGCGCGGCGCTTGTCGCAATGTCGGGGTCAAGTGCGGCGGTGACCTCGCGCAAGTGGCCAGCCTCGATCGCGAGGGTGGAAAGGGGCTGGCTGATCTCGTGGATCACCGCCACCGACATGGCGCGCAGGGTCTTCAGGCGCTCGGCCTGGAACAGCAGGCGGTTGCGCCGTTCCAGCACCTTGCGCGCGGTCTTCTGGGCATCGGTGAAGCTGCCCGCGAGCCAGGTGACGAGGACGATGCCGGCGACCCCGAGGTGCAGCTTCAGCCGCTCGGCATCGGCCAGCGCGACGGCGGAATAGGGCAGGAAGGCGGCCACTTGCGCAAGGATCGCGAGCCAGGCGGCGGTGCGTCCGTGGCGCAGGCCGATCCACGCCCCCGCCAGCAGGCCGGGCGCAGGCTGCGCGCCGAGGCCCGCACGCCACAGCGCCACCGTCAGCAGCAGGCACAGGCCCATGACCAGCGCGTCTTCCAGCAGCGGCCGGACTTTCAGGCGGCGTTTGTGGGGCAGCAGGCGCGCCTTGCCCTCCGCCAACGCCGCGATCCACAGCAGCAGCGGCGAAAGCACGAGGATGCCGAGCAGATCGCCCACCGCGAGGCCGGTCAGCGAGATGACGATGTCGACGCCGATGCGGTAGCGCCCGGCCTCGGCCGGAAGCCATGCCTCGAAGGGCACGACCATCAGGGCGTTGAGCGCCGGGGCGGCGATGGCGGCAAGGCCCAGCATCATCGGCGGAAGGGCGAGGGTGTCGGTCTTGCCGCGCGCGAGATGGCGCACGGCGGCAATGGCAAAGCCGCAGGTGAGGCCGGGGCGCATGGCGCCGGTGATCGACTGGATCGCTTCCGGCCCGGCGACCGGGAAGACGCCGACGGCGATGTCGGTCAGCACTTCGGTCAGCACCAGCCACGGCGTCAGGCGGGCGCCCCGGCTCCACATGGCCGCAAAGCGCAGACCCGCGGCGGGATACCACAGCGAGAAGAACCCGCCGCCACCCCATGGATGCGCCGCCCAGTGCAGAGCCGCGAAGCCCAGCGCATAGACCGCCAGCAGCACGGCGTCGCCCCGGCGCAGGGCGAAGGCGTGCAGGATAGGGTGAAGGGCGGCCGCTGAGGTCATCCGACGATCCTGTGACGGCTTCCGGCGACGGACGGAACCCGGAAAATTCACGGGTTTGCGCCGTAAAAAGAAAGGCCGGGGCGGCGAACCGTCCCGGCCTTTCGAAATGGCCTTCCGCCCGGCGAACCGGGAGGAAGCCTGCCTCTCTTACTGGAAGAGCGACAGGAGCGTCTGCGGCGACTGGTTGGCGATCGACAGGGCCTGCACGCCCAGCTGCTGCTGGACCTGAAGGGCCTGAAGGTTCGCCGATTCCTTGGCGAGGTCCGCATCGACGAGGTTGCCGATGCCGGTGGTCACCACGTCGGTCAGGTTGCTGGTGAAGCTGAGCTGACCTTCGATCTTGCGCGAAGCCGCACCGAGTTCGGAGAGGCTCCCCTTCACGGTTTCGAACACAGTGTCGAGGGCTTCCGAAAGAGTTCCCGCCTGCGTTGCGCCATCGTCACCCTCGAGTGCCGAGATTGCAGTCGCAGTGATGTCCTCGAAAGCCGTGGTGAACGCCTGGTTGTCCACGGTGAGCGGATCGGCGTCGTCCGAAATCGACTGGAGTGCGCTGACCGAGCCGTCGACGGTTCCACCATCCTTCAGCAGGTTCGTACCGTTGAAGTCCGAACCGTCGATGACGGTGTCGATCTGCTCCTTGAGGGAGGCAAGATCCTTCGAGATTGCCGTGCGGCTTTCCTTGTCCAGACCGGCGTCCGATGCTTCGAGGGCCTTCGACTTCATCTGGTTGACGAGGTCGGAAACCTGCTCCGCACCGGCGACGGCGACGTCCGTGACGGACTTGGCGTTGTTGAGCGAGGTGGTGACCGCGCCCAGCTTGCCAAGGTCGCCGCGGAGCGTCTGGGCGACCGTGTACTTCGCCGAGTCGTCCTTGGTCGATGCAACGTTCAGACCCGTGGTGATACGGCTCTGGGTGGTTTCCATCGACTTGTTGGTCGCGTTGAGGCTCTGGAGAGCTGCCATCGCGCCGCTGTTGGTGTTGACCGAAAATGCCATTTCTTTTTCCCTTCTAGGTTACCGGCCGATTCTGCGGCCTTTCGCGATCCCGAAAGATACGGGTGCGACTTTATTCTAGGAGGAGTCGTTAAAGGATGGTTGCGGCCTGTGGAAAAACTATAGCGTGGCGTAGTCCGAGGTTACGCGAAACTCTTGACGAGAGACCCCGCCACCAGCGCCCAGCCATCGACCAGCACGAAGAAGATGATCTTCATCGGCAGCGATATGGTGGCAGGCGGCAGCATCATCATGCCCATGGCCATCAGCACCGCCGCCACCGCAAGGTCGATCACCAGGAACGGCAGCAGCAGCAGGAAGCCGATCTCGAAGGCGCGGCGCAGTTCGGAGATCATGAACGCAGGCATCAGCGTCGTCATCGGCAGTTCGGCGCGGCTCTTGGGGACCTTGCCCGAGAGGCTGACGAACAGCTTCACGTCGTCGTCGCGGACCTGCTTCAGCATGAAGGCGTGGAACGGCTTGCTGGCGCGGGACAGCGCCTCGGTCTCGTTGATCTGCCCCGCGTTGTAGGGCTCCATGCCCTGCTTCCACGCCGCGTCGAACGTCGGCGCCATGACGAAGAAGCTGAGGAACAGCGCCAGCGAAATGACGATCGGATTGGGCGGCACGCCCTGCACGCCCATCCCCGAGCGCAGCAGCGAGAGCGCCACGACGATGCGGGTGAACGAGGTGATCGTCATCAGGATGCCCGGCGCCAGGCTGAGCACCGTCATCAGCAGGACGAGCTGGATCACCCGGCCCGATACCGCGCCGCCGCCACCGCCGCCGGCGAGACCGCCCAGCGCATCGGGTGCCGCCGCCGCCTTCGCCATCGCGAGTTCCGGCGCGAATGCCAGCATCGCGGCCCCGCCCAGCGCGGCGGCAAGGGAGAGGCGCCTGTAAGTCACGGGCTCATTCGGCGGCTTCCTTGATGAGAGCGGGGGAGGCCGCGATCGGCATGCTGTCCAGCACGATCACGCCTTCGGGCGCGATCAGCAGGCTGATGTCCCTGGCGTCGCTGCGGATCATCACGACCGAGCGGCGCGGATCGATGGCCAGCCGCTCGACCAGTTCGAGACGGCGCACCGAGGTGCGTTCTCCCAACTTGGCGCCCAACTTGTCGCCCAGCCGGGCCAGCCACTTCGCGGCATGGAAGGTCGTAGCGCGACCGCCCACAACGGCCACAAGCACCCAACACGACCAGGGCACCCAAATGCGGACAGCGAGAAACTCCACCTCAGCGCTCGCCGGCCACGCGGGTGATTTCCACGACATTCCTCGTTGACGAGGATCGGCCCTCGGCGACGAGGCGTCGTTGACGTAGAGGCGCGTCGGATCGTCCTGCCCGCAGTCGAGCTGGATCATCGCGCCGCGGCTCATCTTGAGCACCTGGCGGACCGGGATGCTGGTGGAACCCAGCACGATCTGCAGGTCGATGGGAATGCCTTCGAGGACGGACACCGCGCGTCTCCTTTCTTCCGCAGCTTTATAGGGGAAAAAGTTATAGGAGTAGTGCGTCACTAGGAAAAAGTTGCCTATAAGGTCCGTAAGGCAGCTGGGGACCATTTGTGGCTGAACTGGGCAATTCGATTGACGTCTCGGCATCGGGCCTGCGCGCGCAGGCGCTGCGGATGCGCGTCATCGCCGAGAACCTCGCCAACTCGGACTCCATCGCCACGACGGCCGAGGGCGATCCCTATCGCCGCCGCGTCGCCACTTTCGCAAGCGAGGTCGATCGGAACACCGGCGCCACGCAAGTTACCGTGAAGTCCATCGAAGCGGACAAGAGTGCCTTCGGTCGCATCTACCAGCCCGGCAACCCCGTCGCCGACGCGCAAGGGTATGTCGAGCAGCCCAACGTCAACCCGCTGATCGAGGCCGCCGACATGAAGGCGGCGCAGCGGTCCTACGAAGCCAACCTCAACGCCATCGAGGCGGCGCGCGGCATGACCATGCGCACCGTC
The DNA here is from genome assembly GCA_047605225.1 of Novosphingobium sp. Taxonomy (GTDB): domain Bacteria; phylum Pseudomonadota; class Alphaproteobacteria; order Sphingomonadales; family Sphingomonadaceae; genus Novosphingobium. Next base: position 28,744 of record JASGGD010000039.1, read on the forward strand.
GATCTGCTGAAGTAAGGGGGCGGGTATGTCGATCGGCTCCCTCGACGGGATTTCCGCCTACGCCCGTGCGGCTCGTGCGACCAATCCGCTGTCCGATACCGGGCAGAAAAGCGGTGGCCTTGCACCTTCCGGCGGCCTCGCGCCGAGCAGCGGCGGGTTCGGCTCGATGGTCGAGGGCATGGTCTCGCAGACCGGCGACGCGCTGCGCAATGCGGAAACGCAGAGCATCAAGCAGATCGGCGGCAAGGGCGACCTGATCGACGTCGTCACTGCCATCGGCGCGGCGGAAACCGCGCTCGATACGGTGGTGGCGGTGCGCGACCGGGTGGTTTCGGCCTATTCCGACATCATGAAGATGCAGATCTAGGATGATGGTGGGTTACCCCCGCCTCGTCATTGCGAGCGTAGCGAAGCAATCCAGGGCAGTCTTGAGCCGCCCTGGA
>JASGGD010000040.1:0-28936 GCA_047605225.1 Novosphingobium sp.
GCGAGCGGTCCCCCTCCCCATCGCTGCGCGACAGGGAGGATAAGGCAAAGTCAGCTACGGGGCGTATCCTGCCTCTCATGAAATTCGTCATTGCTTCGCTGCGCTCGCAATGACGAGGCGGGGAGCGGGCTCGAGGCCTACCCTCAACCTCCCCTTTCCAGATACGTCACCGCCCTCGACAGGCTGGCGAACCCCTCCTGCAGATCCGGCAGCGCATTCGCCGCGCGCGGGGTGAGCGACAGGTCGCCCGGCCCGCGTCGGGGCCGGGCGAACAGGTCTATCCCGAAGTCCTTCTCCAGCCGTGCGACCAGCTGGCCGACGGCGGAGGGTGTCACCTGCAGTTCCCGCGCGGCGAGCGCGAAGCTGCGGTTGCGCGCCACCGCCTCGAAAGCGCGCAGGGCATTGAGGGGGTAAGGCCCCGTCATATTCTCGACCTTCGGTCTACTCGGCGGCCACCGCCAGCGGCGCGGCAGTATGGCGATGCTCGGGGACCGGCAGGCCGAGGTGGCCGCGCAGGGTGTCGTGCGTGTACTCGGTGCGGAACAGGCCCCGGCTTTGCAGGATCGGCACGACACGCTCACGGAATAGGGCGAACTCCTGCGGAGTGCCGACGACGACGTTGAAGCCGTCCGCCGCGCGGCCGGTGAACCAGCGCTCGATCTCGTCGGCGATCGTCTCGGGCGAGCCGACGAAGCCCTTGCCGCCGGGCTGCTGGCCGCGCTGGGCGGCCTGCCGCAAGGTCAGCTTTTCCTCGCGTGCGGTGCGGATGATCCGCTCGGCTGCGCCCTTGTAGCTGTTGAGGGTGACGCCGGTGAGATCGGGGAACGGCGCATCCAGATCGTACTGGCTGAAGTCGTGGTAGTTGAACGCGCGGCCGAGTTGGACGAGCAGCTTGTCGATGTCGACCGCCTCCGCGCGCTCGCGCTCGATGCGGCGGGCTTCCTCGTCGGTTTCGGCGATCAGCGGGAACAGGCCGGGGAGCACCTTGATCGCGTCCGCATCGCGGCCGAGCGCGGCGGCGCGGGCCTTGAGGTCGGCGTAGTACTGCTGGCCCGACGCGAAATCGGGGGAGGCGGCGAACGTGGCTTCGGCGATGTGCGCGCCGAGGTTTCGGCCTTCGGTGCTGTCACCCGCCTGGAAGATCACCGGCTGGCCCTGCCGCGAGCGGGTGAGGGCGAGCGGCCCGGCCACCGCGAAATGGTGGCCCTTGTGGTCGAGGCGGTGCTGCTTGTCTTTACGCAGGAACACGCCCGACTTCTTGTCGCGCGGGAAGGCGTCGTCTTCGTAGCTGTCCCATAGGCCCTGCACGACCTCGACGAATTCCTGCGCGCGTTCATAGCGCACGGCGTGGTCGAAGTGCTCCTCGCGACCATAGTTGCGCGCGGCGCCTTCGAGGCCGGTGGTCACCACGTTCCAGCCCGCGCGGCCCCGGCTGATGTGGTCGAGCGAACCGAACTGGCGCGCGACGTTGTAGGGCTCCCAGTAGCTCGTCGTCAGGGTGCCGACGAGGCCGATGCGCGAGGTGTGTCCGGCGACGGCGGAGAGCAGCGTCAGCGGCTCCAGCCGGTTGAGGAAGTGGGGTGAGGTGTCCGGCGTGATGAACGGGGAATCGACGATGAACACCAGGTCGAACTTGGCGTCCTCGGCGAGTTTCGCGTTGGTGATGTACCAGTCGATGTCGACGCTGGCATCGCCCGGCACGTCGGGATGGCGCCAGTTGTACTGATCGTTGCCCACGCCGGTAAGTATCGCGCCAAGATGAAGCTGCCGTTCGCTCATGAGATTGGTCCCGTTCGTCGATGATGATGGGCTGAGCGTAATCGACGTAGGTGTCAGCGAATAACGAGGGTTTCCCATAGCGATATTCGCGGCGCTAAACGGACGCGATCAGTATGACCAATTCTCAAGCGAGGCTTGCGACTTCCAATTTGTCTCGTCGGCGGGTGGCCCATACCCATCGTTCATCAGGTCAGGCCTCGGCGGCTATTTGACATCAAAACGCCGATATCAACGCCATGCTGGTGAGACACGCTGAAAAGGCCCTGCACGCTGCGACAGCGTGCGCGCCGGATGCACCCTGACCTCGGGGATATCCTTTTCGAAAATCGACAGGTCGGGCCGGACTTTGCCGCTCCCGCAGCTTCCGTTTCGGGGGCCGGAGCGGTGCGCCCGACGTACAGACAGGGGTGAATAATGCGCAAATCGGCACGCCATAAGGGCCATGCCCTGGGATCGGGCAGCAGTCGGCAGGCTCTGGGCTTCATGCTCGCGCTGGCGGTGGGCGGCACCGCGACGCCGGCCTTTGCCGCCGACGAGGCGGAAGGCGCGGACAGCAGCGATGCGGCGGCGGAAATCCTCGTCGAAGGGACGCGCTCGCGCGGCGCGGTGGTGGAGGCCGGGCCGCTTGGCACGCGCACCATTCTGGAGACGCCGTTCTCGGTCTCCGCCGCCGATACCGACCAGATCAACCGCATCGCCGCGACGACGATCGACGCAGCGTTCAATTACGATCCTTCGGTGCGCTCCAACAATTCGGGGCTGGCTTCGGGCAATACCTTCAGCATTCGCGGCCAGGCGGTGGACCTCACCAACGGCTACAAGTACGACGGACTGGCCTTCCCCTACTGGTTCCAGGACCACCCGATCGAGGCGGTCGAGCAGATCCAGGTGCTGAAGGGCGCAGGCGGTTTCGTCTACGGCTATGCCTCGCCCTCGGGCGTGGTGAACTTCATCTCGAAGAAGCCGACCGACGAACTGGTCGCCAGTGCCGGGTTCTCCTTGCGCAGTTCCAGCATCTGGCGCGCGCATGTCGATATCGGCGGGCCGCTGACCGGGACGGGCTCCACCGCCTTCCGCTTCAACGCGGTGCAGGAGCAGGGCACGCTCTACAACGGCGCCTACAACAAGAACACCTTCGCGCAGTTGTGGCTTCAGGGCGAGATCACGCCCGACCTGACGTGGAGCGTCGATGGGTACTACCAGCGCACATGGCAGGCCGGGCAGTCTAACACAGTCAGCTTTACCACCGGGGTCACCTCGCTGGCGACGATAAGCGGGGCGGACTTCAACCTCGCCTCGAAATCGACCCACAAGTTCAACGACATCAATCAGGTGACCGGGCGCCTGAACTACCAGATCGCACCCGGCTGGAAGATCTCCGCCGCGCTGCGCTATTCGGCGCTGGACGAGCGGTTTACCGGCAACACCGCGCAGATCATCAACAACGCGGGCGACTATCGGATCGGCGTGTTGGGGATGAACCGCAAGTTCACGTACCATGTCGGGCAGCTGTCGATCGACGGCACCTTCCATACCGGCGCGATCGAGCATGCCATGGTTGCCGGGTTCGATTATCTCGACGTCGATTACGACTACGACTACAACCCCTACACGACCAACCGCGTGCCGACGGTGTCCTACGACTTCAACCTGACCGGCAACATCTACGCCAACAACGTGCCCGACTGGGCCTTCGCGTCCTACACCGACAGTAACGGGCAGGTGTTAACGGGCCGCCAGTTCCAGCGCCCGCCCGACTGGTTCCGCTATCAGGAAATCCGCCAGCGCGGCCTGTTCCTCAGCGATACGCTGAAGCTGGGCAATGTCGAACTGATGCTGGGCGGCCGCTACACCTTCTATACCGAGCGCAATTACGAGCCTGTGCTGGCGGACACGAACTACAGCGAGAACAGCTTCACGCCCGTCGCCGCGCTCAGCTACGACGTGGCGCATGGAGTAAGGGCCTATGTTTCCTACGTGCAGGCGCTGCAGCGCGGCACGCAGGCCCCCGCCAACGCACTGAACTATGGCGAGAGCTTCGGCCCGATCAAGAGCACGCAGTACGAGGCGGGCATCAAGGTCGATCGCGGCACCTGGGGCGCGACGCTCGCGGCATTCCGCACCAAGGTCCCGTCCGAATTCCTCAACACCGAAAGCTACTGGGTCCGCGACGGCGAGCGGCGCTTCCAGGGCATCGAGTTCGACGCACACTGGCTGGCGACGCCCGAAGTGCTGCTGAAGTTCGGCGCCGCCTATCTCGACGCGGTACAGACCAAGGCATCGAGCGCGGCGCTGGTCGGCAAGAAGGTGCCCGGTGCCACCGCGTTTCAGACTTCGGGCTTCGTCGAGTATTCGCCCGCGCTCCTGCCCGGCTTCTCGGCGTTCGGCGGCGTGCGCTATTCGGGCAAGGCCTATGGGCAGGTGACGAACACCTTCATCTACAAGCCGGTCACCATCGGCGATGCGGGCATCTCCTACGAACTGCCGATAGAGGGGCGCTCGGTAACGGTGTCGGGCAATGTCCAGAACATCACCAACGAGCAGTACTGGGTGCCCGGCTCGGGCGGTGTATCGCTGTCGGCCGGCGCGCCGCGCACCTTCAGCCTGAACCTGACCGTCTCCACCGGCCCGATCGAGCGGCGTGACACCGGCTGGAGTGAAGGCTCCGGAACCGGCGGCTTCTACATCGGCGCGGCAGCGGGCGGCGTGAAGATCAACGACGGCAGCTTCGACATCCGCGCCCGCGTGAACCCGGCGCTCGGCGTGGATCGCAATGCGCTGAAGACCTCGTACAAGACCGGATGGGAACTCGCCGGGAGGCTGGGCTACGACTTCGGCTTCCTGCGCACCGAACTCGAACTGATACGCCAGCAGTTCGACCTCGACCGAGTGACGCTGGGCTCCACGCGCATCGCGGTCGATCCGGTTTCCCGTGCCACCGGGACATACGACGATCCCTCCGGCACCACCCGTATCCAGTCGATCCTGCTCAACGGACTGGCGGATATCGCCACCGGCTCACGCTGGTCGCTGGAGGCGGGTGGCGGCATCGGCGTGGCACGGGTCAACCAGTACCGCTGGAAGCTGGAGGCGGACGAAAGCAGCACCTTCGCCTACGAGAACAAGGTGCGTTTCGCCTGGCAGGCCGTGGTCGGCGCGCGCTACGCCTTGTCCGACCGGCTCGAGGCGACGCTGCGCTATCGTTATTTCTCTGTTTCGGACGTGACGCTGCAGACTACGACCGCGAATGCCCTGGAAGGCGTGTTTCGCACGCATAGTGTGCTGATTGGATTGAACTATTCTCTCTGATTGAAGTGGCGTGGCGCAAGATGGCCTTGCCGCCATTCGGCAGCGCCAGAGACATGCTTCCATCCTGTCACTGATGCCTGCACTGCTTTTATCCCGGCTCAGGGGGATGGAAGTCGTGCAGGCATTTTTGGCGAGGTTTGATCATCGTTATTACAACAATAGGAAAATTGTTCCGGATGCCAGGATGGGGTTTCGGTATTTTCCAACAAAAGAGGGATTGTTTACCCAGGATAGTGAGGGCGTAACATAGATGCCCTTGCCTACATGTGCCGTATAGGAACCGCTTACGCTGGTCTGGCTTGCATTCGCATACGCGCCCGCCAGCCTTTGCGCTTGCCGCGCAGCGTCGGAGAACTTGTTGAAGCTGATCTTCAGACTGACTGCATCGCGCGCGCGTGAGGGCAGCAGGCCAATCGCGTAAACCCGCGCTTCATAGCTTTGCGTGAAGACGTTGACCGCAGGGTTACCCCAGAATGCACTTGCGCCCGCGTAGATGCCCGCAGCAGGACGGTTCGGGTCTTTTTGCGTCAGCTGGAAATCCGCGGCCCCATAGGCGGCCTGATTGGTGCTTTCGCCTCGACCATCGAAGCGGGTGTAACCGCTTTCGTTGTAAAGGCCCCCAAAGCGAATCCAGCGATGCCGCACTCCGGGGGCCGATGCGCGCAGCACGCCTGCTTCCGCAAGGTAAAGCGCCTTTGCGTCGGGCATTGTGAAGCGAAAGCCGTTATGGTTGTGCTCCACATCGTAGCCGCGTCCCATTGGGTGCATGCTGCGCTGGATCCCTGCTTTGAAGTATGTACCAGCGCTGCCGTGGAGCGTGATGTTCACCGCAGGCGTTGCAACGGGGTCTGCGCTCATGCCGGCCTGGATCGGGATCACGCCGGAAAGACCGGCGGCAAGAACCGGGCTGCCGCCGGTAAAAAGACCCGCATATTCGTACATGTTGGTCAGGTAGCCGGCCTTTATCTCCAGCTTGCGGCCGAACGCACGGTGATGAATCGACAGCGCGCGTAGCGCGACGGTGGAGGGCGCGTTGTCCCTGAAGCTGGACGCATAGTACATCCCGCCAGCAGTGATTGTCGTATCCGGCAAGCCCAGTTTGTCGAGGCGCCAGGCCAGAAGCGCGGTGATCGAGGCGGCTTGCAGGGTGGGCCTTTGTCCGTTGTACCGCTGTGGGGATCGTGGCTGCCCGCTGTCGTTCAGACTGGTCACGAAGATATTTGAACTTCGGAGCGTAAGACCCAGGTTCTCCTCTGCCATCGCGCTGCGCAGGCCTCCGGCATCGCCGAGGATCGAATCCGCGGAACCGGGGAACGTGGTCACGAGCCCGGGTTCGATGAGTTCGTCGAAGCGCTTGTAATCGGGGTCGGCGTCGGCGGACGTCTGCGCTTGTGCGTCCGCGTGGTCCCTTTCCGATCGTGCATCAGCCTTTCCGGCGCTGATGCACGCAATCACCGTAATGGTCATGCCAACCAGACTCTTCAGTGCGATAGTCGGTGTTTTGCAAATGCCCAGGATCTTTCTCCACTTGGTTATGAAGCGCCTGTTAGCGCTGACGGTTGGCAAGGCGCGGTTCCTTCGACGATGCGTCACAAAAATAGGACGCATTGCATAATATATCCAGTGCGTCATGGTTCCTGCTTCGCGTCACTGATCATGGGCTCGTCTCGTCAATATGAGGCAAGGCGTTGATATAAAATTATAATATGTGAAGCTTGCAAGTCCGCAAAAAACCATCCAATCTGCCTGTAGAAAGCATCTCGGATGGTTTGCTCGGCTCTGGAGTCGCGCAGGGATGGCTTCGCGGGTTGATTTAGTTACGCGTGATAATATTATGCGGTTGGGTCGAGGTATCGCCTGCAGGCAGGCGTCTTGAACGCCGTCGCACAAGAAACGGGATGTGGAGCCGGGCGAGATGTCCAGAGCGATTGCTACAGCGGGTGACTTTCGGGTCCGCGCCCGTGCGCGCCTTCCGCATTTCCTGTTCGAGTATTACGATGGGGCCGCGTTCGGCGGTGAGACGGCGCGGCTGAATGAAGCGGCTTTCGGCGCTGTCAGGCTGCCCCAGAACGTCCTGCGTGACATGTCCTGCATCGACCTCTCGACAAGAGTACTGGACCGGGATCTGACGCTCCCGCTGGTGTTGTCGCCTGTCGGTCTCGCCGGAAGCGCGCGCAGGCGTGGAGAAGCGCTGGCTGCCCGGGCCGCGTTCAGCCGTGGCGTGGGCTTTACATTGTCGACGACTTCGGTGTGCAGGGCAGAGGAAGTGGCCGGGGTCGTTGCCCCGTGGTTCCAGCTCTACATGCTGCGCGATCGGGCGCTTGCCGGGCGGCTGCTTGATACGGCATCGGCGCTGGGATGTGATACGCTGGTGGTAACCGTCGATGTTCCGGTGTTGGGGCGTCGCTGGCGGGATACCTATTCCGGATTGGGCACAGAGGGTCCGGCCGGGCTGGCGAGACGCGTGATGCAGATGATCCGACGTCCGTGCTGGCTGCTGGAGACGGGTGCACGGGGTGGTCCCCATAACCTCGGCACGATCGCGCGCCTTCTGGGGGATGACGCGCTGCCGTTGTCGGCTTGCATGTCCTTCATGGACGCCAATCTCGCGCCCGGAGTTGACCGGGAATGCCTCGAATGGCTGCGCGGGCAGTGGCGAGGCAACCTCGTCGTCAAGGGGGTGCTCGAGGTGCAGGATGCTTCTGTCGCCATCGACTGTGGCGCCGATGCGCTGATCGTATCCAATCACGGCGGGCGTCAGCTCGACGGAGTGGATGCCACCGCCCATGCGCTGCCGCGCATCGCTCGCGTCGTCGGGGGCAGGGTGCCTCTGCTCGTCGATGGAGGAATCCGTACGGGGCTCGACATTCTGCGTGCGCTTGCGCTGGGCGCCGACGCCGCGATGGTGGGGCGCCCATGGGTCTTTGCGCTCGCCGCCGATGGGGAGCGCGGCGTGGCACGCATGATCGACCTGATGGCGGAGGAACTGCGCATCGCGATGATCCTCACCGGTTGCCGGGACATCGACGAAGTGCGCGCGCTTTCAGTGACAGGAAATGGCCGACCGGCACCGCGCCAAAGCGAATGGTGCGGCGCCGGGCAGGTATGACGGAAGGGAAGAGAATGAATATGCAGGCGACACGGCAGAATGCCGCCTCTCAACAAGGCTTCGACAGGACTTGCGATCTGCTGGTCGTCGGATCGGGTGGAGGCGCGCTGACGGCGGCGGTGACGGCGAAGCGGGCCGGGCTGGACGTGATCGTGACGGAAAAGATGCCTTACTTCGGCGGCACCACCGCGACTTCGGGTGGCATGCTGTGGATTCCCGGCAATCACCACTCGCCCGCGCTGCAGGACCGGCTGGACGAACCGGATACGCTTGATGTGGCAAGGCGCTACATCATCGAAGAGGCCGGAAACTACGCGGATATTGATCGGATCGATGCCTACATCAAATACGGTCCGGAGATGATCGACTTCCTCGAACGCGAAAGCCATGTGCGGTTCTTCGGGCAGGAATACCCTGATTACAACATGGACCACCGCGATGCCCGCCGCACCCGTTCGCTCAGCCCGGTGGAGTATTCGACCAAGCACCTCGGCAAGAATGCGCTTAAGCTGAAGCCGGAACTCAAGCAGTTGCTGTTCCTCGGCTTCGCGGTCGGTTCCTCGGTCGAGATGAAGCAGTTCTTCAAGGCCGGGCGCTCGCCCAAGGCCTTTGCGGGCGTCGCGGTGAAGATGGCGCGTCACTTGCTCGACACCGCGATTCACGGGGCACCGCGCCGCGTGGTGCGCGGGCGGGCGCTGATTACCCGTCTGGCGCAGACGCTGTTCGAACTGGAAGTGCCGATCCTGCTGTCCTCGCCGGTGGTGGAACTGATCGTCGAGGACGGAGTGGTGCGTGGCGCCGTCATCGAAGGCCCCGAAGGCCGCCGCCGCATCGGCGCGCGCAAGGGCGTGGTGCTGGGATCGGGCGGCTTCCCGTGGGACAACAAGCGCCGTGCCGAGGCCTATCCGGCCAACGCCCAGGACGGCACGCCCCGCTCGGTGGCGAACCCCGGCAATACCGGCGACGGTGCCCGGCTGGCGGAGTCGGTCGGCGGCGTGTTCAGCGCCGAGATCAGCAACGCCGGTGCATGGATGCCGACTTCGGTGCGGCCCGACGTGCAGGGACCGGATGCGATCTGGCCGCATCTGGTCGATCGCCTGAAGCCCGGCTTCATCTGCGTCAGCCCGTCCGCGCGTCGCTTCGGCAACGAATCCGCGGCCTATTCGGCGTTCGTGCCGATGATGCTGGAAGGGGCCAAGGACGAGCCGATGGCCTTCTCCTGGCTCATCGGCGACAAGCAGGCGGTCGATCGCTGGGGCATCGGTCGGGTGCGTCCCAAGCCGATGCCGCGCAAGAGCTTCATCAAGTCCGGCTATCTGATCGAGGCGAAGTCCATTGAGGATCTGGCCCGGCAGACGGGGCTGGATGCGACGCAGCTTCGCGCCACGGTGGAGCGCTTCAACACCGATGCCCGCGTTGGTCTCGATACCGAATTCCATCGCGGATCGAACGCCTACGACGCCTATCAGGGCGATGACGATCACACCGGCCCCAACTTGTGCCTGGCGCCGCTGGAGCAGGCGCCATACTACGCGATCAAAATGTATCCGGGGGAAATCGGCACTTTTGCGGGTATCCGCACCGATCGTTATGCCCGCGTCGTCAATGATGCAGGGCAGCCGGTGCGGGGGCTTTACGCCGTGGGCAACGACCAACTCAACGTGTTTGGAGGGGCTTATCCGGGGGCCGGGGCGACCCTTGGTCCGGGCCTGACTTTCGGCTACGTGGCCGGGCGACACGCGGCTGGGCTGCTCGACTGAGATGGAAAAAGGCGGCCCTGCGGGGCCGCCTTTACTGAGCTTGCAGGATGCTCAGTTGTCCTGCGGCCGTTCTTCAGGTGGCAGCAGGACGGGCTTGGGAAATTCCGGCACCGGCCCGGTCTGACCGATCTGCGCCAGCATTTCCTGCGCGCGCGCCTGCGTTGCGCCCTGCGTTGCGCCGGCTGCCAGCGACAGGACGGCGGTAATCAGCAGCCGGATGTACGCTTCGTCATCGATCCGGTCGTTGGCCCAGTCGTTGATGACCGAATATTCGACGTTGGCGAACATGTGCGCCAGATCGTCGATCGCGGCCCACGGCTGCAATTCGCCGTCGCTCTTCACCTTGTCCAGCCATTGACGCAGGTTGAGGAACACCATCTCGCGGATGGCCATCCAGACATCCTTGCTGGTGCCGGGCGAGAAGAAGATCGACGTCACCGCTCGCGTGTAATTGCGAGCCTTCAGATTGCGGCGATTCACCGCGATCAGCCGGTCCACGATCCCGTCGATCGTATCGGCGGAGGTGCGATAGCCGATGTAGCTGTTGACGTCCTCGTAGGCATTGCGGATCGCCAGTGCGATCAGCCGGTCCTTGCTGTGGAAGGCGTTGTACAGTGTCCTCTGGGCGACGTCCGCACGCTTGCACAGCGTGCGGATGCTGAAGCCTTCGAGCCCACTTTCACCGATCATCTTGCGGGTCTCACGCAGGATGCGCTTGCGCCTCTCGAAGATGGTGGTGCTGGAATAGACCAGTTGCTTGTCCGGGTGCGGGCTGAGGATATCGTCGTTCACGTGGGTCTGTTCGTTCTTTCGCCGGGCAGGCAGATTGTTGCATCTCGTGTCATAATCTTAGGGCACGAGAACGACTTTGCCAAACTGGCTTCCATTTTCAAGGTGGCGATGGGCGTCGCCGGCCTCATCCAACGCGAAAGTGCGATCGACGGGCGGGCGAACTGCGCCTGATTGCACCCATGGCCACACATGCTTTTCGATTGCGGCGGCTAGCCGTGCCTTTTCGTCCGCCGGTCGTGCCCGCAAGGTGGAGCCGACTACCGTAAGGCGCTTGAACAGCAGTTGCATGAGGTCGAGTTCCACCTTGCCGCCATCGAGCAGTGCGATCTGCGCAAGGCGGCCATCAGGCTTGAGCGCCGCGACGTTGCCCGGGAAATAGCTGCCGCCGACCATATCGAGCACCACATCGACGCCGCCAAGTGCCTGCACCACGGCCACGAAATCCTGCGCAGAAACATCGACAGCGTGATCGGCGCCCAGTTCCAGCGCTTTTTGCGCCTTCCAGGCGCCGCGGCAGGTCGCGATGACGGTTGCGCCTGTGGCTTTCGCCATCTGGATCGCGGTGACGCCGATGCCGCTGTTGGCACCATGGATCAACACAGTTTCGCCCGCCTTGAGGCGCGCATTCTTGAACATGTTGATCCACACGGTGAACACGGTTTCGGGCAGGACAGCCGCCTGCTCGAAGCTCATGTCGTCGGGGATCGGCAGTGCATGGCGGGCATCGACGCGCGCATATTGCGCATAGCCGCCACCGGGCAGCAGCGCGGTCACCCGGTCGCCGACCTTCCAGCGAGACGCATCGGCACCCACAGCCGCAACGCGTCCAGCTACTTCGAGGCCGATCACATCGGAAGCGCCCGGCGGCGGCGGATAATTGCCCTCCCGCTGGGAGATGTCGGGCCGGTTCACCCCCGCCGCGATCACTTCGATCAGGATTTCGCCGGGCGAGATTTCGGGACGCTCACGCTCTTCCACGATCAGTGCCTCGGCGGGGCCGGTGCCTCCCTGGACACCAATGGCCCGCATGGTTGCCGTCGTGGTCATGCATCGTCTCCGCTTATTCGTTTAAAAATGATGCGCGCACTATATTGAGTTGACCTCGGTTCGGCAATGGCGATAAGCCGCGTGCCGGAGCCGACCCTGAGACGGGCTTGCGGCATCAACGAATAGGAAAGGCGAGACGATGGATCTTGGACTGAAGGGCAAGAAGGTCATTCTCACCGGCGGCAGCCGCGGGCTCGGCCGTGCGGCGCTCGAACTCTTCGCGCAGGAAGGCTGCGACGTGGCGTTCTTCTCGCGCAATGCCGAACAGGTGGCCGAAACCGTCACGGCGCTCCAGAAGCACGGCGGCAAGGTGCATGGTTCGGCGTTCTCGCTCGACGATCTGGACGCGTACAAGGCGTGGCTCGACACTGCGGCGAAGGAACTGGGCGGGGTCGACATCTTCGTGCACAACGTCAGCGCATCGGGTGCCGGCACGGGCGGCGACTGGAATGCGACGCTGCAGCTCGACATCATGGGCGCGGTTGCCGGTATCGAGGCGCTGGAGCCTTATCTGGAAGCCTCGCCCGATGCCTCGGTGGTGTTCATGTCCTCGACCGCCGCGCTGGAGACGTTCCTGTCGGCCAATGCGTTCAATGCGCTCAAGGCCGCGCTGATCACTTATGCCAAGCAGCAGTCGCAGGCGCTCGGGCCGAAGGGCATCCGCGTCAACGTGATCTCGCCCGGCCCGATCTCGTTCGAGGGCGGCAACTGGGAGAAGATCAAGGCCGCGCGGCCCGAGTTGTACGATGCCACAGCCGCCAAGATGGTGACCGGCCGCTTCGGTACGGCCGAAGAAGTGGCGCGCTCGATCGTGTTTATCGCCAGCCCCGCTTCGTCGAACACCACCGGTGCGAACCTGGTGGTCGATGGTGGTTACACCAAGCGCGTGCAGTTCTGATCGTCAGGGGTTCCGGTCGCTTGGAGGAGGGCGACCGGAACCGGAACGATCGGAATGCGAAAGGGGGCGCGGATCTGATCCGCGCCCCCCTTTTCTGCGTCAGTTGTGCGTCGTGCGGCGGATGACTTCTCCCGCGCGCCAGCCGAGTGCCATGGCCGGGGCGTTGGTGTTGCCCGAGATCAGACCGGGCATGGAGGAGCAGTCGACCACACGCAGGCCGTCGACACCGCGCACCCGCAGATCGGGGTCGAGCACGCTGCCCATTGCGCAAGTGCCCACGGCATGCGTTCCGCAGCGGCCGAACAGCCGCACGGCTTCGGCGAGTTGCTGGTCGGTCTCGTACTGCGCGCCGGGGACCAGTTCCTCGCCCAGATAGGGCGCCATCGACGGTTGGCGCAGCATCCGGCGCATGTAGCGGATCGAGGCGATGCCGGTGGCGACGTCTTCGGGCGTGCGCATCCAGTTCGGTTCGATCACCGGCGGCGCGTCCATGTCGCGCGCGGAGATCGCGATGCTGCCCGTGGACGTCAGGTTGAGCATCTGGCCGTAGATAGTCATGCCGGGCTCGTCATCGACGGCCGAAAGCTGGACCGGGACATTGGCGTTGGTCACCCGCTTGAAGGTGAAGGCGCTCCAGAACACCTGCAGGTCGGGGCGCGCTATTTCGGGCCGTGTGCGCACGAAGGCGCCGACCTCATAGGGGCCGGTTGCCATCGGACCTTTGTGCGTCAGGTAATATTCGGCCACGCTGCGGGCGAGACCGGCGCCGCGGAAGCGATGGTTGTTGCCCTTGTCGCCGACAAGGCGATGCGGCAGTGAGAAGCCGAGGTGATCGCGCAAGTTGCCGCCGACGCCGGGGTTGTCCGCCAGTACCGGAATGCCGAGCCGGGACAGCAGCACGGGATCACCCACGCCTGATCGCTGGAGGATCATCGGCGAAACCACCGCGCCCGCGCTGAGGATCACTTCGCCGCGGGTGTGAATGGTGCAGCGGATGCCGTTCATCATGACCTCGACGCCGATGGCGCGGCGCCCCTCGAACACGACGCGGTCCACCGTCACGCCGGTCATCACCTTGACGTTGGGACGCTTGGTCGCCGGTTCGAGGAAGGCGATCGAGGCGCTCTGGCGGCGGCCCTTGCGGATGTTGTGGGAGAAGTAGCCGATGCCCTCCTGATCCTCAGTGTTGAGGTCCGCCTTGCGCGTGAGGCCCATTTCCTCACCCGCGTGGATCATGGCTTCCGCCAGCGGATAGCGGAAAGTGCCGGGCGAGATGTGGAGCGGGCCACCCACGCCGCGACCATCGCCTTCGCCAAGCTCATGATCCTCGATGGCGCGGTAGGCTTCCTTCATCTCAGCCCAGCCCCAGCCGGTGGCGCCGTTTTCGACCCAGCGTTCGTAGTCCTCGGGCTGGCCGCGCACGTAGATCATGCCGTTGATGGCGGATGACCCCCCGAGGCCCTTGCCGCGCACCCAGCTTTCCGTCGATGGCACGTCCTCGATCCGGCGCTGCTCCACGCCGTAGTGCCAGGCAAAGCGCGGGTTGAGCGCCAGCTTGCCGATGCCTTTGGGCATGTGGACCAGCGGGCTTTCATTCCGGCCACCGGCTTCGAGTACCAGCACGCGGTTCAGCCCGTCGGCGGAAAGCCGTTCCGCCAGAACGCAGCCGGATGAACCCGCGCCGACAATGATGAAGTCCCATTCGCCAGTCATGCCTGTCCCTTTGTTGATCTATAATGTATCACGCGTTTTCTTTTGCATCGGATGATGGGCTTTGTCACCCCGCTTGCGACGAGGATGCGCGAGGGTACGACAATTTTCCTAAGCGAGTATGGCCTTGTCGGACGAATCTCGCTAAAAAGAATAACGCGCTATGATTTTATGATTCAAGAAATACGGAGGAGAGGCGATTTTGGCGGTCAAGGCCGAGGCGGGCGTCGCCCCCCAGTTCACCAATCTTTCGGACATGGTCGAGCATCAGGCCAATGTCCGTCCCGCCAAGCTGGCTTTGCGCTATGAAGGGCGCGAGACCAGCTATGCCGAGTTTCGCGGGCAGAGCCGCCGGGCAGCCGGGGCGATGGTACGCACCGCGAAACCCGGTGCGCGGGTCGCCTACCTCGGCAAGAACACCGATGCCTACTATGTGGTGCTGGCCGGTGCGGCGATGGCGGGGCTGGCGCTGGTGCCGGTCAATTGGCGGCTTGCAGTGCCGGAAGTGTCGTACATTCTGCGGGACAGCGGTTGCGCGCTGCTGTTCATCACCCCGGAATTCACGGACGTGGCGCGTGCGGCGCTGGAGGGCCTGCCCGAACAGCCGCAGATCGTCGTGATCGATGGAGAGGGCGACGGTTTTACCGAATGGTGCCGTGCGTTCGAACTGGCGCCGGAACTGCACAGCCGCGATCCGGAAGCGATCGTCGTGCAGATGTATACCTCGGGCACCACCGGGCGCCCCAAGGGGGCGCTGCTCAGCCAGCGGGCGCTGATGGCGTTCCGCTCGCTGCGGCCTGAGGTTCAGCCGGAATGGAACCGGTGGACGCAGGACGACGTCGGCCTGATCGTGATGCCGCAGTTTCATATCGGGGGGACCGGTTTCGGCCTGCAGATCCTGTGTGCCGGTGCGACGGGCCTTGTCGCGCAGGAATTCAGCGTCGACCGCGTGCTCGACGCGATCGAGCATGAAGGGCTGAGCAAGCTGTTCACCGTGCCCTCGGCCCTGCAGATGATCCTTGCCCATCCGCGTGCACGCGGGATCGACTACGAACGGATACGTGCGGTGGTCTATGGCGCCTCGCCGATGCCGCTGTCGGTTCTGCGCGATGCAATCTCGGTGTTCGACTGCGGTTTCGTGCAGCAATACGGCATGACCGAGATGTGCGGCACGATCGCCGTGCTGCCGCCTGAGGATCACGATGTCGCGGGCGCCGTGCGCATGACTTCGGCAGGGCGCGCTCTGGCCGGGGTGGAAATCGCCATCGCCGGGCCTGACGGAACGCATCTGCCCGCTGGCGAGACCGGCGAAGTCCTGATCCGCTCGCCCACCTCGATGAGCGGCTACTGGAATCTTCCCGAAGCGAGCGAACAGGCATTCGACGCGCAGGGCTTCTTCCGCTCGGGCGATGCGGGCTATCTGGACGAGGGCGGCTATCTGTTCCTGCGCGACCGGATCAAGGACATGATCGTCAGCGGTGGCGAGAACGTGTTCCCGGCCGAAGTCGAGAACGCGCTCGCCAGCCATCCAGCCGTGCGCGAAGTCGCGGTGATCGGCGTGCCTGACGCCAAGTGGGGCGAAGCGGTGAAGGCCGTTGTCGTCTTGCGCGATGGGGAAGCGGTCGGGCAGGACGCCTTGCGAGGCTGGGCGCGCGACCTGATCGCCGGTTTCAAGGTGCCCAAGTCGATCGATTTCGTCGAGGCTCTGCCGCGCAATGCCGCCGGCAAGGTACTGCGCCGCGAACTGCGCGCGCCGTACTGGGAAGGTCAGGAGCGTGCGATCGCATGACGCCGGTTTACGAGACGGACGAGCCCGTCCTCTACGAACGTCAGGGCGCGGTGGCGTGGCTGACGCTCAACCGGCCGGGCTTCGCCAATTCTCAGAACGGGCAGATGCTCTATGCGCTCGATGCCGCCTTCGCGCGGGCGGTGGATGACGAGGAGGTGCGCGCCATCGTGCTGCGCGGGGCGGGAAAGCATTTCTCCTCGGGGCACGATATCGGCTCGCCGGGACGCGATGTCGATCTGCCGCCGCGTGTGGCGGTGACGCTGTGGGGTGATCATACAAAGCTGGACGGGGCGGCGCGGCAATATACGCGCGAGCAGCATCTTTATCTCGGTATGTGCCGCCGCTGGCGTGAGATCCCGAAACCGACGATCGCGGCGGTTCACGGCGGCTGTATCGCGGGCGGGCTGATGCTGGCATGGATCTGCGATCTGATCGTCGCGACGCAGGATGCGTTCTTCTCGGACCCGGTGCTGCGCATGGGCATCCCCGGCGTTGAGTATTTTGCGCATGCCTTCGAGATGCACCCGCGCGTTGCCCGCGAATTCGTGTTCCTGGGTGAGCGGATGAGCGCGCAGCGGGCCTACGAACTGGGCATGGTCAACCGGCTGGTCCCCACCGATGCGCTGACCGAGGAAGTGTCGGCGCTGGCCGAGCGCCTCGCGGCGATGCCGCCGTTCGGGATGACGCTGGCCAAGCAGGCGTTCAACCGTGCCGAGGACCAGATGGGCAAGCATGCGACGATGGATACGGTCTTCAACATCCACCACCTCGCCCATGCCCACGCGCAGATGACGACCGGCAGTGCGATCAGCGGCAAGAATGCCCGGTCGATGGCCGACAAGGACTGACAGGCAACCGCCGCTGAGGGAAAATCCCGGCGGCATCGGGGAGAGAGATGATGCGAGCAAAGGCAGCGGCTGCGGCACTGTGCGTGGGATTGTGCCAGGTCGGCGCGGCGCCGCCGTCCGACGCGATCGCCGGGCATGTCGCGAAGGCCACCAAGGCGGCGGGCAGCGAATACGCAGTGCTGGTCAAGGCGCTGTGCCCCGGTCCGATCGTCAAGTCCGCACCGATCGACAGCGCCGACCGGGACAGCTGGCATGCAGAGCCGATCCGCGCCTTCGACGACCTGTTCTATGTCGGCCAGAAGACGGTGTCAGCCTGGGCGCTCAGGACCTCTGCCGGGATCATCGTGATCGATGCCCTGTTTGACTATTCGGTCGAGGACGAAATCTGGGACGGTCTGCGCAAGGCGGGGCTGGACCCCGCTGACATCCGCTATGTGATCGTTACGCATGGTCATTCCGATCACCTCGGCGGAGCGGCGTTCCTGCAGCGCAAGGGTGCCACGATCGTCATGGCAGAGGCGGACTGGCCGATCGCCGAAAAGATGGAAGGCTCGCGCCCGACCAGAGGTGCCCGCTTCCTTGAGGTAAGCGGAAGGCGGCAACTGACGTTGGGCGATACCACCGTCGATCTGGTGCCGACGCCGGGGCACACGCCGGGCACGCTTTCGGTGATATTCCCGGTGAATGACGGCAAGGCGCGGCATATCGCCTCGATCTGGGGCGGCACCGGCTTCAACACGCGCACGCCCGAGCAGTTTTCCAGCTATGCCCGATCGGCCCGCGATTTCGCGCGCGTCGTGCAGCGGGCAGGGGTGGACGTGCCCTTGTCCAATCATCCCGTGGTCGACGATACGTTCCGCAAGGCGGATGCGCTTGCCAGGCGCAAGTCGGGCGAATCCAACCCCTTCGTGACGGGGCAGCGGAGCCAGCAGGCGCTGCTGACGACGGCTGCGGAATGTGCGGATGCCAGTCTGATCGCCAGCGGCGGATAATCCCGCCGAACCTATCGATGGCATGAAAAAGGCCGGGGTGGTGTGAACCACCCCGGCCTTTTCGTTTGGATCGACCGGCGTTTCAGGCAGGCGGGTTGATCGCGCTTGCCACGGCCCGGCGCATGGGAACGCGGCCGAAGTGGAACGATGCCGCCGCGAGTAGCGCGCAGGCCGTCCCGAAGATTGCCATCGACAGGCCGAGGCTGGCTTCGTCGGCGAACACGAAGTCGGTGATGAGCGCCACGAAGACCGGCCCGAGCATCGTTCCGATGACGGTCAGGAACACCATGTAGACTGACGAGGCCTTGCCCCGAAGCGGCGCGGGTGTCGCGATCTGGAGCGCGGCCGGGCCGACGCTGGCGAACGACATGACGAGGAAGTAGGCGATGTTGTAAGCCACTACCATCACCATCGCGGACGATGCGGTATAAGCGATCATCAGCGCGGGCGCGGCCAGCAGCGCCATCGCCATGAAGTACACGAGATGTGCGTCCGTGCGGCCGCGCGCGAACATCTTGTCTACCGCCCAGCCATGGAACACCAGCCCCAGCAGGGCCGAACCCAACTGCGTCGCGCCCAGCGTGTAGCCGATCGTCGCCAGATCCCAGCCGAAATGTCGCGAGAGATAGGCGGAGTTCCACGACTGCAGGCCGACGATCAGCGACATGATGAGGCCGAAGCCGATATGGTGGAGCAGGTAGAACGCCTTGTGCTGCGTGATATGGCGCCACAGGTCGCCGAACCCGGTCTGCACCATCGGCTCCTTGCGGGCCATACGGGGATCGCGGGCCAGCCAGATCAGCGGTGCGAGCAGCAGGCCCGGCGCGCCGGTGACGACGAAAGCCATCTGCCAGCCCGACAGAGGCCCGACAAAGGGCAGCACATGCTCCGGGTTCGACATGATCCAGGCGATCACCGCGCCGCCCACGAGGAACGACATGCCCGATCCGAGATTGCCGCCGAGGACATAGACCGACATCGGCAGCGCCAGCTTCTTCGGCGGGAACAGGTCGCCCAGCATCGCGTAGCTGGTGGGATTGAGCGCGGCCTCGAACCCGCCGACACCCGCGCGCGCGGCGAACAGCCCGCCGAAACCGCGCGCCAGGCCCGAGCACATAGCCGAAAGGCTCCAGCCGATCGTGCATCCGAACAGGATGAAGCGGCGGCTGATGCGGTCCACCAGCCAGCCCATGAACGGGCTCATCAGCATGTAGAGCAGCCCGAAGCCGAGACCCTGGATTAGCGAGACCTCGAAATCGCTGAGCGTGAGGTCTTTCTTGATATCGGGGATCAGCAGCGCTGCGACCTGCCGGTCCAGCGTGCCGAACCAGTAGAGCAGGGTGAGGATCGTGACGGTGCGCCAGGCTCCCGGCAGCGGCGCATCGAGCGGCTGGCTGCGGAAATCCTTTCCCGGGATTGTTCTGTCCATCTTCATGGCTTGCCTTTCACGCGTGTTCGCGTCGCAAGGAGGAAATCGTAGTGGTCGTGTGCCGCCGAGGCAAAGGGCCTGCAGGCGTCACGGGAATTCGGGCATGGCGTCGGGATCGAACTTCATGTCGATCAGCACCGGGCCATGGTGGTCTTTAATGGAGTTCAGCGCGGCTTCGAGTTCTCCGAAAGTGCTCACCGAGAAGCCGCGACCGCCAAGGGCTTCGGCGACTTTGCCGAAGTCCGGCCAGTCGAACATGGAAAGCGCCGGGTCCATGCCCTTGCGGCGGAACTGGATGTGCTCCGCGCCATAAGCCGCGTCATTGCACACGATGGTCACGATATCGAGGTTGTGGCGCACGGCGGTGTTGAACTCGGCCAGCCCGCCCAGCACGAAGCCGCCGTCGCCGGTGAAATGCACGACCTTGCGATCCGGGCGGCCGACCGCCGCGCCGATGGCATGACCCATGCCGAGGCCGATCGAGCCGAACGCGACGGTAATCACGAAGTCGGCGGGATCGGCGACGCGGAAGTTCTTCCAGATTTCGCCAAGGAAGCGGCCACCGTCGGTTACGAGCACGCGATCTTCGGCGAAGGTCTCGTCGAGCAGGCGTACCGCGCGGGACATGTCGACGGCGTCTTCGGCAGAGGCGGCGGGAAGCGTGCATCCGGCGGGCGCAGCGCGGACCTGCGCAGCGAAGTCGCCGGTGTTCCAGCCCGAGCCGGGAATCTCCGCTTCATCCAGCCAGTGCGTGAACAGGTCGGCGGTGCGGCCCGCGTCGCCGAGCACGTAGGCGTCGCATTCGAGGTAGCGGCCGAACTGGGCCGCGTCGGTGTCGACGTGGACGATGCGCTTGTCCTTGGCAAACGCGCCGTGCGACATCGTGTAGTCGTTGAGGCTGGCGCCGAAGCAGATGAGGCAGTCGGCCTCCATGATCTGTTCGACCGCGAAATCCTGGCTCAGCGTGCCGAAGATGCCGATATTGCCGTCTGCGTGCGCGAACAGGTTCTTGGCCTGCAGCGTGGTGGCGAGCGGGGCTTCGAGGCGCGCGGCGAACCGGGCGACGGCGCTGGCGGCGTCCGGCGTGATCGCGCCGCGACCGGCCAGAACCATCGGGCGACGGGCGGCGGCGATGATGCCGATCGCATTATCGAGGTCGTCGCTTTCCGCAACGATCATCCGCTGGTCGGCCTGTTTGAACGGGCGTGGGGCGTAATCGACGTCGAGCCACTGGATCTCGACCGGCATGTTGAGCACGATCGGGCGCCGTTCGGCCCAGGCGCGGCGGATGCAGGTCGCCATGTCCTGCGCGATTGTGGCGGGGGAGCGGAGCTGTTCGAAACCGGCGCCGGTCGCCAGTATGTGTTCGCGCTGGGGCGTGCTCTGGATGTTGTCGCGGTCGGTCGGATTGGTGTCGCCGCAGATCAGCAGCATCGGCGTGCGTGCTTTGGCGCCGTGGGTGAGGGCGGTCAGCGTGTTCGTCAGCGCCGCGCCGTGTGTCACCGTGGCACAGCCCAGCTTGCCGGTGGCGATGGTGTAGCCCAGCGCCATTAGAGCCGCGCCTGCCTCGTTGGCAGAAGAGACGAAGCGGCCGCCGCAGTCGCGCACGAAGCTGTCGGCGAAATAGAGGTTGGCGTCCCCGATCAGGCCGAACAGGTCTGTCGTCCCGTTGTCATGGAGGGCACGGGCAATCGCGGCATGGACTTTCAGCATGATTCTAACCTCAAACCCTTGAATCAATGAGTCGGCTTCGAGCGTCCGACATAAAAGTATCATGCGCTGCATAAAATTCGAACGCTTGCCGGTCAAGGCGCGGATGCGGTCCTCGGGCTTCACCTGAGGCACACCTGCGTAGGTTCGCAAGCACCGAAGCTGCAGCTTCGCATGTGGCAAACGTACCACCTTTCATGAAACAGTCCATTGTGATTGAAAAAAGTTTTTGTGCTTCGCGCGGTCAATGATGATTGTATCTTGTCTACGTCGTCACGACTCGCTAGGAAAGTGACACGCGTTATCCAAAAAAGACCGCAGACCACAGGCGGGTATTGGGGAGTTGATGTCATGAACGAGAGCACCCGTTTCCGGTGCGCAGCATCCGTGCTTGCGCTGAGCATTGCCATTCCGGGTCAAGCATGGGCACAGGATGCAAAGCAGGCGCAGTCCGCTGATGCGCAGCAGCAGGACGGCGCCAGCGTCCAGGATATTATCGTCACCGGTTCGCGCCTGAAGACGGCGGGCTTTGATGCGCCGACCCCGGTCAGCGTCATCACCGAAGTCGAAATCCAGCGCGCCGCACCTGCGACGATTTCGGACTTCGTCAACCAGATGCCCGCGCTTTCGGGCAGCCGCACGCCGCGCACCACGCGCGGTTCGATTTCCGATGGTCTTGCCGGCGGCAACTTCCTGAACTTGCGCAACCTCGGCCTGCCGCGCACGCTGGTGCTGATGAACGGCAAGCGAGTGACCCCGGCAACGCTTACCGGCGCCGCTGACGTCAACACGCTGCCCAGCCCGCTGATCAAGCGCGTCGATGTCGTCACCGGTGGTGCCTCGGCGGCATGGGGTTCGGACGCCGTCGCGGGCGTGGTCAACTTCGTGCTCGACAAGGAGTACGAGGGCATCAAGGGCAGCGTTCAGGGCGGCATCACGACGCTGGGCGATGCGGGCAGCAACTCGATGGATCTGAGCTTCGGTAAGTCCTTCGCCGAAGGCAAGGGCCACATCCTGCTGAGCGGACAGTACTCGAAGACCCGGCAGGCGCTCTATCGTGATCGCAAGTGGTTCAATGCAAGCAAGCTGATCCCCAACCCTCAGGCCAACGGCACTGCCGCGCAGCCGACGTATCTGGCCGCTCCGTGGTCGTCGATCCTCGCCAACGACACCGGCCTTGTCGCCACCGGGCCGCTGAAGGGGTACTATTTCGACGCCAACGGTCAGCTTGGCGGAACCAACTTCCCGCTCGGCTCGGTCAACAGCAACTATGCCTATGGCAACGAGGCGACGTATAACCGCCTCTACGACCAGGCGCAGAATTCTCAGGCGACCACGCCGATGGAGCAGAAGTCGCTCTACGGCCGCCTGTCCTACGAACTGTCGGATGCGATTTCGGTCTATGCCGAAGGGACTTACGCCAAGTCGAGCTCGTCCGCGAAGGTGGCCAGCTATCAGCGCACCGGCTCGCCGGTCAACGTCGCGATCGACAACTACTACCTGCCTGACGACGTTCGCGCAGCGATGGTGACGGCGGGGATCACGACACTGCCGGTCAATATCGCCACCGCCAACATGGGCGTGATCGACAACCACATCTCGCGCGAGAACATTCGCGGGTTGGCGGGTGTCGAGGGTGAACTCGGCAACGGCTGGAAGTGGGACGTGAGCTATCAGTTCGGCCGCGTGAATTCCAAGATCCGTGCCGAGAACATGCCGATCCCCGGTCATTACAATCTGGCGGTCGATGCGATCGAGGACCCGAACAATCCGGGTCAGGTGATCTGCCGCTCGACGCTGACTGATCCGACCAACGGCTGCGTGCCGATGAATCCGCTCGGCTCGCAGGCGCTGAGCGCCGAGCAGCTTGCCTATGTCACGGGCACCTCGGCGCAGGACATCCGCTATACCCAGCAGGTCGCATCGGCGAACATCGCGGGCGACATCCTGACCCTGCCGGCCGGTCCGCTCAGCTTCGCGGGCGGCGTGGAGTATCGCAGCGAGAAGGCCATCGCCGAAGCCGACCCGATCTCGCAGGCCAGCCAGTTCTGGGCGGGCAACTTCAAGAACTTCACGGGCAAGTACAACGTGAAGGAAGTCTACGGCGAAATCGGCGTGCCGCTGTTGAAGGACGCGCCGTTCGCCCGCTCGCTGAGCCTGAACCTCGCCGGACGCTTGACCGACTACAGCACCAGCGGTTCGGTGGTGACCTGGAAGGCGGGCGGTCGCTACGAGCCGATCGAGGGTCTGGAATTCCGCGTGACCCGTTCGCGTGACATCCGCGCGCCGAACCTGCAGGAACTGTTCCAGCCGGGCCTTCTCACCAATCAGGAGGTGCTCGATCCGCAGAACGGCAACACCCGCGTTCGGCTTGTCCAGACGCTGAGCGGCAACGCCAGCCTCAAGCCGGAAAAGGCTGATACCTTGACGGCCGGTATTGTGCTGCGGCCAGCGTTCGCGCCCGGACTGCGTGCATCGGTCGATTACTATGACATCAAGATCAACGACGCGATCACCACCAACTCGGCGCAGACGACGATCAATCGCTGTAACGACGGGTTGACCGAATACTGCTCCAACATCACGCGCGACAGCAGCGGCACACTGACCGCCATCACGCTGTTCCCTTTCAACGCGCTGGAAGAACAGGCGCGCGGCGTGGACATCGAGGTGTCGTACACGATGCCGGTGGGCAGCGGCTCGCTCGATATGCGCGTGATGGCGAACTACGTCGACAAGCTGGATATCGTTACGCCGAACGCGGTCATCCACCGTGCGGGCGAAGTGGGCAACAACACCGGCGCGGCGGAAGGCGTTCCCAGCTGGCGCGCGGTGGCAACCGTCACCTACGATCGCGATCCGGTGACGCTGCAGCTCAAGGGCCGCTTCATCGGCGCTTCGAAGGTCGACGATGCCTGGGGGCCGACCGTGCTGGACAAGTACAAGGTGCCTGCGATCTTCTACCTCGACGCCTATCTCGGCTTCAAGGCGGGCAGCATCGCACCGGGCGGCGAGTTCTTCCTCGCAGCGGACAACATCCTGAACAAGGCGCCGCCAACCGTGGTGTTCTCGGACAACGCGAACTCGGTTTCGTCCGGCACAAACGTCTACGTCTACGACGTGCTGGGTACGTCGCTGCGCGCAGGCTTCCGCTTCCAGTTCTGACAAACTTCTCGGGGAGAGAGGGTTTGGGCCGTCGGTGTTTCGACACCGGCGGCCCTTTTCCGTTTGCGGCCTGACGCAGTCATGAAAAAGACGCTTTAAAAAACCGGACGGCTGGCTTATATAAATCAAGATTGATTTGAAAATGGATGGACGCCGAATCCGGCGCGAAGAGAGGATCCGCAATGGCAACGCAAATCTCCCGGCCCGATGCGGACGTGCCCACGCCGGAAACCCATGGCGGTCCGACGTGGGATGAACTGGCCGACCGCGATTCGCGGGCCGTTCCCGAATATCTGCGCGGCGAGGCGCAGGCCGATCTCGGCACCGCACCGCTCGACGTGGCGCGCTATGTCTCGCCGGAGTTCCACAAGCTCGAATGCGAGCGGATGTGGCCTTACGTGTGGCAGTTCGCCGCGCGCGAGGAGGATATCCCCGATGCGGGCGACTACATCGTCTACGAGAACGCCGGGCGCTCGTTCCTGGTGGTGCGTCAGGACGATGGCTCGGTGCGCGCCTTCCACAATGTCTGTCTGCATCGCGGCCGCCAGTTGCGTGAGAGCGACGGCAGTACCGAGGAATTCCGCTGCGCTTATCACGGCTTCAGCTGGAACACCGACGGCACCATGCGCCGCCTGCCGTGCCAGTGGGACTTCGGCCAGCTGAAGGACAAGGACATGTCCCTGCCCGAAGCCGAAGTGGATAGCTGGGCTGGCTACATCTTCCTGCGTGAAAAGAGTGGTGGCCCGTCTTTGCGCGAATACCTTGCGCCGCTACCCGATCATTTCGAGCGCTGGGGACATGAGGACGCCTACACGACCAAGTGGGTCGCCAAGGTCATTCCGGCCAACTGGAAGGCCTGCGCCGAAGCCTTCATGGAAGCCTTCCATGTCAACTCGACGCACCCGCAGATCACTCCGTTCACCGGCGACGTGAACTCGAAGTACATGATGTGGGGCGATCACGTGAACCTGGCGATCACGCCGTTCGGGGTCGTCTCTCCCGAAGTCGAGCCGATGCACGGCGAGCAGGGGATCATCGACAATTTCCTGAAGTACAACAGCCGTGTCGTCGAGCCGGGCATGACGGTGAACCTCGAGGACGACCAGTCGGCCCGCGCGGCGATGGGCGAGATCAACCGCAAGCGCTTCGGCGTGATGTTCGGCCGCGATCTCGACCATATCAGCGACAGCGAAGTGCAGGACGCGCTGACCTATAACGTGTTCCCCAACTTCTCGCCCTGGGGCGGGATGCAGCCCACGGTGGTCTATCGCTGGCGGCCCTGGCACGATGCCGACCACTGCCTGATGGAAGTGCGCCTGATGTCGCGCCGCAAGCCGGGGGAGGAAGTGGAGCCGGCGACGATGCTGCTGCTAGACCCCTCGGACTCGTTCCAGGACGAGTTGGGGCAACTGGGCGCTATCCTCGAACAGGACATGGGCAATCTGCCTTACGTGCAGAAGGGGATGAAGCAGTCGGCCAACCGCGAACTGCAACTGGCGCAGTATCAGGAAAGCCGCATTCGCCACTTCCATCACACGCTCGACAAGTACCTTGGGGCGCATGGGCCGGAAGCCGGCTGAAACGGCGGGCGAGCCGAAAATAAACATTACATAAGAAGGATATGAACGTGAGCGGATCGACACTTGAAGGCAAGAAGGCAGTCGTCGTCGGCGGATCGGCGCCGGACGGGATCGGCTTCGCGATCGCGCGGCGTTTCCGCGAGGAAGGCGCCGAGGTCGTGATCGCGGGCGTCGAACTGGAGCAGACGCAGCAGGTGGCGCCGACCATCGGCGCGGGCGCAGCTTTCCTCGACATGCTGGACGAAAAGAGCATCGAGGCTGGTATCGCTGACGCGAAGGCGCAGATGGGCGGGCTCGACATCGTCGTCAACGCGGCGGGCGTGAACCGTGCGCGGCTGGTGGCCGAGGAAGACGCCGCCGGGCTCGACTTCATTTCGCGTCTGCACTTCGTCGGCACCGTTCTGCTGTTCCGTTATGGCGCGGCAGCGATGAACGATGGCGGCGCGATGCTGACGCTGTCGAGCGTCACCGCAGAGCGTCCGGGCTTCAACCTTGCCGCTTACGCCGGGTCGAAGGCGGCGGCGGATGCGGTGGTCAAGGTTGCCGCGCAGGAATACGGCGCGCGCGGCATCCGCGTGAACGCGATTGCTCCGGGCCTGACGCACACGGCCATGACCGACGCCTACTTCAGCAACGAAAAGACCGTGCGCGCCTTCGAGAACGAGATCCCGATCGGCCGCATGACCACGGTACAGAACGTCGCGGACACCGCCGCATGGGTCGTCAGCGACGCCTGCATCTCGACGGGCGAGCGCATTCGTGTCAGCGGTGGCATGCACTTGCGCCGTCTGCCGGGCGCCCGCGATTTCGAACTCGCCTGAGAGCGTGGAAGGAGAGGACCATGGAAGACACTCTGACCCGCCAGCGCCCTTACGGCGTCGATCTGTCGAAGGCGCCCGAGCCGGTGCTCGGCGACGCGGCGATCGACAAGGAACGCTATTACAGCCGCGATTTCTGGCAGAAGGAATGGGACAAGGTTTGGACCCGAACCTGGCAGGTCGCGGCCATGGTCAACCAGTTCCAGAAGCCGGGCGACTATGTGACGCTGCCGTTCGGGCGTGAGCAGATCTTCGCGGTCATGGGCAATGACCGCAAGATCCGCTGCTTCTACAACGTCTGCCAGCATCGCGGCATGATGCTGCTGACCGAGGAAGTGGGCACCGCCCGCCGCCTCGTGTGTCCGTACCATGCCTGGGCCTATGATCTGGAAGGCGCGATCCGCACGATCCCCGACGAGAAGGACTTCCCCGAGGGCACCAAGTGCGACAAGCGCAACCTCGTCGAGATCAAGAGCGACATCTGGGGCGGCCTCGTCTGGTTCAACATGGACGACGATTGCGGCCCCTTGCGCGAATTCCTCTCGCCGGTGGCCGATCACCTCGACGCCTATCCGATGGAGGAGATGATCCGCGTCAGCTGGGTGACGATCGAGGGCGATTTCAACTGGAAGCTGGTGCAGGACAATTTCAACGAGTCCTACCACGTCTTCCACGCCCACCCGCAGCTCAAGTACGTGGCCGAGTTCTCCTATCGCCATTCGCAGTTCGACATGTACCCTTCAGGCCATGCGCGGATGCTGATGGCGGGCGGTGCGCCGAGCCAGACGCTGCGCGGCGTCGATGACGAGGTGATCCGCCAGCTGGGCGAGCACATGCGCTTCTGGGGGCTGGAGCCGGACGACTATCGCGGCCGCATCCAGGACGTGCGCCCCGCGCTGCAGGCGCAGAAGCGCAAGCTGGGCGCGGAGAAGGGCTATGACTTCTCCAGCTACGACGATGTCATGCTGACGGATAACTGGCACTACACGCTCTTCCCGAACCTGTCATTCAGCCTCAAGCCCGACGGCAACATCTTCCTGCGCGCGCGCCCGCACGAATCCGATCCGGAAAAGTGCTACTTCGACATGTGGTACCTGAACCTCTTTCCCGAGGGCGAGACGAAGTACTATTCGCCCACCATGCGCGATTTCGTGAGCATGGACACCCCCGCGCCGCATCTGCAGGAGAAGGGCGGGCATCCGGCGATGGGACCGACGATCAATCAGGACCTCGCGCTCTGGTCGAACCAGCAGAAGGCGCTGCACTCGCGCGGATACCGGCGCGAGACTCTGGCGGGTCAGGAATCGCGGGTGCGCTACTTCCATGAGAACCTCGACCGGATGATGGCGGCCGACTGATGGCGCAGGACAACGGGGGCGGGGCCAACCCGCCCCGCATCGACTGCGTACTGGTCGCCGCCGGCCTGTGGCACGACATCGACTATGCGCGGCTGGAACTGCTCCGATTGCTGGGCACCGAGCCGCGCATCCGCACTCGCGTGTTCGAGGATTTCGAGAATATCGAGGCGATCCGCAACGCCGATATCCTCATCACCTACACCTGCGACGTTGTGCCTTCACTGGCGGCGCAGGAGGCCCTGCGCGACTGGCTGGAGGCGGGCGGCCGCTGGCTGGCGCTGCACGGGACGAATTCGATCCTGCGGATGATGGAAGACGGCAAGTGGCACGCACCGCGCCATGCGCCGCTGTTCATGGACCTGCTCGGCAGCCAGTTCCTGTCGCATCCGCCGATCGCGCCCTACCGGGTGACGGTGGCCGATCCTGACCATGACCTGACGCGTGGCATCGAACCGTTCGAGACGGTGGACGAACTCTACCACATGGACCTGCATGGCGACATGCACGTCCTGCTCGAAACCGAGTGCACCGAACCCGCGCCTCATTTTGCCGAAGGGATGGCAGCACCCGGCACGCATCCGGTGATGTACATCGCGCAGCGTGGGAAGGGCGCGGTTCTCTATAACACGCTGGGCCATTGCCGGGGGCATTACGACATGCAGCCGACGATGGACTGGTGGCCCAAGGTAGACCGCTGCGCGTGGGAACTGCCGGTGTTCCACGATCTGCTGGCGCGCAGCCTGACGTGGCTGATGGCGCGGTAAGCCGACTTCACTTCGTCATTGCGAGCGTAGCGAAGCAATCCAGGGCAGTTTTGCGCCACCCTGGATTGCTTCGCTACGC
>JASGGD010000041.1:0-28568 GCA_047605225.1 Novosphingobium sp.
GCATCACAACCTCTCGCTCGGCGTGGCGAACTCGATCGTCGCGGCGCAGGAAGGCGCGGTGCGTATTGACGCCAGCCTTGCCGGCATGGGCGCGGGCGCGGGCAATGCGCCGCTGGAAGTCTTCATCGCCGCAGCCGACCGCAAGGGCTGGAACCATGGCTGCGACGTGATGGCGCTGATGGATGCGGCCGAAGACCTCGTCCGCCCTCTGCAGGACCGCCCGGTTCGCGTCGACCGCGAGACTTTGGCGCTGGGCTATGCCGGGGTCTACTCCAGCTTCCTGCGCCATGCGGAGAAGGCGGCGGAGACCTACGGCCTCGACACCCGCACGATCCTCGTCGAACTCGGTCGTCGCAAGATGGTCGGCGGGCAGGAGGACATGATCGTCGACGTCGCGCTCGACATGCTCAAGGCCCGCGAGGCGGCGGCCTGAGCCTCATGCAGCTCTCGCTCGACCATATCACCGTCACCGATACCACCCCGTCGCAGCTTGCCGATCTGGCAGCGATGACGGGGTGCTCCGGCATCTGCCCGTTCCTGCGCTCGATGGACGTGCTCCCGGCGATGCCGGCTTACGACCTCGTCACGGACAAGGCCGAGCGCCAGGCCACAAAGGCGGCACTGGCGGCGGGCGGGCTGACGGTAGATCTGGTCTATCCCTTCACGATGGCCGGGCGCACCGTTGTCGCCGATTTCGAGCCCTCGCTGGAGGCGGTCGCCGATCTGGGCGGTACTCTGGCCAACGTGCTGTGCTACGACCGCGATCCTCTTCGTCGGGTGGAGCGGCTGGACGAATTGGCAGGGCTGGCGGCGGGCTACGGCGTTGCTCTGGCCATCGAGTTCTACCCGCCAGCGCAGGTCCGCACTCTGGCCGAGGTGATGGCGACGATCGAGTCAACCGGGCGCACCGACATCGGCGTGACGCTGGACCTGCTTCACGTCATGCGCGGCGGCGCTGCGGAGGAAAGCACCGTGCTGCTCGCCGACCCGCGTATCTGCATTGCGCAGCTGAGCGACGGCCCCGCCACCATAGCCGCCGAGCGGATCGAGTGGGAGGCTGGCATCCAGCGCCTGCTGCCCGGCGACGGCACCTTCGACATTCCCGGCTTCCTGCGCGCCCTGCGCCCCGGCGTCCCGGTCAGCGTGGAAGCGCCGCAGCAGGCCGGGTTGGAGGCGGGCGTTTCCAGCCTCGACCGGGCAAGGCGAGCGGTGGAAGCTACGCGCCGCTGCCGGGAGCCGCTCGCAACCTGACATTCAACAAGCGCAGCGGAAAAACGTGCGCCACATATGGGAGATTGAAGGATGCTCGACAGGATCGACAAGGATTTGCTGCCGGTGGTCGAGGCCATCCCCACCTTCGACCTTTCCGACGAAGTGCTGCCCATGGCCCGCGAGGGCATGGAGCAGATGGCCGCGCTGGCTCCCGTGCCCACCGACAGCGGCGTGACCTGGCGTGAGGGGCATATCGCCACGGCCGCGGGGCATGACCTGAAGGTGGTGATCTACACCCCGGATGCGATGACCGGGGAACTGCCCGCCTTGCTGCACATCCATGGCGGCGGCTACGTCGCGGGTTCGCACAAGATCAGCCATATCGGCAATATCGGACTGGCCGCCGACCTTGCCGCAGTGATCGTCTCCGTCGACTACCGTCTCGCGCCAGAGACGGTCGCGCCCGGCTCGGTGGAGGACTGCTACGCGGCGCTGTGCTGGATGGTCGAGCAAGCTTCCGCGTTGGGCATCGACACAACCCGTATTGCGGTGCGCGGAGAAAGCGCGGGCGGTGGCCTTGCGGCGGCGCTGGCGCTGCTGGCGCGCGATCGCGGCGGCCCGGCGCTGGTTCACCAGAACCTGATCTACCCGATGCTCGACGACCTGACTTGCATCACCGAACTGCCCGAGCACCTCGGCGCCTTCGTCTGGACCGCAGCGTCGAACCGTTACGGGTGGCGTTCGCTGCTGGGCAAGGCGCCGGGATCGGCCGATGTGTCGCCCTACTGTGCACCGGCGCGCGCCACCGATCTTGCGGGATTGCCCTCCAGCTTCATCGGCGTAGGCGAACTCGACCTGTTCCTGCCCGAGGACATGGACTACGCCCGCCGCCTCATCCTCGCCGGGGTGCGTACCGAAATGCATGTCTATCCCGGCGCCTTCCATGGCTTCGACGCGCAGGCGGACGCACCGGTCACGATAGCGATGAAGCGCGACGCGACCGAGGCATTGCGGCGTGCCCTCAGTGGCTGACACGGCCTGTCGGAAATCGGCAGAACGGTCTGAGACCGTCGATATTCGTAGTGGGTAGCGCGGATTGATTCCGCACGCTATGGGTCTGTGACAAACCGGAGACGTTAAGCGATGCAGATCAGAAGCGGGCGAACGATGACCGCGCCCCCGTTGGATGCGCTGGACAACAGCATCATCGAACTGCTGCGCGCCAACGGCCGGGCCACCAACCAGGAGATCGCGGAGCGCCTCTCGGTCACGGCGGCCACGGTTTCGGCCCGCTTGCAGAAGATGGAGGACGCGCGCGCAATGCGCGTTGTCGCCGTCACCGACTTTGCCGCGCATGGCTATAACGTCATCATCGCGCTGGGTGTGCAGGTTCACGGCCGCAAGGTGCAGGACGTGGGTCGCGACCTGTCCGCGCTGCCCGAAGTGCTCAGCGTCAACATCATGAGCGGCGCGCATGAACTGGAAGCGCTGGTGGCGCTCCACGATTTCTCGGAGGTCCATACCCTGCTGTTTGAGCACATTGCCGCTATCGAGGGCGTGAAGCACATCAGCCCGGGCATCGCCGTCGACATCGTGAAGTTCGAATTCAACGTGGCGCCGCTATGACCGAGCGTTCCAACTGGGCTCGTCTGGACAAGCTGGACCAGGGCATCGTCCAGCGTCTTTCGCGCGACGCGCGCGTTTCGAACCGTGCCATCGCGGCGGATCTCGGGGTTACCGAAGGGACCATCCGCACCCGCATCAAGCGCCTCCAGAACGAGGGGCTGATCCAGTTCACCGTCGTCACCGACTTTCGCATGGCTGGCTCGCCAAACTTGTGCATGCTCGGCATCGATGCCGACCCCGCGCACGTTCCTGCACTGACCAAGGCGCTCTCGGATATTCCCGAGATCACTTGCGTCGTCGTGCTGCTCGGGCGTTACAGCCTGCTGGCGATGGGGCTGTTCACCAATATCGAAATCCTGAACGACCTCATCATGGAGCGCATCCGGCCGTTGCCTGGCGTGCAGAAGGTGGAAACCTCGATCTCGGTTCACAACCTCAAGTACGAGGCGGGGATTGCCAAGATTACCCGCGTCGAAGCGAGTGACGAGAAGTAGGTCGCTTTCGTGGCTGTCGGATAAATGATTGCCCTTGCTATGCGTATTTTTTGATCCATAAGTCTACGAGATAAGTGGATTTATGAAAGGTAAGGTGTGGGAGCGGCAAGGGTAGCAATCGTCACGGGTGGTGCGCGCGGAATCGGGCGCGCCATCGTCGAGCGGCTTCTGGCGGACGGTTATGTGGTGGCGACTTGTGGCCGGACTGCCCCCGAAGCAGCGATTGGAACGGCCGAGTTCGATGTCTGCGATATTCGCGATCCCGCTGCCGTTGCGGAATGGGTCGCTGCGGTGGCCCTTCGGCACGGGCACATCGACCTCGTCGTCAACAATGCCGGGGGCTCTCCTCAGGCGGACGCCGCGACGGCGAGCCCGAGGTTTTCGGAGCGCATCCTGCAACTCAACCTCCTCGCGCCGTTGCATGTCGCGCAGGCGGCTTATCCGCACTTGCGGGAGACGGGCGGCTCGATCGTCAATATTGCCAGCGTTTCCGGGGTACGGCCTTCGCCGGATACGGCCATCTACGGCGCGGCCAAGGCGGGGCTGCTCAGCCTGACGACCAGCTTGGCGCAGGAATGGGGGCCACATGTCCGCGTCAATGCGGTGATCGTCGGCCTCATCGAGACCGAACAGTCGGAGATGACTTACGGCAGCGCCGCCGCGCAGCAGCGCATCGCCGCTTCGCTCCCGCTCGGCCGCATGGGCCGAGGCAGCGACATTGCCGAGGCGGTGCTGTACCTCGCCTCGCCCGCAGCGGCTTATGTCAGCGGGGCGAAGCTGGAAGTCCACGGCGGCGGTGAGCGGCCGCTGTTCCTGGAAATCGTCAAGCAGGAAGCAGCCGAGGCGCCCTGATCTACGAGATGTAGCGGGCGCGATAGGCGGCGAATTCGCGCCTGATCATGTCTTCGTCCAGCCCAAAGCGTTCCGGGGCATAGTCATGCATCGGCCGCTGCTCGCGCTTGTTGCCAGCCACGAATTCGGCCAGCGCGGCATCCACCGAGGCATCGATCGCAATGCCCATCCGCGTCAGCACGCGCTGCGCCTGCGCCACCGGCTCGCGCGCGACTTCACGATAGTCTATATCGATGAAGCGATGCTCGCCGATCCGCGCCCGCGCAGTTTCGAAGCGGCGCACCCATTCGGCAAGGCGGGCGAACCAGAAGCGGCCTACCTCGGCATCCTCTACCGTGGCGCTCAACTTGTAGAGCGCGGCCTCCATCGAGATGTAGGACGGCACCGTCTGCACCGGATCGCGATGCGTCATGATGAGCAGGGCATCGGGGAAGGCCGTCGCGCATAGCTCGGCGTAAGGCAGGTTGGACGGGCTCTTGAGGATCCACTTGCGGCCCTTCCGCGCCGGGTCCTGCCATTGCAGGTAGCGCAGGATAGTCACCAGATCCTCGTGCCCCTTCGACTGGTCGTAGTCGTTGAGCCAGCGCGCGAAGGTGGGCACGAAGTTCATGCCCTCCACCATCGTGCTGACGAACATCTGGCCGAGGATCAGGATTTCCTCGTCCGGCGCGTCGGGATCAAGCGGGTGGATCGAGGCGAGTTCGGGCGCGGCCTGCAGCCAGCCGTCGATCATCGCCTGCGCATAGGCGCGGCGCTCCATCGGATTGCCGCGTTCTTCGCCGGGAAAGGGGGCGAAGTTCTGCGCCTCGTACCAGCGCAGGCCGGTCATGCCCGGCGCGCTGGCGAGCAGGCGCTGGAAGATCGTGCTGCCGGTGCGTGGCAGGCCAAGGATGACGCCGGCGACTTCGACCCGTTCCTCCAGGATTTCTGGGTGCCGCGCTATGTCGGCGACCATCCGCAGGCGACTGACGAGGCCCTTGACGATCACCTCGGTCTGCGCGGCATGGCCCGCGGGTGCTAGCCGTCCTTCGGCGTTCGAGGCGGCGATGAAGCGGTCCATCGGTTCGAGGAACCAGGTGTCGCCGAAGTCGGACAGTCCGGCGCGATCCCGCGCCAGCCCCAGCAGGGTATCGCGGTCGAGGAGGGGCGCGGTGAGAAGATCGCCAGTGGTCATGTCGTGTCCTTTCGGGCGCTCAGGGCGCGATCCAGTTGCCGCCGTTGATGTCGAGCGCGGCGCCGCTGACGACGCGCGAATAGTCCGAGACCATCATCAGCACCGCCCGCGCGCAGTCGTCCTCGGAAGGGATCGTGCCGATCGGGATGTGGCGGGTGATCTCGCCCACCACGTCCTCGCGTGGGCGACCGGCGGCGACTTGCGCGGCGATATGGCCTTCGACCGGGGCGCCGTGAATCCAGCCCATGCGGCACGTATTCACCCGGATGCCGAAGCGGCCGAGGTCTGCGGCCATATATTTCGTCAGTGTATTGAGCGCGCCCTTGGCGGCGGCATAGCCCAGTTCCATCCCATGCTCGGTGCCGAAGGGCTGCATCGTCGCCATGGTCGAGACGTTGACGACGGCGCCGCCGCCTTCCAGCCAGGGAATGCAGGCCTGCGTCAGTCGCAGCGCGCCGAGGCAGTTGACGTCGAAGGCCTTCGCGACGTCGGCCGGGTCGGTGTTGTCCACGAAGGTCCAGTCGCCGTGGTAATAGGCGCTGTTGACGAGGCCGTGGATCTTGCCGCCGAAGGCCGCTGCGGCGTTCTCCGCCAGCGCGCGGCACTGCTCCGCATCCGCGACATCGCAAGGGACCGCGATCGCCCGGCCGCCGTCACGCACGATGCCGTCGCGCACTTCGTCGAGGAACGCGCTGTTGCGGGCGGCGAGGACGACACTGGCGCCCTCGGCGGCGGCGATCCTGCCCAGCGCCTGCCCCATGCCGGGGCCGACGCCGCTGACGACGATCGTCTTGTCCTTGAGTAGCACGCTCTCCTCCCGCGATTCTGTTATATGCGTAGAAAATATGGCTATGAAAATTCAATTATCAATATATTATTTGAGATATAGCGACGATATGCGTATTTTATGGAGTAGGGGATGGAGCAGGTTCGGCCGGTCGCCGTGGTGACCGGGGCCAGCAGGGGCGCGGGGCGCGGCATCGCGGTCGCACTGGGGCAGCGCGGTTACCGGGTCTATGTCACCGGGCGTAGCTTGCGCGAAGGCGATGCGCCGCTGCCGGGCACGATCGGCGCCACGGCGGCACAGATCGACGCGGCTGGCGGCGAGGGCCGGGCGGTGCAGGTCGATCATGCCGACGAAAACGCCATCGCCGCGCTGTTCGAGCAGGTGCGCACGGAAAGCGGCAGGCTCGACATTCTCGTCAACAATGTCGCGGCGCTGCATGACGATCTCGTGAAACCGGGGCCGTTCTGGGAGAAATCAGCGGGACTGGCAGGCATCCTCGATGTGGGGTTGCGCTCGCACTACCTCGCCAGCTGGCATGCGGCGCGAATCATGGTTTCGGCGGGAAGCGGGCTGATCGCCTTCACCTCCTCGTTCGGGTCGGTATGCTACATGCATGGCCCTGCCTATGGCGCGCAGAAGGCGGGGGTGGACAAGTTCGCCGCTGACATGGGCGTGGATTTTCGCGGCACCGGCGTCGCGGCGGTGTCGCTCTGGATGGGGCCGCTGCGCACCGAGCGCAGCGAGCGCACGCTGGCCGAGCATCCCGAGCAGTACGAAGGCTTCATGGCCAACGCCGAGACGCCGGAGTTCAACGGCCATGTCATCGCTGCGATCCACGACGACCCGGAACGCGAGGCCCTGAACGGTCAGACGTTGATTACGGCGGAGGCCGCGCAGCGCTACGGCATCACCGAGGCGCAGGGGCGCCAGCCACCTTCCTATCGCGAGGCGCTGGGCGCGCCGCGCATCGCCCATCCGGCCATCGTGGCCTGAGCGATGGCTCCGCGCTTCTGCCTCGATCACCTCTCGCTAGTCGATCTCGACGCAGAGCAGTTGATCGCCATTGCTGCGGATGCGGGATTTGCGGCGGTGAGCCTGTTCGTCACGCCGATCCCGATCAGCGCGGCGGCGGACCTTGTCGCCGATGCGACGCGGCGCAAGGCGGTGACCCGGAGTCTCGCCGCGACCGGGCTGGGCGTGGGCATCGTCGAGCCCTTCATGCTCGATGCGGCACCGGATTGGGCGTGCCTGCAGCGCAGCGCGGCACTCGCAGCTGCGCTTGGCGGCACCGTCAACATCCTTGGCATGGATGACGAGGCAGCGCGCCTGCAGGACGGCATGGCGCGCATGGTCGGGATTGCCCGCAGCGAAGGCGCGCCGGTCACGATCGAGGCCTATCCCGCCAGCACGGTGCGCACGCAGGCGCAGGCACTGCAGCTTGCCGAAGCGCTTGGTCCTGACGTCGGCCTGTGCATCGACAGCCTTCATGTGATCCGCAGCGGGGGCACCTGGGCGGACGTCGCGGCGCTACCGCCCGAACGTATCCGTCATGTGCAGCTCAACGACGGCCCGCTGGAGGCTCCGGCGGACCGCACGGACGAGGCGGTGTTCGGCCGCGCGCCGCCCGGCGAAGGCGCGTTCGATCTACCCGCGCTGCTGCCGCTGCTTCCTGCCCACGCGACGATCGCGGTGGAGGCGCCGTCGCGCGCGCTTGCGGAGCTTCCGGCGCGTGCCCGCGCGGCGCGGCTCATGGCGGTTATGCGCCTGCTGTTCGATCGCATCCCGGCCTGAGAGGAGACGCCCCCATGGCAACGCAAATATATGATCCCTTCACGCTCTACGATCCCGCGATCCTCGTCGCGTCCGATCCGGTGGAGATCGAGGCTCCGGCGGAGGTGGTGTGGAACGTGCTCACCGACCTGCCGCGTTATGGTGAGTGGAACCCGTTCTGCGTCTGGGCGCAGTCGACGCTGGAAATGGGCGCGCCGCTACACATGAGGCTCGTCAATTACGCCAATCCCGGCAGCCTCGCGCCCAACTGCGAATATATCTGCGCTTTCGAGCCGGGGCGGCTGCTCTCGTGGGAGCTGCCTGACGATCCGGCCTGGCCCTATCCGGCGCGGCGCGATCAGATCATCGAACCGCTGGGGCCGGAGCGCTGCTGCTATGTTTCGACCGATGCCTTTACCGGCCCGAACGGCATCCATGTCGTGCGCTTTTGCGGGCCATGGGTGACGCGGGCCTTCAACGATACCGCCGCCGCATTAAAGATACGCGCGGAGAGCCTGCACACCACGCGCGCGAAAGAAGGATGAGCATGCTGAAGGACAAGAATATCGTCGTCACCGGCGGGTTCGGCACGCTGGGCCGCGCCGTCGTCGCGAAGCTGGAGCGGGAGGGCGCGCGGGTCGCCGTGATCGACCTTGCTCCGGTTCCCGAGAGGTGGAGCGGCGCGGCGATCGGCGGCGTGGACCTTGCCGACCCGGCGCAAGCGGAGCGCGCGCTGGCGGGAGAGGCTTTCGCCGGGGGGCTGGATGGGCTGGTGAACGTCGCGGGCGGCTTCGTGTGGGAGCCGGTCGAGGGCGGCGAGGTTTCCAGCTGGGACCGCATGCACCGCATGAACCTTGGCACGGCGCTGGCGATGAGCCGCGCGGCGCTGCCTCTGCTGAAGCGGTCGGGCGGGGCGATCG
This sequence comes from Novosphingobium sp., assembly GCA_047605225.1. Taxonomy (GTDB): domain Bacteria; phylum Pseudomonadota; class Alphaproteobacteria; order Sphingomonadales; family Sphingomonadaceae; genus Novosphingobium. Next base: position 8,836 of record JASGGD010000041.1, read on the forward strand.
TCAACATCGGCGCCGCTGCCAGCGCTCGCGCGGCTGCGGGCATGGGCGCCTACACCGCGTCCAAGTCCGCCGTCGCGCGGCTGACCGAGGCGATGGCGGATGAACTCAAGGACGCGGGCGTACGGGTCAATGCGGTGCTGCCGACCACGCTCGACACCCCGGTGAACCGCGCCGACATGCCCGATGTTGACCCCGCGCGCTGGGTGAAGCCCGAAGCGCTGGCGGAGGTCATCGCGTTCCTGCTCGGTGATGGCGCCGGTGCGGTGACGGGCGCGCTGCTGCCGGTGACGGGCCGCTCTTGAGCAGCGCGGCGGCGCCTCTCATTCCGCTTCGGACGCGTCAACGCTCGCCGGGGCGACCGAGGGACGCGACGCGCGATGACGCGATTCTTCGCGAGACGCTGGCGATCCTGGAGGAAAAGGGCTTTGCCGGGCTGACGCTTGATGCCGTCGCGGCGCGGGCGCGGGCCAGCAAGGCGACGATCTACCGCCGCTGGGCGACCAAGGAGGAACTGGCGATCGCCGCCTTCGATCGGCTGCCGGAAATGGAGCGCCCCGATACCGGCAGCCTCGAAGCCGATGTCCATGCCTATGTCGAGCAGTACACCCATTTCGTGCAGACGACGGCGCTGCGCGCGGTGTTGCCCGCGCTCGTCAGTGAGGCGATGCACAATGCGGATCTTGCCGCAAAGCTGCGCGCCACGGTGGCGCGGCGGCGCGAGCAGGGCATCGCGATGATCCGCGCCGCTATCGACCGGGGCGAACTGCCGCCCGGCACCGACGCAACGCTTGTGCAGGAACTTATCATCGCGCCGATGCTGCACCGCTCCTTCTTCGAGCCGGACACGATCGCGGTGGAGGATTTCCGCGTCATCGCCCGGATCGTGATGGCCGGGGTGCGCGGCTATGCGCGAGACGACTGATCTATCAGTATCTCTCCCATGAGGCGACAAAACTGATTGTTTGCGTAAAAAAATGACATACTATCTACGATAATTGGCAAGATGCGTTGATTCGATGCGACGTCTGCCGCGATCGAAAGAGGTACGATGGGAGAGTACACGATTCACCGGCCCTGTCCGGTGTCGCAGGTTCTGGCATGGGATTTCGAGACGGACGTGGCGGTCGTCGGCTTCGGTGCCACTGGCTCTTGCGCCGCGATCGAGGCCGCTGCTGCAGGCGCGCGCGTCATGCTGTTCGAACGCAATTCCGGTAGCGGCGGCACTTCGGCGCTGTCGGGCGGGGAAATCTACATCGGCGGCGGCACTGACGCCCAGCGCGCGGCGGGCTTCGAGGATACGGTCGAGGCCTGCGCGACGTATCTCAAGATGGCGGGCGGCCCCTGTGCCGACGAGGCCAAGTGCGATCTCTACGCGCGTGAGGGGCTTGCGCATTACGACTGGCTGAAGGCGCAGGGCGTACCCTATCGCGGCAATTACCTGCCCGGCAAGGTGATCGAGCCGGTGGACGATTCCACCTTGATCTGGTCGGGCAGCGAGGCCGCCGCGCCGTTCTGTCATGCGGCTTATCCGGCCCCGCGCGGCCATGTCATCCAGTTCACCGGCTGGGGTGGCGGACGCAAGCTGATCGATGTGCTGGAAGCGCGCGCCCGGACGCTCGGCGTCGATGTCGTCACCGATGCGCGCGTGGTCGCGCTGGTGCAAGACGGGCGACAGGTCTGCGGCCTTGTCGTGCGTATCGACAATCAGGATCGTTTCGTGAGGGCGGCGCGCGGCGTGGTGCTGGCAACCGGCGGCTTCGCGATGAACCCGGACATGCTGCGCCGCTATGCCGCCGGCGCGCTGCGGGTGAACGATCCGATCGGCGAGAAGGACGACGGCGTCGGCATTCAACTGGGCATCGGCGCGGGCGGCGACGCGGTCCACATGGACCAGTTCTTCACCACGTGCCCTTGGACGATGCCGGAAAGCCATGCCTACGGCGTCTTCGTCAACCAGCAGGGCCAGCGCTTCGTCAACGAGGACCGCTATCACGGGCAGGTCAGCCGCTACGCCGTCGACCAGATCGGCGATTGCGTCTACCTCCTGCTCGACAGCGCCCACTTCGAGCAGCCGCTGGAAATGGCGCGCATCGACATCGCCGGGACCGGCGATACCTGGGAGGAAGTCGAGGCCGAACTCGGCATGGCGCAAGGCACGCTTTCACGCACCATGGAGTTCTACAACCGCCACGCGCATGAGGGGAAAGACCCGCTGTTCGACAAGCAGGCGCCGATTCTGACGCCGCTCGATCAGGGGCCGTTCGTGGCGCTGGAGCTGAATTTCGCGCGGTCCTATTTCTCGTTCTTCACCCTCGGGGGCTTGCGCACCAACACCGATGCGCGGGTGCTCGATCGGGCGGGAGAGCCGGTGCCGGGGCTGTTCGCCGCCGGGCGCTGCACCTCGGGCCTGCCTGCATGGGGGCATGGCTACAGTTCGGGCATGAGCCTGGCGGACTGCACTTTCTTCGGCCGACAGGCGGGCAAGGCCGCGGCGGCGGGCTGATAACGAACGAGACGAAAGGGAAGAGAATGGCTCTGGAGCAGGACAAGTTCGGCGGCGGCGTGGCGGTCGTCACCGGCGCGGGGGCGGGGATCGGCATGGGCCTGTCGCGCCGGTTCGCAGGCATTGGCATGCATGTCGTCGTCACCGACGTCTCGATCGAGCGGGCTGAGGGCGTCGTCGCACAGATTCAGGCGAACGGCGGCAAGGCCGAGGCGCTGCAGGTGGACGTCTCGAAGCCCGAGGCGCTCGATGAACTGGCCGAGACGGTGTTCGCGAAACATGGCTCGGTGCGGGTGCTGGTGAACAACGCCGGTATCGAGACGATGGGCTATACCTGGGAAATCCCGGCGGCGCGTTGGGAAGCGACGCTCGACATCAATATCCACGGCGTCGTCCACGGCTGCCGTGCCTTCATCCCGCGCATGATCGCGCAAGGGGGCGAGAGCTGGATCGCCAATCTCGCCTCGATCGGCGCCTTCGGGCAGATGCCGACGCAGACCGCCTACATGATGACCAAGCATGCGGTGCAGTCATTCACCGAATGCCTCTATCTGGAACTGGAACACGCCGGGCATCCGATCCACGTGTCCTCGATTATTCCGGGGATGCTCAAGACCAGCATCTTCGAGGCGAGCGCGGGAAAGGGTGAACCCGAAGCCGCCGCGCGCCACCGCACGATCATGCGCGAGATGGCGATGGCCTACGGCATGGATCTCGACGAAGGCTGCGCGATCTTCGTGCGCAAGATGGCCGAGAACCTGTTCTGGGTGGATTCGCAGCCGGAGATGACCACCGATGCGGTCAATTCGCGTCTCGAATTCCTCGGCCGACAAGGCGAACCGCGCCTGACCGAGCAATCGCGCGCGCTGCTGTAACAAGGACGACAAGCCTATGACGGAAGTGATCGCCGTGCTCGGGGGAACCGGGCACGAAGGCGCGGGGCTGGCCGCGCGCTGGGCGAAGGCGGGCTACCGCGTGCTGATCGGCTCACGCGATGCGGTGCGGGCGGCGGAGGCGGCGAAGGCGATGGCCGAAGCCACCGGCGGCACGGTGGAGGGCATGGCCAATTCCGATGCCGCTGCGGCGGCCGACGTGGTGGTACTCGCGGTGCCTTACGCGGGGCAGGCTCCGCTGGCTCTGGACATGCAGGCGCATCTGCAGGGCAAGATCCTGATCGACGTGACGGTGCCGCTGGTGCCGCCCAAGGTCGCGCGGGTGCAGCTTCCCGCGGGTGGCTCCGCAGTAGAGGCGCTGCAGCGCAAGCTGGGTGAGGGCGTGCGGGTGGTCTCGGCGTTCCAGAACGTGTCCGCGCATCAACTCGCGGCGCTGGACGAGGCGGTCGATTGCGACGTGCTGGTGGCGGGCGACGATGTCGATGCGCGCGAGGTTGTCGTGCAACTGGCGCAGGCTATCGGGATTACCGCGTGGCATGCCGGGCCGCTCGCGAACTCGGCGGCGGCGGAGGCGCTGACGTCGGTGCTGATCGCCATCAACAAGCGCTACAAGGTGCCGGGTGGAGCGGGTATCCGCATCAGCGGTATTCCGGCGCAGAGTTGAGAGCGAAGGGCGGGGCCGATGGTCCCGCCCTTCGTTGTTTACGGCAGCAGGCTGTCGATCGCCAGTGCCAGCGCGACATCGCGCTCGGACAGGCCATCGGCGTCGTGAGTGGTCAGCAGGATCTCCACGCGGTTGTAGACGTTGCTCCATTCCGGGTGGTGGTCCGCCTTCTCGGCCAGCAGTGCGACGCTGGACATGAAGCCGAAGGCGGCGACGAAATCCGGGAACGTGAACGTCCGGCGCAGGCCATCGCGCGCGGTGTCGTGTTTCCAGTCCTGCAACTGCGCAAAGGCGGCGCTGCGGGCGGTTTCGTTCAGTTTCTCGACCATGGTGTCCCTTCAGGAAGCGGAAGGCGGCGTCGTGCCGCCCATGAATACGGTCGCCACCAGCGCGGCATGGCGCTCGATCGCGGTGCGGTTCAGCTGGCCGCCGCCGACGAGCAGGCGTTCGTGGACCGGCGCCAGAGCCATCGCGATGAACAGCGCTGCGCGGTCGCGCGCGTCGTCCGGCGTGGCGAGGCCGTTCTCCCGCAGCCAGGCGGCCAGTGGGATGACGAGGTAATCCTCCTGCGACCGCGCCGCTATGGGGAGGATTTCAGGGAAGTCGTACTGTTCGCAGGCCAGCAGTCGCCCAAGGCCGAGCGACGAGGGGCTCGACGCATGGATCAGCGTCGAGGCGGCATAGCGACGCAGGGTTTCGTGGCAATCGTCGCCTTCCTCCAGCCGGGGCGTAGGGAAGTGGCGCGCGCCTTCGACGATGCAGGCGCGGAACAACGCGCTCTTGTCCGCATGCCAGAGGTAGAGCGTGCGCTTGGATACGCCCGCCTCGGTGGCGATGGCGTCCATCGTGGTGCCGCGAAAGCCGCGCTCCACGAAGACCTTGCGGCCCACGCGCAGCACTTCGGCCATCTTCTCACGACTTCCGCGAGGAGGCGGGCACAGCTGCGAATTGCCGGGGTCTATGCGCTGCATATCCATATAAAGCGTATTGCATCGAGAAAAAATAAACGCAATCATTGAAACTGGAAACTGACTAGTTTACGTTTGCGCAGCTCCGAAGGGAGAGTGGAGAGGATTTATGGCGAGTCTGTCCGAACGATCGGAAGTCTGCGCACCGGCAACAATGCCGGTCCTGCGCGTCCATGGCGCGCATGACATGCGCATCGACGATATTCCGGTGCCCGAACTCGGCCCGCGCGACGTGCTGGTGCGCGTCGGTGCGGTAGGGGTCTGCGGCACCGATCTTGGCTGCGTCGCCATCGGCGGGCTGGGCGGCGGCACCGTGCTGAGCGAACCGTTGCCGATCGGGCACGAATTCGCAGGCGTGGTCGCCAAAGTCGGCAGCGCGGTGGCGAACATCGCGGTGGGCCAGCGCTGCGCGGTCAATCCCGACAGCGGCATGGTCGGCTGTGGCGGGCCGACCGGGGCCTTCGCGCCCTTCATCCACGTCGCCGAGGCGAAAGTGAACGGCAATATCTGCCCGATCCCCGACGGCCTCTCGCTGGAACGCGCCGCTCTGGCCGAGCCGCTTTCGGTGGCGATGCACGGGGTCAACATCGGGCTGGTCACCGCTGCCGACAAGGTGGTGGTGCTGGGCGCTGGGCCGATCGGCCTGTGCACTGTGGTCTGCCTGCGCCAGCGCGGGGTGACCGACATCGTCGTGGCCGACTTGTCCGACGGTCGGCTCGAACGTGCCCGCGCTCTGGGCGCGACGGCGACGATCAATCCGGGGCGCGAGGACATGGTCGCCCGCATCGGCGAGTGCCACGGCACCGGCGATCGCTTCGGCATGCCTTATGTCGATACCGCCGTATTCATCGATGCCGCAGGGTCCGGCAAGGCGCTCGACGATGTGCTCAAGGTTGCGCGGTACAAGGGGCGCATTGTCGTCGTGGCGCTCCACAAGAAGCCGCTGCCGATCGACCTTTGGAAGATGATGGCCAACGAGTTCAGCATCGCCGGCTCGATCGCCGCCGACCGCGAGGACGAGTTCAACGAATGCCTGCGCCTGCTGGCGGACGAGAGCATCGATCTTGGCCCGCTGGTCAGCCACCGCTTCACCTTCGACGAGATCGAGGACGCCTTCCGCGTCGCCGCCGACGTGGACGGTTCGGCCAAGGTCATCGTCCGCTTTCCCGAAGTCCACTGATCCTTTTCGCATTCAACAGAAAGCAGCCCGATCCATGCATGACATCATCATCGACGACATGGCCGATCCGGTCGTCACCCCTGCCATCGCCGCCGCCCGCCATGGTCCGCTCGACCATCCCGATACCCTGAGCGTGGACGAAGTGCTCGCCCGCGCTACCGAGGCGACCGGCGGACTCACCGACTTCGGCGACGATCACAGCTTCAAGGAGCGCATCGCCGTCACCCTCAAGGCCTGGGACGATGACGAGGGCCTGACGCGCGGTGGGCGCATCGTGCTGCTGCAGCACATGGTGCGCGTGATGGCCAACCGCCTGCGGATCGAGGATCTGGTCAAGCGCCATCCCGAAATCCTAGACATCCAGATCGACCGTCCGCTGTTCATCGCCGGACTTCCGCGTTCCGGCACCACACACCTCGTCAACTGGCTGGCGCGCGACGAGCGGCTGCGTTCGCTGACGCTCTGGGAGTCCGAGGAGCCGGTGCCTTCGGTCGAAGTCGCGGCGGGAGAGACCGACCCGCGCGTGCTGCGCAGCGCCGAAGTGTGGACGCACTTCGAATCGATGCTGCCGCACATGGCGGCAATGCACGGCATGGACGCGGCCTCGATCCATGAGGACAACGAGCTGCTCTACATGGACCTCAACTGCTATAGCTGGGAGTTCCAGTCGCGCATTCCGGGCTGGACCGATTATTACTTCGCGCACGATCGCACCCCGAGCTATGCCTATGAGAAGAAGGTGCTGCAGGTGCTGACCTGGTATCGCGGCCCCAATCGCTGGCTGCTGAAATCGCCGCAGCACATGGAAAACCTCGCCGCGATCCGCACGGTCTTCCCGGACGCCAAGATGGTCATCACCCATCGCGATCCGATCGCGGTGCTGCGCTCGCTGACGACGATGCTGGGCTATGCTGACCGTATCCGCCGCGATCCGGTGGACTCGCCGGGCCTTGCGCAGTTCTGGCTCGATCGCATCGAGCGCCTGCTGCGCGCCTGCATCGACCAGCATGACGCCTGGGGGCCGGAGAATTCGCTCGACCTGCTGTTCCACGAATACATGGCCGATCAGGAGAAGGTGCTGCGGCAGGTCTACGAACTCGCCGAACTGGAACTGACACCCGAGGCGGAAAGCGCGCTTCTCTCCTATCTCGACGAGAACCCGCGCAACAAGCACGGCAAGGTCATCTACGACCTCGAAGGCGTGTTCGGCATCGACGAGGCCGAGGCCCGCAAGCGCTTCGCCTTCTATTACGACCGCTTCCCGGTGAAGCCCGAATAAGGGCAGGAGACAAGTTCCATGAATGCGATCAAGTACGATTACAGCGGCGCGCATGTCCTCGTCACCGGAGGCACCAGCGGGATTGGCGCGGCGACGGCAGCGGCCTACCGCGAGGCCGGGGCCGACGTCATCATCACCGGCACGCGCGGCTCGGCTGCCGATTACGATACGGATCTCAGCGGCTACCGCTATCTCCGGCTCGATGCCGAGAACGGTGAGAACATCGATCAGGTGGCGGCGAGCATCGACAAGCTCGACATCCTCATCAACAACGGCGGCATCGCGCTCGCCTCGCTGGGGCTGGACGAATACGATCCGGCGATCTTCACGCGCTCGATCAACATGCTGCTTACCAGCGTATTCCGCCTGACCAATGCCTGCGCCGACAAGCTGGCCGCCAGCACGCTGGAGGGCGGCGCCTCGATGATCGGCATTGCCTCGATGAACTCGTTCTTCGGGATGGAGCTGACGCCGGGCTACGGGGCCGCGAAGGCCGGGCTGGTGCAGATGATCAAGACGCTGTCGATCAGGCTGGCCCCCCGCAATATCCGCGTCAACGCGGTGGCGGCTGGCCTCACCGAAAGCCGGATGACCGCAAACACCGTCGCCAGCGAGGAATGGAGCGCGCCCACGCTGGCCCGCACGCCGCAGAAGCGGTTCGGCAAGCCCGAGGATATCGCCGGGCCGATCCTCTACCTCACCAGCAACCAGGCGGGTTTCATCACCGGCCAGACGCTTGCCGCCGACGGCGGCTACAGCATCATGATGTGACGGAACAGATCCTATGACAGAAGCTGCGAGCAAGAGGCTGCTGGACGGCCGCGCCTGGGACGATTTCTGCGAGACGCTGCGCCTGACCGGCCATGAGATCGACCGCTGGGGCGACGTCCCCAGCGATCTCGACCGGGTGGAGTGGTATCGCTATCTCACCCGCCTTGCCCGCAACGGGCTGGAACGCTTCGTCGAGAACAGCGAGCCGGACAATCCGGCACTGCGCGACACGCCGCTGCGTACCTCGATCAATGCGCAGCATCCGGGGCAGGACCACCTGCTGTCCGAATGGTTCGAGCCGGGCCACGAATACCGTCTCTGGGGCAATCGCGGCACCGTCGGCTACTTCGTGCTGGCGGTGTGGAAGGCCGCACAATCTGCGGATGTCGGCGCGACCGACTGGGCGGACAAGGGGCCGGAAAGCCTCAAGAATTTCGATCCGGCCATGCTGTTCACCACCGGCTTCCTGCCGAGCGACGCGATCCACTTCGACGAGCACGGCAACTTCGAGGTCATGCTCACGCGCGAGAAGCCGGATGATGGGCGCGACTGGCTGCAGATCGGCGATGACAGCGTGGGCATGCTGGTGCGCATCGTCCATCAGGACCGCGCCAAGGAAACCAACCCGGTCATGCACATCGAGCGGATCGACAAGCCGCGCCAGCGCCCGCTGCGTCCGCACGAACTGGCAACCAACCTTGCCCGCGCGGCGCAGATGGTGCGCGGCTATGCCGAACTGCCGCGCTCCTGGTGGTTCGACAATCTGGCGCAGCGCAAGAACCAGCTGCAGTTCTCGCGCGCGGTCTACCTCAGCAACGGCGGCGTGGCCGACCGGCACCATGCCTTCGGGGTATGGGAAAAGCCCGCAGACATGGCGCTGGTGTTCCACTTCCCGGTGCCGCAGGCGGAGAACTGGATATTCCAGCTGCTCAACATCTTCCAGGAAAACCTCGACTGCTACGAGCATGGGCGCGGCTATATCGAGAATACCCGCGCCGTGCTGGAGCCAGACGGTTCGGCCTATGTCGTCGTGGCCGGCGAAGACCCCGGCATCGGCGGCAACTGGATCGACTGCTTCGACCACGAGCACGGCACCATGAGCCTGCGCTTCATCAAGTGCGAGACGCCGCCCGAAGTCGATGCGTACCTCGTGCCGCTGGCCGATCTCAAGGCGCGGGGGCGGGCGGCGCTGGCCGATGCGACGGCGCTGCGCAGTGGCGATCTGGTGGACTGAGCGCGGGGGAGACGTCGCAGTGAAGTTTTGGCAGATGCTCAGCTGGGTCGAGGTGGACCAGCTCGTCCCGCTGGCGAAGTTCGCGGAGGAGCTGGGTTTTACCGGCGTGATGAACTCGGACCACGCGGTCTATCCCGAGGAAGTCCTGGCGCCTTACCCGTATTCCGAAAGCGGCAGGCCGATGATGGAGCCCGACTGGCCCTATCCCGACTGCTGGGTGACGATCGCGGCGATGGCGGCCGTCACCACGCGCCTGCGCTTCTCCACTTCGGTCTATGTCCTGCCGCTGCGCAACGTTTTCGAGGTGGCCAAGGCGACCGGCACGCTGGCGTTGATGAGCGACAACCGTTTCGTGCTGGGCGCGGCGCTGGGCTGGATGAAGGACGAGTTCGACATCTACGGCGTCCCCTTCAAGACCCGTGCGCGCCGCACCGACGAGATGATCGACGTGCTGCGCAAACTGTGGGCAGGCGGCATGGTCGAGCATCACGGCGAGTTCCACGACTTCCCGAGGCTCCAGATCGCCCCCGCGCCCGAGAAACCGGTGCCGGTGTACCTCGGCGGCGCCTCGGCTCCGGCGCTGCGGCGCGTGGCCGAGCGCGGGGACGGCTGGATCGGCGCGGGCAATACGCCCGAGGAAGTGCCTCGTATCCTAGCCGAACTCAAACGCCTGCGGGTCGAGGCGGGGCGCGATCACCTGCCGTTCGAGACGGTGATCGGCCTCAGCACGCCGCCCGATCTCGATACCTTCAGGCGGCTGCACGATCAGGGCATGACGTCGGGCGTGGCGTATCCGTTCGTGTTCGCGCTGGGCCTGCGCTCGTCGCTGGACGACAAGAAGCGCGCGATGGAGCGCTTCGCCAAAGAGATCATCCGTCCGTTCGAGAACGGATAGCGCAAGGGAGAGACGACATGGTGGAGATGGATGGGCAACTCGCCGCACTGGGGCTGGCGGCGCCGGACCAGATCGGCTTCGTGGTGCGCGATCTGGATCAGGCGATCGCCCGGTACACGCCGATCTTCGGGCGGTTCGACAAGGTCGTGTTCCCGGAGAACCTGGCCTCGTTTCACGGCGCGCCGCCTTCGCAGTTCGACCTCCGGTTCGCCTTCGGTTACGTCGGTGGGCTGGAGATCGAGCTGATCGAATGGGTTTCGGGCGATACCCCGCACCGCGAATTCCTGGAGCGCGGGCGCGACGGCATGCACCACTTGCGCTTCCGCACCGAAGACCTTGATGCGCAGGCGGCGAAGCTGACGGCGGCGGGCTACGACACCGTATGGCACGCGCGGATCTCGCCCGAGGTGGCTTATGGCTACTACGAGAGGTCGGGTGATCCGCTAATCGTGGAACTGCTGCAGATGCCCGAGGCGAATTAGGATGCGTGGACAATTCGGACTGTCTGGAAGCGCCCCATCCTCCCCGTACCGGGGAGGATGGCTATGTCCGCTCACCACCCTTCTCGGTCGTTCGGGGGAATTGCGCCCGATCCGCAGGCGCCTTTGTCAATCTTCATTGTTCAGCATCAACTGCCAGCTTTCGCCGTCGACGGGTTCGCCGAATTCGTGGTGGACCTCTGCCGCCGTGCGCACGAAGCCGTTGCGGGCGTAGATGCGCCGCGCGCTTTCGAGCACCGCCTGCGTCCACAGGAAGACTTGCGAATAGCCCCGTTCCCGCGCGAAATCGATGCACTGGCGCACAAGCGCATCGCCGATGCCGCGACGGCGCGCGAACGGTTCGACATGCAACAGGCGTAACCGGGCGACGCCGTCGCCTTCGTTGGTCAGGAACACCGCGCCTGCCATCACGCCGCCCAGATCAGCGATCCAGCACTGTTCCTCGCCCGGCCTGAACCGGCGCAGGAAGGCGGCGGTGGTTTCCGCCTCGACGACCTCCAGCCCCCGTCCCCAGCTGTGGCTGGCGTCGTAGAGCACCGACTGGCGCGCCGCGACCATGCTGACTTCGCCGACCCGCGCGGGCCGGATGACGAGTTCCGCCGCCGCGTCGGGATCGAGCAGCAGCCGCGCCCGCGTCAGCGCCTGCACCAGATCGCCCTGCTCCACCGGGCCGAGCCGGTCGAGGTCATGCGCCACGGCGCCGCGCTGGCGCTGGTCGATCTGGGTGAATGCCTCCTTTCCCGCCGCCGTCAGGCGGATCGGGCGGCTGCGCGCGTCGCCCTCGATCTGGTCGCGCAGCGTCCAGCCGCGCTCCTCGAAGCGAGCGATCATCCGGCTGAGATAGCCGCGATCGAGGTCGAGGCAGGCCTGCAGCGTACTGGCCGTCACCGGCTGGCGCTGCGCGATCTCGAACAGCAGGCGCGCTTCAGGGAGGTTCGCATCGGAATCCAGAAAGCGCGCGTTGATCGCGCCGACATGCTGGGTGAAGAAGCGATTGAACGTGCGAATGGCTTCAATGGCGGTATCCATGCCCGCCATTGGAGCCATATTGTTGACTGAGTCAACAGATTTTACCGAAGCGTTATCCCGCGCGCAGCTGCGCCAGTTCCTCGGCCGAAAGCGTGACCGAGGCGGCCTTCACGCTGTCCTCGATCTGCTCGACTTTGGAGCCGCCGAAGATCGGGATCGTCTGGTTGGGCTGGCTGGTGAGATAGGCCAGCGCCACCGCATTGACCGAAACCCCGTGCTTCTCCGCCAGCGCCTGTGCCGCCGCGAAGCGCGCGGCATTGGCGGGGTGATCGTAGCGCGCGGTCAGGGTGTCGCCCACTGCGTCTGCGCCCTTGGCCAGCTTGGTGAAATAGCCGCCGCTCTGCGCGGCATAGGCGATGATCGGCAGGCCGGCGGCGTGCAGCTCCTCGTACTCGCCCTCATAGTAGTGCTGGTAGCCTTGCTGCGCGGCGTTCTCCACATTCGGCACGGCAAGGCCCCAGAAGGTTTCAGAGGCGACGAAGCCCGGCTTGCCGAGCGAGGCGGCATAGGCATTGGCGGCGCGGATACGCTCCGCCGACCAGTTGGATGCGGCGAAGTGGCGGATGCGCCCGGCTTCCTGGTGGCCGAGCAGAGCGTCGATCAGCGCTTCCACCGGCACTTCGGGGTTATCGATGTGCAGGAAGTAGAGGTCGATGCTGTCGATGCCGAGGTGTTCGAGGCTTTCCGACAGGTCCTGCGCCACGTCCTCGGGCGTGCAGCGGTTGCGCCAGTCGCCCTTGCGCATGTCGAACATGCCGCCCTTGGTGGCGATCACGAAATCGGCGCGGTTCTTTCCCTTGAGCCACTGGCCGATGGCGCGCTCGCTGGCGCCTGCCGGGGCATCCGGCACCCAGTCGCCATAGCCGCGCGCGGTGTCGATGAAGTTGCCGCCGAGCGCCGCGAAGCGATCGAGCAGGGCATCGGCCTGCTCCTGCGATACCGCGGTGCCGAGGATATTGGTGCCGTAGCACAGCCGGCTGACCGACAGGTCGGTTCCGGCAAGGGTCACTTTCGAAAGCATGCATCTCTCCTTGGGGTATGCGTCAGACCGTCACGGAAAAGTCCCAGGGCGCGCGGCCGGTTTCGTCGATCAGGCCGAACAGTTCCACGCGGTTGCCGTCTGGGTCCAGTATGAAGGCGAAGCGGGAGTTGGAATCGGGCTCGGTGCCGACCGTTTCCTCGATGAGATCGACCCCGGCGGCGCGCAGGCGATCGAGTTCGGCGTCCCAATCGGCCACCTTGACCGACAGGTGCGTGTAGCCGAGCCGGTTGAAGGCACCTTTGCCGCCGCCGGTCGGGCGCGGATTGGCGATATCGATCAGTTCGATGCGCAGTCCGTCGCGCTCCACGAACGTCAGGCTCATCTTCAGCTTGTCGAGTTCGAGCAGGTTCTGGACCGTGGTGGAGCCATCGACGTTGAATTGCACCACTTTCTCGAAGCCGAGAATGTCGCAGTAGAATTTCAGCGCCGCATCGAGGTTCGACACGCACAGGCCCATGTGGGAAACACCGGTGATCGCCATTGCACTCTCCTCTTGTGATTGTGTGGTTATCGCGCGCCGTTCCAGACGCTTTGGGTTGCCGACAGGCCGCGTGCCGCGAACTCGTCGATGTCGCCGCCGCGCCATGCCTCGCTGACGATCTCGACACTGATCATGCCGTCGTAGCCGGCCTGCGCAAACGTACGGCAGAAGCGGTTCACGTCGAGCACGCCTTCGCCGGGGAACGTGCGCCGCCCGGTCATCTCGACCTGCAGATCGTCGCCGATCGGGGCGAGCGCGTCGCACAGTTCGAGATAGGCGACCGCCTCCATCGGCATCGCCTCCAGATCGGCCCAGGTGTCGCCGCCATGGCTGACGTGCCATACATCGACGAGCACGCCCGCACGCTCGAAGCCGACGCCCCGCGCGACTTCCACCGCATCGTTGAGCAGGTTGAGGCCGAAGATCGGCATGTGCTCGATGGCGATCTTCACGCCGGGTGCGACGGCCTCGACGGCGCGGCAGGCCTGTTCCAGTTCGCCGACCTGCTGCGCGCGGTCGCTGGTCATGAAGTTGCTCTGGAGGAAGGCTGCGCCCAGCGCCGAGGCCCATTCACCCGCACGCCGCGTGACTTCGCCGACGTCATTGCCGTCGCCGTACATCCCGGCAGCGGTGACGGTGCTGCAGCCGATCCCCGCGTCGGCGAGCATCTGCGCGACATCGCCGATCGTGCCGTGGCCGTCGCAGAAGGCGGCCAGCGTCGGGAAATCGAGGCCGACACGTGCATATCCGGCCCGCGCGGCGGCGGTGATCGTGCAGCGCGGATCGGGGGCAAGGCCGAACCACGCCGACTCGTTGTAGCTGTTGAAGCTGAAATCCACGCCTCTCTCCACACTCGGCTGCGCAGGGAAACGCGCCGTTGGCAGTGCTCCTATCATATGCGTTGACATATCGCCATAAATATACGCATATCGCCATCATCATCGATAATACATCGAGAATTTGGGAGAGGCTGGTGGAATTTTCTAGGAATCTCATGGCGGGGACCGCCATCGTGCTCTGCGCCGTCGCCGCGACTTCCGCGCAGGCGCAGGAAGCACAGGACACCGCCGCGCCGACGGGCCTGAACGAGATCATCGTCACTGCGCAGAAGCGTTCCGAAAGCCTGCAGGAAACGCCGCTGGCGATCAGCGCCGTCACCAGCGAGATGATCGAGCAGCGCGGCATTACCGACGCCGCTTCGCTCACCGCCATCGCGCCGAATATCTCGACCGCGACGCAGCCCGCCTCCTCGTCGAACATCTCCGTCTACATTCGCGGTATCGGCGATCAGGATCCGGTGCTGACCTCGGATTCCCCGATCGGCGTCTATGTCGACGGCATCGTCATCGGCCGTTCGGCGGGTGCGATCTTCGATCTCGTCGATCTGGAGCGGATCGAGGTGCTGCGCGGGCCGCAGGGCACGCTCTACGGCCGCAACACCATCGGCGGCGCGATCAACTTCATCACCGCCAAGCCTGCCAAGACCTTCGGTGTGAGCCAGAAATTCACATACGGCAGCTTCAACCAGTGGCAGTCGCGCACGTCGGTCGATACCGGCGAACTGGGCGAGAGCGGGATCAGCGCCAAGCTGTCCTACGTCCACCGCGAGATGGACGGCTTCGTGAAGAACGTCCGCTCGGGCGACGGCAGCAAGGACCCCGGCGCGCTGAACCTCGATGCGTTCCGCGTGGCGCTGCAGTACGACAAGGGCGGGCCGTTCCGCGCCAATTATTCGTTCGATTACAACCAGCGCGACGGCTACGCCTCGGCATTCCAGCTGCAGGAAGTGACCCCGCTGGTGGCGCAGTTCCTGGCGGATTCGGTCAAGCTGGGCGGTGAGCAGCCGGTGATCTCGGACAAGCGGCAGGGCACGCTATCGCTCAACAACTACGGCAAGCTGACCGACATCGTGCAGGGCCACAACCTGACGCTGGAATACGACCTTTCGGACAACCTGACGCTGCGCTCGCTGACCGGCTACCGCAAGTGGAAGAACGTGGATCGCGGCGACGAGTTCGACGGGCAGGGCAGCATTCTGGGCCTCGCGGTCGATCCGGTGCTGTTCACCACAGGCGAGTTCATCCCGCTCGGCGTGCAGGAAGCGACATTCTTCACCTCCACCAACCGGCGCCACCAGAACCAGATCTCGCAGGAACTCAACCTGCTGGGCAATATCGGCGACCGTTTCGAGTTCGTCGTCGGCGGCTTCTACTTCCGTGAGAAGAGCCGCGAGCACAACCCGCAGTATCCGGGCATCGTCCTGCCGCTGCCCGCCCCCGTCGCGATCGCGCCGGGGGTTGAGATCAACACCTACTTCGTGCCCTCGTTCGCGGACCTCAACTACCGCCACCGCTCGCAGTCGATCGCGGGCTTCGCGCAAGGCACCTACAAGCTGACCGATGCGCTCAGCGTCACCGGCGGCATCCGCTATACCGAGGACAAGAAGAAGCTGACGCAAGTTTCCCCTTACCAGCGCACGCTTGAGGAGAGCTTCGGCAAGTTCAACTGGTCGGCCTCGCTGGACTACCAGATCAACCCCGACGTTCTGGCTTACGGCCGCGTGGCGACGGGCTACAAGGCAGGCGGATTCAACGCGCGTTCGTCCAATTCCGGTTACAATCCGGAAGACCTGACGTCCTACGAGGTTGGCCTCAAGTCCGAGCTGTTCGACCGCCGCGTGCGCCTCAACCTCGCGGCGTTCTATGCCGATCACAAGAACCTGCAGCTGCAGCAGTTCCAGGCGGGCGCGGGCGGCTCGACCAGCATCACCGTCAACGCGGGCAAGGCGCGCTACAAGGGCGTCGAGGCGGAAGTGCAGGCGCTTCTGGTCAAGGGCCTGACGGTGTCCGGCTCGTTCGGTTACACCGATCGCCAGTACAAGCAGTTCCTCATCCGCGACCCGGCGACCGACGAGCTTGTCGACGTCAAGGACACCGCCGTGTTCCCCGGCTCCGCCGCGACGACATGGACCGCTTCGGCCGACTACGTCTGGCCGCCGCTGCCCTTCGGCGAACTGGCCCTGCATGTGGAATACAACTATCGCGGGCGGACCTACTTCCACCCCTCGACCGTCGGCACGCCGTTCAACCGGGAGATTTCCAGCGGTCCGCGCGGGTTGCTGGATGCGCGCCTGACGCTGTCGAAGCTGGACTTCGGCACCGGCGGCGAAGTCACCATCTCGGCCTGGGGCAAGAACCTGCTCGACAAGGGCTATCGCGAATGGGCGATCGACTTCGGCGGGCTGGGCTTCGCGGGCGCGACCTACGGCCAGCCGATCAGCGCCGGCGTCGACCTGACGATGAAGTTCTGATGAAAGGAGGCTGGCGATGCCCGTGCGCAGTCTCGATCATGTGAACATCCGCACGCCCGATGTCATGGGCACCGCCGCCTTCCTGCAGGACCTTCTCGACCTCGACCCCCGCATCGCGCCGGGGGCGGAGAGTATCGCGCAGGGGTGCTGGATGTACGACCTCGGCAACCGCCCGATCATCCACATCGCCGCGCAGGACAGCGCCTATCCCAGCGATGGCATGATGCCCTTCGTTGCGGCGCCCGGCACAGGTGCGCTGCATCATGTCGCGCTGGAATGCACCGACCGCGACGCCACCCTCGCCCGGATCGAGGCGGCGGGGCATGCGGTCGCCACCAGCGACATTTCGCAGGTCGGCCTGCGCCAGCTGTTCGTGGCCGAGCCCAACGGCATCCTGCTCGAACTCAACTTCTTTGAATGAGGCATCATCCATGAGCGAACAGGGGCAGCCGATCGGCGCCGTCGTAGTGGGCACCGGCTTCGGCCTTTTCGCGCATACGCTTGCGCTGCGGCAGGCCGGGTTCGAGGTGCGCGCCATCGTCGGCCGCGACCGCGAACGGACGCGCGAACGGGCCGCGCCGCTCGGCATTCCGCTCGCCACCGACAATCTGGCCGAGGCGCTGGAAGACCCCGCGATCCGCCTCGTCACCGTGGCGACGCCGCCGCACGCGCATCACGATCCGGTCATGCAGGCGCTGGCGGCGGGGCGGCATGTCGTGTGCGAAAAGCCCTTCGCCCGCGATCTGGAGCAGGCCCGCGCGATGCTGGCCGCAGCCGAGGCGGCAGGCGTCGTCCACATGCTGGGCGCCGAGTTCCGCTTCGACAGCGCGCAGGCCCTGCTGCGCCGCGTGGTGAAGGAGGGCCGGATCGGCGAGCCGCTGCACTTCCTGCGCATCTACCACCAGCCCGGCCTGCAGGACCCGGCCGAGCCGCTTGCGGCATGGTGGGAGGATGCCGGACAGGGCGGGGGCTTCCTCGGCGCGTTCGGCAGCCACATGATCGACCAGGTGCAGTCCACGCTGGACCCGATCACCGCCGTCAGTTGCATGCTCCAGACCCTCGCGCCCGGCCGCCCGAACATGACCTCGGACGATTGTTACTCGCTCCAGTTCGAGACCGAAAGCGGGGCCAAGGGCATGCTGATCGCGGCGATGGCGGCGCCCGGCCCGCTGGTGATGGCGACCAAGATCGTCGGCACCGATGGCGCGGCGTGGATACAGAGCGGGGCATCGTTCGGCGACCCGGAGGAAGTGTGGATCGAGAAGGGCGGCAAGGCGGAACGCATCCCGATGCCCGCCGATCTCGTCAACCCGCCGTCTGCGCCCTTCCCGATCGGCGACCTCGTTGAAACCGAGATGGACCGCTGGCATTCGCAGGGCTTCGACGTGCCGCCTTATGCCCGTCTCTTCGCGGAAATGCGCGCCCGCATCGAAGGCCGCGAACCTGCGATCCCCGAGCGTGCGGGCACCTTCCGCGACGCCGCGCAGGGACAGGCCGTGCTCGATGCCGCCCGCCGCTCCTCGTGTGAGGGACGCTGGGTACGGGTAGAGGCTGTTTGAGGACGAGGAGCGCTATGACCATGTATTCGTCGCCGGTGCATTAAGAACACCATGATAGTATAACACGTTTCAATCCATACGTGAGGCCATTTTCGTTTTTGTATACTGCAGGTTATTTGTGGCCCCGGTGAGGAGATCACCCACACATGGCCTAGGCTGATCGGCCCGGCGTAAGTCGATCGATAGGCGCGCGAACGGAACGAGAAATTCTGCAACACCATCAACGATTGGGCTGTAGCGTTCGTAAGGATAGTCGGCTTCGCTCAGTGCTGCCGACGTTAGCGCCTATCCGGACTCCACAAAGCGCTCAGGTTGAGTTTTAGAGCGATCGTAGCGGAAATTTCTGCGATTAATCTGCTGATGCGCCATGTCTATTGGGCACCTTGGGCTGCCTCTATTGGTCAGCATACCTTCTTGCAATTTCGCCTGACGATTTTTGCTCTGACAATCGTATTCGTGATTGAAGATTAGCTCAATCCGCTCCATTTCGGCCAGCCTGAAGGCGCATCGGAATCATTCAGCAAGCTGGATGGCGATTGGGATGCGGCCGAAGCCGCGGAAAGCGAAGCTGGGAATTGCGGGTGGCAGCCGGAAGGCACGCGAATTTAGTAGCTTCGCATTGCAGCGGCATATGTGTGCGATAGCCATGGTTGCAGCAGATTGGTTAGAGGCGAACGAATGAATAACGACGATCACGGCGCGGAAAACGACGCACCGCTGATCGACCTGAACCGCGGCCCAGTGGAGCGGCTCATCGCGCGCGCCAAGCGATCGCGCGCGCCAAATGGTTGGGTGTGATCTCTGTAAGCGAGTTGAATGCTGCGCTTCCGCAAGACCAGATGTCAGCCGATCAGATCGAGGACGTCATGGCCGCGATCTCTGAGATGGGCGTCAAGATCATCGAGAACGATGATGATGATTCTCCCAATGCCGACTGAGATCAGGACATCGACGATGATCGTGATGAAGAGCCAGAATTCGGTGAGACTGGCGACATGTCTCGCCGCCAATCTGCCAACACAAAGAAGGCGACAGTCGTTGGACGCAGCGACGACCCGGTGCGTCTCTATCTAAAGGAGATGGGCGCGGTCGAACTGCTCAGCCGCGAGGGCGAGATCGCCATCGCCAAGCGCATCGAAGCCGGTCGCGACATGATGATCCTGGGCCTGTGCGAGAGCCCGATCACCTTCCACGCCATCATCCAGTGGTCCGAAGCGCTCAACAACGGTGAGATGCAGCTGCGCGAGATCCTCGATCTCGACGCGATGCTCTCCAAGGAGCCTGCGCCGGAGATTTGCTGGAACTTCTCGAGAGCCTCGGGCTTGAGGGTCGCTTCCATCTGGGCGAGCGAGAGGGTGTTATCCTCTTCCTCTTCCTCGGCCTGACGCTTGGGGATCGGGTTGCCGTCCTCGTCGACTTCCTCGG